>DATIEN010000064.1:0-43226 GCA_035455705.1 Casimicrobiaceae bacterium | reverse complement strand
CTTCAGGTGTTCGGGATGCCGACGACCAATGCATCCGGCGACATCGAGATCCTGCCGCAGGGTGCGACCTTTGGCAGCACGGCCACGATGGTCTACGTGGCATCGATCAATTTCAATACGGTGTCGACTGCGGCGAAGATCGACACGGCGGACAAGCAGATCAGTGTGCAGGTACGGGGTGGTGGCGCGAACGTGGCGATTGACGTGGTCGGCTACTTCGCGGCGCCGACCGGGAATGGCGGGAAGTTCTTCATGCAAGGCGGCAATGCGTTCGGGACGACAGCGCAGATCGGTACCACCGACGACCAGCCACTCGATTTGCTCCTAGCTAACGTGCCGATCATGCGTTTCGAGCCGACGACGAACACGTACATCACCCCTAACATTGTCGGCGGCGACCCAACTAACTCGGCAGCGTCGGCGTTTCCTGGTCAAACGATCGCCGGTGGAGGTACTAGCCTGGAATCGGTGTCGTGTTTTGCAAGTACGCGTGGCGGTGCGGTTTCGTGTAGCAACAATACGTCTAACTACTTCGCTACCGTCAGTGGTGGCGATGCCAACTTAGCGAGCGGCAATTCGTCAACTGTCGCAGGTGGAAGCCTGAATGCGGCAAGTGGCGACTCGGCAACGGTGTCAGGTGGAATTGGCAACGTCGCTAGTGGCGATTGGGCTACCGTGCCCGGAGGCCTCTCGAACGTCGCAAGCGGCACAGCTAGTTTCGCAGCGGGCTCGGGCGCGAACGCTAACCAGAACGGATGCGTGCTCTTCGTATACTGGCAGATCGGTGGAGGTGCAGATTGCTTCGGGACCTCGTACCAGTTTCGGGTAATGGGCACTCATGGCCTTTCGATCGATTATGGAACACGCCTCGCGGGCGGCAACGGCACGCGTTGGGCAGTGATCGGCGACACCGTGTCCGGCAAGACGTTCGCAACATGGACGAATGCGTACTTGTCGGATGGTGGCACGTGGGTGAACGCCTCCGATCGCGAGCTGAAAACCGACTTCCATGACATCGATCGGCTGGAGATCCTCGCCAAGGTAGATGCCATGCCGGTCACGGAGTGGCGGTACAAGGTTCAGCGAGACGAGATTCACGTCGGTCCCGTCGCACAAGACTTCTACGCGGCTTTCGGGCTGGGTGCTGACAACAAGCACATTGCCACTGTCGACGAGGCAGGCATAGCACTTGCGGCAATCCAGGGTTTACATCGAGTCGTGCAGGAAAAAGAGGCGCAGATCCAGGCGCAACAGCACGCCATTGAAGACCTACGTGGAGAAGTGAATGCACTGAAGCGAGCAGTAGCGCAGCTCACCCATTGGAACGGCGCTATGTCAGTCGAAGGCAGCCCCTAGGCCATCATGCCGAACCCCGCTTCTACCTACTGTTCACCGATCAGCCGACCGGTTTCGATCGGATGGCCGAATGCGCACTATGCGGCGCTATCACCGAGCAGCCACTAGAACCTATCTCAAAATGCTTGTGAGCACGAGAGCGAGTTCATAGAATCGCGTTCGTGCTGCGGTTGACCGACGAACAATGGGAACGCATTCGGGACCATTTCCCCGAGGAAAACATTCCACCGCAGCGCCCGGGCCGCAGGCCGGTGCCGACACGGCAAGTGCTCGAAGCGGTGTTGTGGATTTTGAACACCGGGGCGCAGTGGCACATGCTGCCGCAGTGCTATCCCAACTACGAGACGGTGCATCGTCGCTTTCAGCAGTGGTGCGAGCGGGAAATCCTGCGCGCGGTCTTGACCGATTTGGCGAATGAGCTGCGCGAGCGCGGCGACATTGACGCGAGCGAATGTTTCATCGACGCGGCGTTTGCCAGTGCCAAGGGTGGGGGCGCGGAGATCGGCCCGACCCGGCGCGGCAAGGGCGTCAAGATCATGGCTATCGTGGATCGCAACGGTTTGCCATTGTCGGTGAGCACGCATGCGGCCAATCACCACGAGGTCACGCTGGTGCAACTGAGCTTCGACTTCTACATGATCGAGGCGAAGCCGGAGAAGCTGATTGGCGACAAGGCGTACGACAGCGACGCGCTGGACGAGACGCTGAAACAGCAAGGCGTAGAGATGATTTCGCCGCATCGGTCGAATCGCACACTCAAGACGCAGGACGGACGCCGCTTGCGCCGCTACGCACGTCGCTGGTGGGTGGAACGCTTTTTCGCATGGCTTCAGTGGAAGCGTCGGCTGGTTACCCGCTGGGAGTACTGCGTCAGCAATTTCCTCGGCTTCGTCGAGCTCGCCAGCATCACCATGCTCCTGAAGCGAATTTGAGATAGGTTCTAGCGAGCCAGCCTAGACAACGCGATACTGCCGTGCGCTATGGAATTGAAAAGAAAACGGCCCCAGGTCGGGGCCGTCATTCAGAGGATTGGTGGAGGTGGCGAGAATCGAACTCGCGTCCGGAAGCCCTCTGCAGTCGGGACTACATGCTTAGTCGCGTCGTTTGGATCTCGTCCCCGCGTCGCCGACGGACAGGCTGCGCAAGGACCAGTCACCTTGTTTTAGCGCCTGGCCCAAGTGACCCGGGTAAGGCGCGATCGCCCGAAATGTCCTCGCCGTGACTTGCGGGGTTACCCGCGCATCACCCGAGCTGAGCGCCGCCCGGTGCGAGGTCCGGCGGGATTAAGCCGCCAGAGCGTAGTTTTCGTCGTTCGCAGTTAAGTTTGCGAGTGCTCGAGTTTTACGAGGACAAGCGCCTCGGCATGCCCCGCGCTGCTTCGATACCCCCGTCGAAACCAGTACACCCCCGGTGTCGATGGGCCGCCGGCGAAACCGGCGAGCGCTGGAAACGGAATGATACGCTTGGCGGACGCCCTCGTCGGGCGCCCGCGAAGCAGCAGATGGCGACGAGGTCGGCCGACTTCAATCCTTGATGCCGGCGAGCAGCGACTGGATGTCCTCGGCGTGCTCCTCCTCCTTGGCGAGGACCTCTTCCAACATCCGTTTCGTCGTCGGGTCCTTCCCGTGCAGCCATGCGACCATCTCGCGGTAGCTTTGGATGGCGATCCGCTCGGCAACCAGATCCTCCCGAAGCATGTCGACGAGCGAGGTGCCGGGCTTGTACTCCGAATGGCTGCGCGCCATCAGCGTGTCGGGATTCAAGTCAGGCTCGCCGCCCAACTGGACGATGCGCTCGGCGATGCGGTCCGCGTGCTCCTGCTCCTCCGCCGCATGTTCGGCGAATTCGTCCTTGACGGCTTCCGAGGCGATGCCCTGCGCCATGAAGTAATGACGCTTGTATCGCAGCACGCAGACGATCTCCGTCGCGAGCGCCGCGTTCAGCACCTCCACGACGACCTTCGGGTCGGCGCCGTAGTCGGGCGTGACGGCGCCCGCATCCATTTGCTGTCTGGCACGGGCGCGCAGTGTCGCGACGTCGGTCAGGAAAGGCGTGGAATTGCCTCCGCGCACTTGATTCGCCATGGCTTTCTCTTTCGTCAGCGGCGGGAGAACAGGAGCCCGAGCACCGCACCCGCCCCGGCGGCATAGGCGATCGCCTTCATCGGCTCGCGTCGAACGTACTCTTCGGTGGCGCTGCGGGTTCGCTGCACCCGATCCGCAGCGGTCATTCGCATCGCGTCGAACTTGATCTTGGCAGCCGCCATTCCCTCGGAAAGCTGAGCCCTCGCAATGGTGGCACCCGCGCCGGAAAGCGTCGTCGCGTTGCGAAACAGCGTTTCGCAGTCGGCGATGAAGGTGCGGAAATCGTGCGTGAGCTGCTCGATGTCCGGCGACACCGGCTTAGTCATTTGCGAGATGCTTCCGTTCCCGTGGCCGGTCACTGCTTGATAGCTGTCTTCCATGTCGACCTCCTATGTTAGCGCCGCGCCAGAGACAGCAGGAACGTCACGAGCGCGACGATAAGGAATACGACGAACAGGATCTTGGCGATTCCGGCGGCGCCGGCCGCGATGCCGCCGAAACCGAATAGCGCTGCGATCAACGCGATGATAAAGAAAACCACGGCGTAATAGAGCATTTCGGACCTCCACGAAACGTATTGGCCGCACGGTGCGGTCGATCGAGGGGACTCCCGCACCATTCGTGCCATGCAACGGAACTCCAAATTGCTCCCGGAACCAAACGCTTAGCCGCCGCGTGCCATGCGGCCCTCATCGTCTTTGCTCTTCGCGGCTGCAATTGCTGCCCGGCCGTCGGGACGCTCCTACAGCGGAATGCGCGCCGCGCCGCTGCCCTGCGCGCACGTTGCGCGCTACGGTGTGCGCGAACGCCCGGGTGTCCGGGTGTCGCGATGCGGTCGCATCGCTTCAACCGTTTCAGAGGAGCATGCATGAGACAACCGAACCTGCTGGTGCTGGCCGGCGTATCCCTCGCGCTCGCCGCCTGCAACAACCCGGATCCGAATCGCACGACATCGGTCCCCGCGGGCGTCAAAAATCCCACGGCCATCGTCGCACCCATCACGACGCCGAGCGCGCCGCCAGCGCCCGCCGAGCGAACGCCGGTGGCGCCGAATGCGAACACGATGGCACCCGGCACCAACGCGCAAATGGCGTTCGCCAGTTCCGACGAGCATCTCGCCGGCGCCGCCCAGCCGAGCAAGGACGGTGCGCCGACGAGCCAGGCGCAGGCGGTGCAGGCGCAGGAGAATGCGGCGAAGGCGCCGGATACCGCCACTGCCGACAAGGCCAAGAAGGAGGCGACGACCGGCGAGAACGGCGCGCGCATGCCCGGCACGGCGCGCGATACGGCGGCGAACAGTCCCCGGCACGGCACGCTGACGGCGCAGGAAGAATCGACGCAGATGCCCAAGGCCGGCCAGGCGAACAACTACTCGGATACCGCGCTCGAGAAGGACAGCGGGCGCCCATCCGATGGCGGGTCCGCGAAGCCCGAGCCGACGAAGTAGGCCGCGACGAAATTGCGCAAAAAAAAGACGCCGCTATGTGGAAGCGGCGTCGAGGGCCCCTCGTTTGGGCGCGAGGGGGAGGGAGACGAATGGGTCAGGAATCGCGGCGTCGCGAATCGATCGTTGGCGGATCGAGCGCCTGCGTCGACATCGAGCCGAGCAGCGTGAAGACCACGAACAGCACGACGTTGCCGAAGAAGAGGACCTGCGCCATCACCGCCGTCGTGAGATTGTTGTCGACGACGCCCAGCACGCCGCTGGCCACCGCGAGCAGGAAGAACACCACCGACCATTTCAACATCGCTTCCTCGCTCGCCTCGATTTCCGGATTTCAAGACCGCAGTTGAATGAAGTTTAGTCGCCTTCGCACATCGCTTCTATCGGCCGCAAGCCGATAGTCCTGTAAGACAAACGCCGACGCCTCGCGCCCGCGCTTGAGATGGATACCCAGCCGACGTATAGTGAACGTTCCCGGCCCTCGCCGGGCGTCCCGCTCGTGAAGCCTGCAATGAAACGGCTCCTCCCGCTGCGCGTGCTGCTGCCTTTGGCGCTGGGCGTCATCGTTTCGCTCGCCGTCCTGGGCTTCGCCGAAATCGGCTACCGACGGCTCGAGTTCGCGAACAAGGCGATGTCAGCGGCGCTCGAGATGGAGACCGCCGTCAACGAGACGCTGGCGCTGATCGGCGAGGCCGAGTCGGGCCAGCGCGGCTACTTGCTGACCGGCGACCCGTCCTATCTCAACCCGTACAAGGCGGCGTTGCCGAAGATCGACAAGACGTTCGCGCGCCTGCGTGAGTTGATCAACGCCAACGGCACGGCGGTGATGATCGACCACACCGCGCAGCTCAACGTGCTGATCGGCAAGAAAGTGAACGAGCTGGAATCGACGCTCGCGCTGAACGACCGCAATGGGCGCCAAGCCGCGTTCCAGCTGATCGACACGGGTCTCGGTCAACGACTGATGGACGAGATCCGGATCCAGGCGCAGAGCATTCTGGACGAGCTGCGCGAGTCGTCGCAGCGCGGAGGCGCGCGCTGGGCGCAGGACATCGAGTTCGGCCGCGTCGGGATGCTCACGATGACGGCGTTCACGATCGCGCTGCTGTTCGTCGTCTGGGCGCTTGCGCGCCGCGAGATCAGCGCGCGCGAGGCCAAGCGCCGCATGCTGATCGAGGAGCAGCGCCGCCTCGAGCAGGAGGTCACGGCGCGCACCGAGGAGCTCTCCGAGCTTTCCACGTATCTGCAGACCGTGCGCGAAGAAGAGAAGTCGCGGCTCGCCCGGGACATTCACGACGAGCTCGGCGGAATCCTCGTCGGCGCGAAGATGGACGTCGCCTGGGCGGCGCAGAAGTGCAAGACCGCGTTGCCGGAGGCGGCCGAGAAGCTCGGTCGCGCGCTCGAGATCCTCGACGAGGGCGTCGAGATGAAGCGGCGGATCATCGAGGAGTTGCGCCCGACGCTGCTCGACAACCTTGGCATCTCCTCGGCGCTCGACTGGCAGGTGCGCCAGACGTGCGAGCGCGCGGGCCTGAACTGCGAGCTCAACCTCGCCGACATCGAGCTGCCGCCTGAAGTGTCGATCGCGCTCTACCGGATCGTGCAGGAGGCGCTCACGAACATCGTCAAATACGCGAGTGCGCGCAACGTCGACGTCGAGCTGCTCGGTGACGAGGACGGCGTGTCGCTGATCGTGCACGACGACGGCGCGGGCCTGCCGACGGGGGTCGAATCGAGCCGGCTGTCGCACGGCATCGTGGGCATGCGCCAGCGGGTGCGAGCGCTGAACGGCACGTTCAAGATCGGCAGCCGCCCCGGCTCGGGCACGACGATCGAAGTGTTCATCCCGTTGCCGTACCAGGGCGCCGCGCCATCGCCGGCGATCGAAGCACCCGACTCGGCGCCGCGTCTCGCGGCGCCGGCAACCGCGCCGGTCGCCTCGCCCGCCTCATGAGAAAACGGCCGGACGATTGCGTCCGGCCGCGTGACTGGCGAGGGGCCTCGAGAAATTACGTCTTGCCGTAATGCATCTTGGCGTCCTTGACGCACTGATCCTTCGCGACGCCCTTCATCGCATCGCACTTTTCGACGGCGACCTTGTACTGCGCGTCGCGCGTATCTTCGCGCGCGTCCTGCCGCGCGTCGGCGCGCTTTTCGGCGGCCTTGCGGCCCGAGTCGTTGTCCGCCTTCGCAACCTTCGCATCGGCCTTCGCCTTGGTGTGCGCGGCCTTCGCCTCCTTCACGCAGACGTCCTTCTGGTTGCCCGACATGTCGTCGCACTTCTCCTTGGCGACGTCGTAGGCCGCATCCGCCCGCGCGACACGCGCGTCGTAGCGAGCCTTGTCGGTGTTCTTGTACCGCGCCTCGAGCTCGGCCTTCGCCACCTTCTCCTTGCCCTTCGCCTCGGCCTTGCACACGTCTTCCGCATTGCCCTTGAGCGACTTGCACTGATCGCGGTCGGCCTTGTACTGCGCCTCGACGCGATCCTTGTCGGCCTTGTATTGATCGCGCGGCATCGCGTGATCGTCGGCGGCCGCCGCTGCACCCGAGAAGGCGATGCCGGCTGCCGCGAGCAAGCTGATCATCAAGCGTGACATGGCGTTTCCCCCGGTTAGTGGCGCATGCCCGAATCGGGCGACGCCGAATCGTAATCGCCGTAGCGATCGGCGAACGAGTCGATCTGCTTCTCGGCCTCGTCCTTGGTGATGCCGTACGACTCCTGGATCTTGCCGGCGAGCTGGTCGCGCTTGCCTGCAATGCGATCGAGATCGTCGTCGGTCAACTTGCCCCACTGCTCCTTGACCTTCCCGGTCAGCTGCTTCCAATTGCCCTGAATACGGTCCCAGTTCATGCTGCGGCTCCTCGTGTTCGCGGACCGACGCGGTCCGTCGTGTACCGGATAGGTGCAACCGATGTGCCACGAGAAAAAGACAACGCATTCAATGTATTACGACTCGCGCGGCCAGGTGCCTTGCAATTCCATCGCAGGTTGATGGAACTTCCGGGCGTGCCCGTAGGACAACTCAAGATTTGGCTGGCGCGCCGTCCGATACATTGCCGCCCGCGGCAACCGGGCGCCGCGCCTCCCCGAGCAAAGTAGCGACGCGCTCGAGCGCCTCGATGCGATCCGCGGCGGTCTTGATCACCGCGAGGATCGGCACGCCGACGATCAGGCCCCATCCTCCCCAGAGCCAGCCGAAGAACATGAGGCCGACGAACACGGCCACCGCATTCATCCGGAATGCCCGGCCGAGCATCCACGCAGAGAGCCCCATCCCGATCATCGTCGCCGCAAAGCCCACCAGCCCGCCCACGGCGAGTGCGCGGGCGATGTCCTCGTACTGGATGAACGTCGCGATGCCCGTCATGCCGATGGTCAGCGCGGATCCCGCGTACGGGACGATATGGACGATGGCTGCGAAAACGCCCCAGAGCACGGCATGGTCGACGCCGAACAGCAGCAGGATCGCCCACGTCGACACGCCGATCAGCGCGTTCAGAACGAGCATCGTCATCAGGTAGCGCTGCACCTGCGCGTCGATCTCGTCCAGGATCTCGACGGTGATTCGCCGCGCCGCGAGCGTGGGTCCCGCGAGATGGACGAGTTTGCGCCGGAACGTGTCGCCGGCCGCGAGAAGGAAATAGGCGAGCAGCCCGGCGACGCCGATCTCGACGACGACCTCGAGCGCCTTCGCCGACTGCTCGGAGAGCCAGCGCTCCACCGCGTTCGGTTGCGGCGGAGGCGGCGCGGGAGCGTTCGTCGACGCGGGCGCGCCGGTCGTGGCTTCGGCCGCGGCGCGATTCAACTCCTTCGCCGCCTCGCGCACGTGGCTCATGGGACCGGCGGGCCCGTTCGCATTTTCGTGCGCAGCAAGCCTGATCTTGTGCGCGGCGTTCGGCAGTTCGGCGAGCGCCGACCCCGCGTCGTCGCGCAGCAGAAACACGCCGCCACCGACCAGCCCGCCGAGGACGACCAGCACCACGGCGGCGCCGAGCGCCCGTGGCACACGGAAGTGGTCGAGCCACTCGACCAAGGGCTTCAGCGAATAACTCGCGAGCGCGCCGACGACGACGGGAACGATGAACGGCTCGGCGAGCTTCGCCGCCGCGACGACCGCCAGCACCGCGAGGACGATCAACGCGGTGACCGTCGCCCTCTGCCGGCGCGGCAGCGTCGGCTCGGGCGCCTTGCTCGCGGGGTTAGCACCGCTGCCGTTCTTAACGCGGCGGGGCGTTTTGGGCGGTGTCTCGATGCGCATATGGAAACGGCGCCTGGAGCCGGATCACGCGACTCCAGACGCCGCCGGTTGGGAGCGCTCGACCGTTAGTACTTCTTGTGCTCTTGCGCCTCTTCCTTGATCTTCGAGCCGCCGGCCTGGACGTCCTTCCCGGCGCCCTCGACCGTGTTGCAACCCGAGAGAAGCGCGAACGACGGCAGTGCGAACGTCGCGGCGAGCGCGAGTGCGATAAGGCGTTTCATGGCTGTCCCCTTTCGTGAGTGGATGATTGCGCGTGCCGCGTGGGCGGCCAAGCCGCATCGTGTTGATGCACTGGCCGTGCCATGGAGCAAAAGCGTTATCGTTCAGGGCCTTTGGGGGCGACGCCTCGCGCGTACTTGAAACGAGGCATCAGGCGGGCGGCAATTCTTACATGTGCCGTCGGCGCACTGCCGACGACGGCTGTTCAAAACGCCGTCAATGCACGTCGAACCCCCGGTCCGATGCAAGATCGTCGAGAACCTCGCGCACGCGATGATATTCGCGCGCCTTGTCGAAGAAGTAGTCGGCGCCTAGCGCCATGCTCTTCGCCCGGTATTGCGGGAACGCGTAATTGGTGAGCACGATGACCTTCGTGTTCGGCGGCCGCTTCGAAATCAGCGCGCGCAACACGCCGAGGCCCGTGCCGTGGCGCAGTTGCAGGTCGAGCACCATCGCGTCCCAAGGCGCCGCGCTCAGCATGCCGATCGCGGCCTGCTCGCTGTCCGCCTGGCCCACGATCTCGATGCGGCCCGGATCGGCGATCGACTCCGCCAGCCGTTCGCGGATGAGTGGCGAGTCCTCGACGAGCAAGACGCGTAACGGCGTTTCGCTGGCCACGTCGGTCCGGTCCGGCGACACGCGGGTGCCGGCCGAATCCTTGTCAACGGAAGCCGATCCCGTCAGATGCATGTGTCTCGGGTCCACCGATTGCCTTTACGACGCTCGGGGAAAGCCGAGGCTTGGGCCGCGCTTATTCGATAAGTCCATTCTTGATTGCGTAATACGTGAGGTCGGCGTTCGACTTCATCGCCATCTTCTCGAGGATGCGGGTGCGGTACGTGCTGACCGTCTTCACCGACAGGTTGAGCTCGTCGGCGATCTTCGACACCGCGGCGCCCGAGGCGAGCTTGCAGAAGATCTGGAACTCGCGCTGCGAAAGCTCGGCGTGCAACGGCTTCTCGCCATCCCCCGAAACGCCGTCGGCGAGGATCTGCGCGAGCGAGGGGCTCACGTACTTGCGGCCCTGCACGACGGTACGGATGGCGCCGACGAGCTGCGTCGACGCCGCCTCCTTGTTGAGATACCCGGCCGCGCCCGCGCGGAGCAGGTTGACCGCATACTGATCCTCGCCGTAAGCGGAGAGCATCAGCACCGGCAGTTCCGGCTTGACGTGGCGCAAGAGCCGCAGCGTGTCGATCCCGTTCTTGTCAGGCATCGAGATGTCGAGCAGCACCACGTCGAAGTCGGCTGCGCGCACGGCGGCCACCGTCTCGGAGCCGCTCGCGGCTTCGGCGGCGACCTCCATGTCGACCTGGTCGGCGATGAACTGCCGCAGTCCGGCGCGGACGATGGCGTGATCGTCCGCGATCAAGATTCGGATCATCGAGTGCCCGTAATCGCGCGCGTCCCGCGATTCTAGCCTACATGGACGCGAGTCGAGCACCTTCGGCCTGGTACGCGGTAAGCCGGTTGTACAGTGTCTTGAGGCTCACGCCGAGCATTTCCGCCGCCCGACGCTTGTTGCCGCGGCAGTGATCGAGCGTCGCGAAGATCGCCTGGCGTTCCATCTCGGCGAGCGACGTGCCCACGGGCACGCGCAGGCATTCGCCCTCGACCGCCGGGCACGCGAGCCCCGCGAGATCGAGCTCGACGACGTCCTCCGCCATAATGAACGCGCGGTGCACGGCGTTCTTCAACTCGCGCACGTTGCCCGGCCAGTGATACGCGCGGATCGTGGTAAGCGCCGCACGCGAGAAGCGCTTCGACGAGCCGGCCTCGACGTTGAGGTTCTGCAGAAAATGCTCGGCGAGAAGCTCGGTGTCGCCTTCGCGCTCGCGCAACGGCGGCAGCACGATGGGGAACACGGCGAGCCGGTACATCAGGTCCTCGCGCAGGCGCCCGTCGCGCACCGCGTCGAGCGCGTCGCGGTTGGTCGCCGTCAGCACCCGCACGTTGGTGCGGATTTCGCCGTCGCCACCGACACGCATGAAGCGGCCCGTCTCGAGCACGCGCAAGAGCCGCACCTGCATTTCAGGTGCCATTTCCGTGATTTCGTCCAGGAACAGCGTGCCGCCTTCCGCGCGCTCGAAGCAGCCGCGGTGCTGGCGGTTGGCGCCGGTGAACGCGCCGCGCTCGTGTCCGAAAAGCTCGGCTTCGATCAGATTCTGCGGAATCGCGCCGCAGTTGATCGCGACGAAAGGTCCGTGCCCGCGGGGGCTGCGCTCGTGGATCGTGCGTGCGACGAGCTCCTTGCCGCAGCCCGATTCGCCGGTGATGAACACCGTGGCCTCGGTCGGCGCCACCTTCTCGATCATTCGATAGACTTCCTGCATGACGGACGAGCTGCCATACAGGCGCCCGAAACGTCCGAGCGCCGGTGCGGACGCGGCACGCGCAGCGGCCACGAACGGCAGCGCGACGACGATGTCGTTGGTCGATTCAGCGGTCAGCGTTTCATGAAGGGGCATTGAATTCCTCATTCGGTGATTGTTGGCAGCAACAGGCGCATGGTAGGGAAAACTTTGCACGCCACGTATCGGCGCCTCCCGGAACCTGATGTCCAACTTTGTCCTACAGTCGTTCGTGCGCTAGAGTGAAGCCCCCGAAATCGCAGGCGAATGCATGAGTGCGACGCTTTTACCGATGATCCTCTCCGGCGGCGCCGGAACGCGGCTCTGGCCGCTTTCGCGCGAGGCCGCGCCGAAGCCGTTCATGCCGCTACCCGATGGCGAAACGCTGCTCGGCAAGACGGCGAGCCGCGCGCTCGCGCTCGCCGGCGTCGACACGCTCGTCACCGTGACCAATCGCGATTACTACTTCCACACGAAGGACACGTACGCGAGCGCCGCCGCGGCGACGTGCGTGTACCTGCTCGAGCCGTTCGGACGCAACACGGCACCCGCCGTCGCGCTTGGCGCACTGTGTGCAAAGGCTCGCGGCATGGCGGATCGCGTGCTGCTGGTGATGCCGGCCGATCACCTGATTCGCGACCAGCGCGCATTCGCCGACGCGGTCGCGCGCGCGGCGGCGCTCGCGCAGTCGGGGATGCTCGTGACGTTCGGCATCGCGCCGACGCATCCGGAAACGGGCTTCGGGTACATCGAGTGCGCCGACATGCTGTCGTCGTCCGACGACCATGCGCCGTCCGCGTATCGCGTGCGCCGCTTCGTCGAGAAGCCGGCGCTCGCGACCGCCCGCGATTACCTCGCCGCCGGCCACTACGTGTGGAATTCGGGCATGTTCGCGTTCACCGCCGATGCGATCCTCGACGCGTTCGAGCGGCACGCGCCGGCCGTGCTCGCAGCGGTGCGCCCGGTCGCGCAGTCCCTCGCCGAGCTCGGGACGTCGACGATGCTGGAGATCGACGCGGCGCTCTTCGCCACGGTGCCGGACATCTCGATCGATTACGCGATCATGGAGCGCGCGGCCGAGGCGGGTGAAGTCGCGGTCGTGCGCGGCACGTTCGACTGGAGCGACGTCGGCTCGTGGCAGGCGGTGGCCGCACTGACGGCGGCCGACGACGAGGGCAACGCGGGCTATGGCGAGCGCATCGCGATCGCGACGCGCGGCACCTACGTGCACGCCGACGAGCGCGTCGTCGCGACCGTCGGCGTCGAGAACCTCGTCATCGTCGACACGCCCGATGCCGTGCTCGTCGCGCATCGCGACCACCTGCAGCGCGTGAAGGACGTCGTCGGCGAGTTGAAGGCGCGCGGCCACGAGGCGTACAAGCTGCATCGCACCGTGAGCCGGCCGTGGGGCACGTACACGCTGCTCGAGGAGGCGCCGGGCTTCAAGATCAAGCGCATCGAGGTGCGACCGGGCGCCGCGCTGTCGCTGCAGCTCCATCATCGGCGCAGCGAACATTGGGTCGTCGTGCGCGGCGTCGCCCGCGTCACCAACGGCCTGCGCGAGTTCGACGTGCCCCCGAACGAATCGACGTTCATCCCGGTGGAAACGCGCCATCGCCTCGAGAACCGCGGTGCGGAGCCGCTCGTGATCATCGAGGTCCAGTGCGGCGACTACCTCGGCGAGGACGACATCGTCCGCTTCGAGGATCGTTACGGACGCACACCCGCGTGACGTCGTCGCGGCACCCGACGGAGGCCGCGCGCTGAGCGGGAAGACACGAGGCGCGGCGGTATAATCGGCTCCGCGCGGCGCGCTTCACGCGCCCCCGCGTCTCGCATGCCGACGGCCTCCACCGATGCTGCGACGGCCGCCTCCGCGCCTTTTCCGGTCCTCCGCGAACCCGTCGCCGACAGCGCTTCGCCCGTAAATCCGTTTGCGGCGTTGCCGCCGCTCGTCCCGATAGATCCTCCCACGCTCGCGGCCGGCGCCGCTTCGCTGCCGCCCGCGGGCCGGATTCCGGCCTCGGGGCGCCCCTTCGCCGCGAAGGTCGCGCTGCCGCCGCTCGCCGGCTCCGCCGACGCGCTCGTGCTGGCGCAAACCGGCCTCGACGCGCAGGCGCGCCAGCGGATGCTCGTCGTGGTCTGCGCCGACGCGCTCGCCGCCACCCGCCTCGCCGCCGAGATCGGTTGGTTCGCGCCGACGCTCGCGATCGCGACCTTTCCCGACTGGGAGACGCTGCCGTACGACCATTTCTCGCCGCACCAGGATCTCGTTTCCGAGCGGCTCGCAACGCTTTACCGGATCTCGCGCGGAGAATGCGACGTCGTGCTCGTCGCCGCGCAGACCGCGCTCTACCGGCTCGCGCCGCAGTCATTCCTCGCGGCACACACGTTTTTTCTGTCGCAAGGGCAGCGACTCGACGTCGATGCGTTGCGGGCGCAACTCGCGCTCGCCGGCTATTCGCACGTGACGCAGGTCGTCTCGCCCGGCGAGTTCAGCGTGCGCGGCGGCCTGATCGACCTCTATCCGATGGGCGCGCCTCTGCCGTACCGGCTCGACCTCTTCGGTGACGAGATCGAGAGCATCCGCACGTTCGATGCCGATTCGCAGCGCACGCTCTATCCGATCCGCGACGTGCGGCTTCTTCCCGCGCGCGAGTTCCCGCTCGACGAAGCCGGGCGTACGCGCTTTCGTGGGCGCTTCCGGGAAGTGTTCGAAGGCGACCCGTCGCGCTCGGCGCTGTACAAGGACGTGTCGAACGGCGTCGTCCCCGGCGGCATCGAGTACTACCTGCCGCTCTTCTTCGACGAGACCGCGACGTTCGTCGACTATCTGCCGCCCGATGCGATCGTCGCGCTGCACGGCGACGTCGACGCGGCCATCGCGCGCTTCTGGGAAGACACCGAGTCGCGCTACCGGCTGATGCGCGGCGACAAGGCGCGGCCGCTGCTGCCGCCGCCTTCGCTGTTCCTGCCGCACGACGTGTTCCGCGGCGCGATCAAGGGGCTCCCGCGCATCGACGTCACCGTCGCGGCCGCCGATGCCGCGCTTCCTCCCGACGCACCGACGCGCCGCCTGCCGCCGGTCACCGTCGACCGCCGCGCGGACGACCCTCTTTCAGCGCTGAAGCAGGTGCTCGCGATGCTCGACGGGCGCATGCTGGTCGTCGCGGAGAGCGCGGGACGTCGCGAGACGATGCAGCAGTACTTCGCCGAGTACGGCGTGCAACCGGTGACCGTCGACTCGTTCGCCGCGTTCGTCGCGGGCGATGCGAAAATCGCCCTCACCGCAGCGCCGTTGCAGGCCGGCTTCGCGTGGCCCGCTGCGCGCCTCGCGTTCGTCACCGAGGCCGAGCTCTATGCGAACGTCGTGCGGCGCGGCCGGCGCGAAGGCAAGCGCTCGAACGTCGATGCGATGGTGCGCGACCTCTCCGAGGTCCGCATCGGCGATCCGGTCGTGCACGAGGAGCACGGCATCGGGCGCTACATGGGTCTCGTCACGCTCGACGTCGGAGACGGCGCAACCGAGTTCCTCGAGCTCCTTTACGCCAACGACGCGAAGCTCTACGTGCCGGTGTCGAACCTGCACGTGATCGGCCGCTACAGCGGAGCCTCTCCCGATGCGGCGCCGCTGCACGAGCTCGGCAGCGGCCAATGGGAGAAGGCCAAGCGCAAGGCCGCGCAGCAGGCGCACGACACCGCGGCCGAGCTTCTCAATTTGTACGCGCAGCGCGCGACGCGCAATGGCCACGCGTTCTCGTTCAAGGCGCACGACCTCGAGGCGTTCGCGGAAGGCTTCGGTTTCGAGGAGACGGCGGATCAGCAGGCGGCGATCGACGCGGTGATCGCGGATCTCGCTGCCGGACGGCCGATGGACCGGCTCGTCTGCGGCGACGTGGGCTTCGGCAAGACGGAAGTCGCGCTGCGCGCCGCGTTCGTCGCGCTCGCCGACGGCAAGCAGGTCGCGCTGCTCGTGCCCACGACGCTTCTTGCCGAGCAGCACTTCCAGGTCTTCAGCGACCGCTTCGCCGACTGGCCCGTGAAGATCGCGGAGCTTTCGCGCTTCCGCTCGACGAAGGAAGTCAAAGCGGTGCTCGAGGGTCTCGCCGGCGGCCGCATCGACCTCGTGATCGGCACGCACAAGCTCATCCAGTCGGACGTGAAGTTCAAGAACCTGGGGCTCGTCATCATCGACGAGGAGCACCGGTTCGGCGTTCGACAGAAGGAGCAGCTGAAGCGCCTGCGCGCGGAGGTCGACGTGCTGACGCTGACCGCCACGCCGATCCCGCGCACGCTCGCGATGTCGCTCGAAGGCATTCGCGATTTTTCGGTCATCGCGACCGCGCCGCAGCGACGGCTCGCGATCAAGACGTTCGTGTCGTCGTATTCCACCGGCATCGTGCGCGAGGCGGCGTTGCGCGAGCTGAAGCGCGGCGGGCAGATCTATTTCCTGCACAACGACATCGACACGATTCGCACCACCGAGGAACGGCTCGCGCAGCTGCTTCCCGAGGCGCGGATCGCGGTCGCGCACGGCCAGATGGGCGAGCGCGAGCTCGAGCACGTGATGCGCGACTTCTACGCGCAGCGCATCAACCTGCTCGTCTGCTCGACGATCATCGAGACCGGCATCGACGTGCCGACGGCGAACACCATCATCATCGATCGCGCCGACCGCTTCGGCCTCGCGCAGCTGCATCAGTTGCGCGGCCGCGTCGGCCGCTCGCATCACCAGGCGTACGCGTACCTGCTGACGCCGCCGTGGGAAGGACTGTCGGCGCAGGCGAAGAAGCGGCTCGAGGCGATCCAGATGATGGAGGATCTGGGGTCCGGCTTCTTCCTCGCGATGCATGATCTCGAGATCCGCGGCGCCGGCGAAGTGCTCGGCGAAGAGCAGTCGGGCGAGATGCAGCAGGTCGGCTTCCAGCTCTACGCCGAGATGCTGAAGTCGGCCGTGTCGGCGCTTCGCGCGGGTCGCGAGCCGGACCTGTCGCAGCCGCTCGGCGTAACGACCGAGATCAACCTGCACACGCCGGCACGGCTGCCGGAGTTCTACTGCAGCGACGTCCACGAGCGGCTCGTCCTTTACAAGCGCTTCGCGAGCTGCGAGTCGATCGACGAACTCGACCTGCTGCGCGAGGAGCTCGTCGACCGCTTCGGCCCGACACCCGAGCCGGCGCAGGCGCTGATCGCCTGTCACCGTCTGCGGCTCGCGGCAAGACCTCTTGGCGTCACCAAGATCGATGCCGGGCCGGAGCGCACGACGATAACGTTCGTCAAGGCGCCGCCGTTCGATCCAGGGCAGTTGATCCTGCTCGTGCAAAAGGACGGGCGCATCCGCTTCGCGGGTCCCGACCGTCTGCGCATCGAGCGGGCAGCGCCGACGCTCGGCGAGCGCGTCGCGCTGGTCCGCGACTTTCTCGCGAAACTGCAATGAGGCGGCTGCCGCCGCAGATGCACGTGTTCGTTCGCGACTGGCTGTCGGCGAACGTCGTCGTGCTGCGAAGCCGCGACGGCAGCGTGGTCATCGATTCCGGCTACGAAAAGCACGTGCCGCTTACGCTCGCGCTCGTCGCGTCGCGCATGGGGCTCGACGGCGCGCCCCTCGCGAAGCTCGTCAACACGCATTGCCATTCGGATCACATGGGCGGCAACGCGGCGCTGCATCGCGCGTATGAATGCGCCATTGCCGTGCCGGCGGGAGAAGCGCCGCTGATCGCCGCGTGGGACCAGCGACGCCTGCTGCTCGATTACGCGGGCCAGCGGGCCGAGCGCTTCGCAGCGACCGAGACGCTGGAGCCGGGATCGAAGCACGTGTGGGGCGATCTCGAGTGGCAGCTGCTGGCAGCGCCGGGCCACGACATGGCCGCGCTCGTGTTCTTCAACGACGAGCACGGGATTCTGATCTCCGGCGACGCGCTGTGGCAGAACGGCTACGGCTTCGTGATGCCGCCCGACATCGATGCCGACGCGATGCCCGCGACGCGCGCCACGCTCGACCTGATCGCGGGGCTCGACGTCCGCCACGTCATTCCCGGCCACGGCGAGCCGTTCGGCGGCGTGGACGAGGCGCTCGCGCGTGCGTACCGGCGAACGGAGGCGTTCGAAGCCGACCCCTCGCGCATGGTTCGGCACGCGCTCAAGGTCGTATTGGTGTTCGCGCTGCTCGACCGCGAGCGCATGCCGCTCGCCGACATGCCGCACTACGTCGAGCGCGTCGAGATGTACCGCGAGTTCAACGCGCGCTACTACAAGCTCCCGCCCGAGATGCTCGCGGAACAGCTCGTCGCCGAGCTCGAGCGCGCCGGCGCTGTCCGTCGCGAGGACGGCTACCTGCTGCCGCGCTAAGGAATCTAGCCCTGCGGCTGCTGTAGCGGAGCTTCGACTGTAAGCAGCAGGTCGATGTCGTCGTCGGGGTTGCGGATCTGCAGTCCGTTGGTCATCCCCCACTCCGAGCGCTTGATCGTCGCCGTGGCGGTGCCGCCGCACATCGGCTTCTTGTTGAAAGGATTCGCTCCGCAGGCGAAGTGCACAACCTTGAGCGCGACAGGCTTCGTCACTCCGAGCATCGTGAGCTCGCCATTGATGGCAACCACGCGATCGCCGTCGAGCTTCACGTCGTTAGACTTGAAGGTAATCGTCGGGAACTTCTCGACGTTGAAGAACTTCTCGCCCTTGAGGATCGCGTCGAGCCGCGTGTCATAGCTGCGCACCGACGCCGCGTCGATCGTCACGTCGACCGACCCGTTGTTCGCCGCCCGGTCGAGCGTGATCTTTCCCTCCACTTTCGTGAAGCTTCCCCGCTGATCGGAAAAGCCGATGTGATGCGCCTCCCACTGCGGCTGCGAATGCACCGGATCGATCGTGTAGGTTTCGGGAGCGGCGAATGCCAGCGCGGGCAGCGCGGCGGCCAATGCGACGGCGAGACGGCTCTTCACGATGATGCCTCCTTTGGTGAGCGGGCGCGCTTCATCCGCGGGCCGGAAACTGTACGGGTGGATAGGATGAATCGGGCTCACGGCGACGGCGCGAGCGTCATCCGGATGCGAACGACGATGTCGTTGTCGACGGTTCCGGTGTCGGCCCATTCGCCCTCGCCGATCCGGTAGTCGAGCCGGCGGATCGAGAACGAGCCCTCCGCGATGCGGTTGCCGGACGCGTCGGTCGTGACGGTGATGGGCACGACGCAGTCGCGGGTGATGCCCTTGAGCGTGAGCTTGCCGGCGACCTCGTAGCGATCGTTGCCGGCGTCGCGAATCGACGTCGACGCGAAATGGGCCGTGGGGAATTTCGCCGTGTCGAACCACAGCGGTCCCTTCGCTTCCGCCTCGGAATCGTCGCTCGCGAGATCGACGCTGCCGAGGTGGATGTCGACGACCGCCTTGGAGGACGGGAGCGACTTCGGCGTGAACACGACGTCGGCCATCCACTTGCGGAAGCGGCCATCGAACTTGACGCCCATCTGCTTGATGGTGAAGCCGATGTCGCTCTTCGCCGCGACGACGACGTCGGCGCGCGCGGCCGGCGTCACGGCGAAGAGCGCCAGCCATCCGAGAACGAGGACCTTCCCGATCATGAGTGAAGCGGCTGGTTCGGCTTGACGAGCGGCAGCATGCGCGCGAGCGCGCCGTCACGATCGACGAGATGATGACGCAAAGCGGCCGCCACGTGCAGGCAGACAACCGCGAAGAGGAGCCCGTTCAACCCCACGTGCACGAGGCGCAGCACGTCCCCGAGCGCGCGATTTTTGGCTACGAGGTCCGGCAGCGGAACGATGCCGAGGTAGACGACCTGCACACCGGTCGCCGAGCTGTAGATCCACCCGCTCACCGGTATCGCGAGAAGCAATGCGTAGAGCAGGCCGTGCGCGAGCGCCGCCGCTCGACGCTGCCAGGCCGGCATCGCGACCGGGGCCGGGTGCGGCCGCAGCGCGCGCCACGCGAGCCGCAGCGAGGTCAGCAGGAAGATGGTGATGCCGATCGACTTGTGCACGACGTACCACGAGAGCTTGCGCGGCGAGATCGGCAATCCGACCATCGACAGGCCGAGCGCCAGGTTGACGAGAATCAGCGCCGCGGTGATCCAGTGAAGCGCGATTGCGGCGCGGTTGTACGATTCGATCAATTCGGCTTCGCGCGAACGGGGTTTCACGGTAACAGTCAGATCCGCGGCCCTATTCCCTCCGCGTCTCAGGCGGCCTCCGCGAGCGTCGCGATGAAGCTGCGCACGCCGTTCAGCAGCATCTGGACGGCGAGCGCCGTAAGCACGAGGCCCATCAGCCGCTCGACCGCAATCATGCCGCGCTCGCCCAGCATACGCTGCAGGCGATAGGCGCCGAGGAGCACGGCGGTGGTGACGACCATCGCGGCGGTGAGGGCGAGCAGCCAGGCGAGCCGATGCCGGGGATCGCGCGTCACCATGAGCATCACCGTCGCCAGCGCCGAGGGGCCGGCGATCGACGGTATCGCGAGCGGAACGAGGAACGGCTCGGAACCGGCTGGGTCGCCGAACACGCCTTCCGGATGCCGGAACACCATGCGCAGCGCGATCAGGAACAGGATGATGCCCCCGGCGATCGCCAGCGACACCTCCGACAGCTGCAGCCATTGCAGGAACGCCTGCCCGCCGAACATGAACGCGACGAGGATCACGTAGGCAGCGAGGCACTCGCGCAGCACGACGCGCGGCCGGCGCGACGGCGGCACGTTCGCGAGCGCCGACACGACGATCGGCACGTTGCCGAACGGATCGATGACGAGCAGCAACAGCACGGCGGCGGAGAAGATTTCGGCGACGGGCATCGGGTCCACTGCGGCGGTTTCCTGTTCGCGCCATGCCGGCTAGTCGCCGAGCACGATCCCTTCGCGCCGCGGATCGGCGCCTCCGACGAGCTTGCCCGGGGTGCGCAGGATCGTCTGCACGCCGCTCGTCTCCTCGATCACCGCCACCCGATGTCCGAGCGCGACGAGCTTTGGCGCGAGCGCCGCCACCGGAGTGTCCTTCTCGAGCTCGGTCGGGCCGTTGCGGCTTCCGAAGTTCGGCAGTGCGGCCGCCGCCTGCGGGTCGAGCTTCCAGTCGATCACGGCGAGCAGCGTCTTGACCACGTACTCGATGATCGCGCTGCTGCCGGGCGAGCCGGTGACGATCGCGACGCGGCCCGCGCCGTCGTACGCGATCGTCGGTGCCATCGACGAGCGCGGGCGCTTGCCCGGCTCGACGCGATTCGCGACCGGCTTGCCGTGCTCCTCGGGAACGAACGAGAAATCGGTCAGCTCGTTGTTGAGCAGGAAACCAGCCTCGGTCAGGAGCCGGCTGCCGAAGGCGTACTCGATCGTCGTCGTCATCGAAAGCGCGTTGCCCTCGGCATCGACGATCGAGATCTGCGACGTCGACGGAAAGTCGGCGGCGCGGTCGCGACCCCACGCGAGCGCCGGCATGGCGGCGCGCTCGCGCGCGGGATCGCCGGGCTCGGCGATACCGAGGCTTCGCGTCGCCGTGATGAGGAGCGAGCGCTCGTGCAGGTACCCGGCGTCGAGCAGCCCGGGAGGCGGCGAGTAGAACGCCGGATCCGCCATGTAGACGCTGCGATCCGCGAACGCGAGGCGCTCGGCCTCGCTCGCGAAGTGGACGCTCCAGAACGACGCGGGGCCCATCGATGCCACGTCGTACGGCTCGAGCATGCCGAGCGTCTGCAGCACCGTCAGGCCGCCCGACGAGGGCAGCGGCATGCCGCATACGCGGTAACCACGATAAGCGCCGCAGACCGGCGCGCGCGCCTTCACCGCGTAAAGCGCAAGGTCCGCGCGCGTCATGTCGCCCCGATGCCGTGGCGCGGCGGCAACCGTGCGCACGATGTCGTCGGCGATCGGGCCGTCGTAGAACGGCTTTGCCTTGTCGCGGGCAAGGAGACGCAGCGTGCGCGCATACGCGGGATTGCGCAGCAGCGTGCCGGCGGGAAGAGGGGCGCCGTCGGCGGTGTGAAAGTAGTCGTGCGCCCGCTTCTGCGGCCAAATCGACTGCGAGGCGATCTCGTTGTGCAGCCGCCGCGATACCGGAAAGCCGCGCTCCGCGAGCGCGATCGCCGACGCGAAGAGCCGCGGCCATGGCAGCTTTCCGTGTCGACGGTGCAGCGTCTCGAGCAGCCGAACGGTGCCGGGCACGCCGACGGACAGGCCGCCCGCCACGGCGTCGAGAAACGCGAGCGGCGTTCCGTCGCGGTCGAGAAAGCGGTTCGGCCTTGCCGCCGCGGGCGCCGTTTCGCGTCCGTCGTACGCGACGAGCCGATTCGTTCTCGCGTCGTGGTAGAGCACGAAGGCGCCGCCGCCGAGACCCGACGACTGCGGCTCGACGAGGCCGAGCACCAGTTGCACGGCGATCGCCGCGTCGACGGCGTTGCCACCCGCCACCAGCATGTCGTAGCCAGCCCGTGTTGCGAGCGGATTTGCGGCCGCCACCATGAAGTGGCGGCTCGCAACCGGCGCCTTGTCGATCCAGCCGGATGGCTGCTCCGGCGGCAACGGTTGCGCCCACACGCCAGCGGAAAGCGCGGCAGCGACGGCGAACCCGCATACGCGTCCGGGCAGAGTCTTCGGCATACCGGCGCGCATTGTAGACGCCGGCGCGCGGCGCCTCCCCGGTGCTGCGCCGGCTCGTTCGCGAGCAGTCACCGGAAGCGGTTGCCGGTTGGCCTTCGCGACAGCGCGCAAGCGCACGGTCGTCCTCGTCGACCGGTTTCCTTCGTTGGCGAGGCGAGCGTCGAAAGGCGCTCGCGAAGACAACGCTACTTGGCCGGTGCCGGCGCTGGAGCCATCGTGGACGCGGCGCCGGGCGCGGGCGCGCTGATGGTTGGGGCTGGCGCTGCGCCGCGCGCCGGCGCGTGCATCGCGAGCAGCGGCACGATCATCAACGCGACGATGTTGATGATCTTGATCAGCGGATTGACCGCCGGTCCGGCCGTGTCCTTGTACGGGTCACCCACGGTGTCGCCGGTGACCGCGGCCTTGTGCGCGTCGGAGCCCTTGCCGCCGAAGTTGCCGTCCTCGATGTACTTTTTCGCGTTGTCCCACGCGCCGCCGCCGGTCGTCATCGAGATCGCGACGAAGAGGCCGGTGACGATCGTGCCCATCAAGAGACCGCCGAGCGCGGTCGGCCCGAGCGCGAGGCCGACGACGATCGGCACGAGCACCGGCAAGAGCGACGGCACGATCATCTCGCGGATTGCAGCGCGCGTGAGCATGTCGACGGCGACGCCGTACTCGGGCTTGGCCGTTCCTTCCATGATGCCCTTGATCTCACGAAACTGCCGGCGCACCTCGACCACGACGGCGCCCGCCGCCCGGCCCACCGCCTCCATGGCCATCGCGCCGAACAGGTACGGGATCAAGCCGCCGAGGAACAGCCCGATGATCACCATGTGGTTCGACAGGTCGAACGACGTGGACAGGCCCGCCGTGTCGAGCGCGTGCGTGTAGTCGGCGAAGAGCACGAGCGCCGCGAGGCCCGCCGAGCCGATCGCGTAGCCCTTCGTCACCGCCTTGGTCGTATTGCCCACCGCGTCGAGCGGATCGGTGATCGCGCGAACGGAATCGGGAAGATTGGACATCTCGGCGATGCCGCCCGCGTTGTCGGTGATCGGCCCGTAGGCGTCGAGCGCGACGATGATGCCGGTCATCGACAGCATCGCCGTGGCGGCGATCGCGATGCCGTAAAGACCCGCGCAAAGGTAGGAGACGAGGATCGCGACGCAGACCGCGATCACCGGCCACGCGGTCGCCTTCATCGACACCCCGAGGCCCGCGATGATGTTCGTCGCGTGCCCGGTCGTCGACGCCGACGCGACGTGCCTCACCGGCTTGAACTCGGTGCCCGTGTAATACTCGGTGATCACGACCATCGCCGCGGTCAGCACGAGGCCGACGAGGGACGCACCCCAGAGGCGCAACGGCGACAGCGCAGGGTTCACGCTGCCGATCGCGGCCATCATGTGCTGCGTGATGAACCAGAAGCCGATTGCCGAGAGAACGCCGGCGACGATCAGGCCGCGGTAGAGCGCGTTCATGATCTTGCCGCCGGTCTTCGCCTTGACGAAATAGCAGCCGACGATCGACGCGAGGATCGAGAAGCCGCCGAGCACCAGCGGATACGTGACCGCGGTCGTCGCGATCGTCGGCATCAGCAGCGCGCCGAGCAGCATCGTCGCGACGATCGTCACCGCATAGGTCTCGAAGAGGTCCGCCGCCATGCCGGCGCAGTCGCCGACGTTGTCGCCCACGTTGTCGGCGATCACCGCGGGATTGCGCGGATCGTCTTCCGGGATGCCGGCTTCGACCTTGCCGACCAGGTCGGCGCCGACGTCGGCACCCTTGGTGAAAATGCCGCCGCCGAGACGGGCGAAGATCGAGATCAGCGAGCCGCCGAAGGCGAGGCCGACGAGCGGCTGGATGGCGCCGTGCAGACCCTCGTTCTCGAGGTTGGGCGCGTAGTGCGCCGACGAGACGAGGAACCAGTAGAAGCCCGTGACGCCGAGGAGGCCGAGCCCGACGACCAGCATGCCGGTGATCGCCCCGCCGCGGAATGCGACCGCCAGCGCCTCGTTCAATCCCGTCCGCGCCGCCTCGGCGGTGCGAACGTTGGAGCGCACCGACACGTTCATCCCGATGTAGCCCGCGAGACCGGACAGGATGGCGCCGATCGCGAAGCCGCCCGCCGTGCGCCACGAAAGGAAGATGCCGATCAGGATGAAGAGGATGACGCCGACGATCGCGATCGTCGTGTACTGGCGGTTGAGATACGCCTTGGCCCCCGCCTGTATCGCCGCCGCGATTTCCTGCATCCGCGGATTGCCCGCGGGCTTGGCGAGGATCCAGCGAATCGATACCGCGCCGTAGACGATCGCCGCTATCGCGCAGACGAGCGCGAAGATGAGCGAGTTGGACATTGACGACTCCCTTGAGCGTTCGTGATCTTCGAAACGGCTTCGTCGCGCCATTCGCTCGGACGCTTCCCTGCGGCCGCGCGGCCCCGATCGCGCGGCCATGCCGTTCCTCTTCGCGGTTGGGTCCCCTGGAGCACCCGGGCCGCCAAAACGCGCTATTTTGCCAGCTCGCGGTCGAGGAAGTCGAGCCGGTCCTGTCCCCAGAACATTTCGCCGCCGACGACGTACGTCGGAGCGCCGAAGACGCCGCGGTCGATCGCCTCCTGCGTCAACACCGCGTAGCGCGTCGCGATGTCCGGCGCGTTCGCGCGCTCGTCGAGCGCGGCGACGTCGAGCCGCTGCCCTGACGCGATGGCGGCGAGCGTATCGTGTGCCGCGATGTCGCGTTCCTCGGCCCACAGCGCGCGACCGAACGCGAGCGCCAGATCGAGCGCCGCATCCGTTCCCTGCTCGAGCGCGGCCAGGATCCACCGCGACGCGAGGTCGGCTCGCACCGGAAAATGCGCGGGCCGCGGATTGAGCGCAATCCCCAGGTATTTCGACCAGCGCGCGAGCTCGACAATGCGATACGCCTGGCGCTGCGGCGCGCGGTCCTTGAGCGGCAGGCCGCCCGAAGCGGGGAACACCCGGCCGAGGTCGATCGGCTTCACGGCGATCGTGGCGCGATGGCGGCGCGCGATCTCCACGAGTCGCGCATGGCCGAGATAGCTCCACGGCGACACCGGCGTGAAGTAGTAGTCGACGAGCCTCGGGTTCATCGCTCAGGCGCTTCGGATGGCGGACCCAACTTTGCTCACACCTCGAACGACGTCGCGATCTTCTTCGGCACTTCCACGTTCTTCAAGCGCACGTAGCGCGGCAATCCGTCCCGATAAGGCGGCGGCGCCTCGCCCCTGATCAACGGCGCGAGATAGGTGCGCGCCTTGCCGGTGATGCCGAGGCCGTCGCGCGTGATGTAGTCGGGCGGCAGCATCTTCTCCTTGTTCGCGACCTCGGCGAGCGGCGCGACGCCGATCTTCCAGCGATACGGGCGATCCGACACCCGCACGATCGCCGGCATCACCGCGCTCTGTCCGCGAAGCGCGAGCTCCACCGCCGCCTTCCCCACCGCATACGACTGGTCGAGGTCGGTCTTCGACGCGATATGCCGCGCGGCGCGTTGCAGGTAGTCGGCGACGGCCCAGTGGAACTTGTAGCGCAGCCTGTCGCGGACGAGCGACGCGATCTGCGGACCCACGCCGCCGAGTTGAGCGTGGCCGAACGCGTCCTTGGTTCCGGCCTCGCCCATGAGCTTGCCCTCCGCGTTGCGAAGGCCTTCCGACACGCCGACGCAGCAGTAGCCGAACCGCTTCGTGCGATCGTCGACGGCAGCGAGGAATTTCGCTTCGTCGAACGGCACTTCCGGAAACAGCAGCACGAGCGGGATCGGCGTGTCCTCGTCGTCGGCGAGGCCGATCGCGGCAGTGATCCACCCCGCATGGCGTCCCATGACCTCGAGCACGAAAACCTTCGTCGACGTCTTCGCCATCGACGCGACGTCGAACGCCGCCTCGCGCATCGACGTCGCGACATACTTCGCGACCGAGCCGAAGCCCGGGCAGTTGTCGGTCACCGCGAGGTCGTTGTCGACCGTCTTCGGCACGTGAACGGCGATCAGCGGGTAGTCGAGGGCCTGCGCGATCTGCGACACCTTGAGGCACGTGTCGGCCGAGTCGTTACCGCCGTTGTAGAAGAAGTAGCCGATGTCGTGCGCGCGGAACACCTCGATCAGACGTTCATACTGCGCGCGGCTCTCGTCGAGCGACTTCAACTTGTAGCGGCAAGAGCCGAAGGCGCCGCCCGGCGTGTGCTTAAGGGCCGCGATCGAGCGCGCCGGTTCCCGGCTCGTGTCGATCAAGTCCTCGGTGAGCGCGCCGATGATCCCGTTGCGGCCCGCGTAGACGCGGCCGATCGCGCCGCGGTGCGCGCGTGCCGTCTCGATGACGCCGGCAGCGCTGGCGTTGATCACGGCGGTCACGCCCCCCGACTGGGCGTAGAACGCGTTGCGTCTGGCCATCGCGATGTCCCTCCTCGCTTCCGTTCGTGCCGCCGTCAGCGCGCGCCAGCGCTGCCGAGCAGCGCGAGATTATGCGCGAGCGAAGCGTCGCCCGGCCGCACCGCGCATGCAAGCCGCTGCGTCGCAATCGCATCGTCGAGCCGTCCCGCCGAGCGCTGCAGCATGGCGAGCAGGTTGAGCGCGAACGGGTCGTTCTGGCTCATCGCCAGCACGTCGCGGCAGATCGCTTCGGCGCCGGCGAGATCACCGCGCTTCGCCACGTCGTTCGCGTCGGCGAGGCGCGCCGCGACGTCGTCGACGAGCGCGCCGTATCGCGACTGCCACTTGGCGTAGATGCGATCGCGAAACTTCGCGAAGCGCGCGTCGTCCTGGTTGGCGCCGCCTCCGGCACCCGACGTGCCGACGTCGGCGCGCCACTCGAACGTCTGCCTCGGCTCGAAATGGAACCGCGTGTGCTGCGCGCACTGGATGAAGAAGTCCCAGTCCTGCAGGATCTCGAGCGTCTCGTCGAAGCGGCAGCCGCGCGCGACGAGCTCGCGAGCGACGATCGCCATCGACAGGTGGATGAAGTTGCGCTCGTAGAGCTCGATCGGCGCGAAGGGCTGCCCGACCGTCTGGTCGCTGCCGTCGGCGAAGCGCGCGCGCGCGAGCGTGTGGACGACGAGGCAGTCGCCGGCATTGCGCTGCGCCTCCATCAGTCCGCTCACGTGCGACGGGAGCAGCACATCGTCGTCGTCGAGGAACGTGATCCATTCGCCTTCCGCAGCATCGAGGCCGACGTTGGCGGCCTGCGGACGGCTGCGCGGCGCATCGCCCTCGACGAAGCGCACCCGATGCGCGCCCACCATCGCCGGCGGCAACGGATGCGTCGCGCCGCACGCGGCGACGACGAGCGCCTCGACGCGATCGTAGTCCTGCGCGCCGATCGACGCGAGCGCGTCGGCGAGCGAGGGTCGCGCCATGCTGCGCACGACGATGCTGACGAGCGGCGCCATTGCCTTCGCCTGCGCGGACCTCGCCGCTCAGCTGCGCAGCGCCGCGAGGCACGCGTCGCGTATGCCTTCGACGGTGCCGATGCCGTTCACCTTCCGGTACCGCGGCGCGCCGCGATCGCCGCTCGCCTCCCATTGCTGGTAGTACGCGATGAGCGGCTCGGTCTGCGCATGGTAGATCGCGAGGCGCTTGCGAACGGTGTCCTCGGTGTCGTCCTCGCGCTGGATCAGCGGCTCACCGGTCACGTCGTCGCGACCGGTGATCTTCGGCGGCTTGAACTTGACGTGATAGGTGCGCCCCGACGGCGCGTGCAGCCGCCGCCCGCTCATCCGTTCGATGATCGCCGCATCCGGCACGTCGATCTCGACCACGTAGTCGATCGGCACGCCGGCCTTCGTGAGCGCGTCGGCCTGCGGGATCGTGCGGGGAAAGCCGTCGAACAGATAACCCTGCGCGCAGTCGCGCTCGCGCAGCCGCTCCTTCACGAGCTCCATGATGATGTCGTCGGAGACGAGCTGGCCCGTATCGATGACCTTCCTGGCGGCGAGGCCCAGCGGCGTCCCTGCCTTGACCGCCGCGCGCAGCATGTCGCCGGTGGAGATCTGCGGAATGCCGTACGTCTCGCGGATGAACGCGGCCTGCGTACCCTTGCCTGCGCCCGGAGGGCCGAGCAGGATCAGTCGCATCGCTCTTCTCGAATCGATTCGGGATTCGCTCTAGGATCTAGGATCCGGCGAGCCCGGTCAATCGGTCGCGGACGAGAAGGCCGGCAGGCGCCGCACGCGCGCGAGATCCTCCGGCGTGTCGATGCCGGGGGCAGGCACGCCGTCGGCGACGTCGACGACGATGCGATAGCCGTGATGCAGCGCGCGCAGCTGCTCGAGCGCCTCGAACGCTTCCGTCGGCGCCGGCGCAAGCGTCGGGAATGCCCGCAGGAACGCCACGCGGTAAGCGTAGAGCCCGTAATGACGGTAGATCGGAAGCTCCGCAGGCAGCGTCGGCGGACGTGTCGAGAAAGCGCCGCGCGCCCAGGGAACCGGCGCCCGGCTGAAGTAGAGCGCGCGACGCCTTGCATCGAGCACGACCTTCACGACGTTCGGATTGAACGCTTCGTCGACGTCGACGATCCTGTGGCACGCCGTCGCGATCGCCGCATCGGCCGACGCGGCGAGCGTCGTCGCGACCCCGCGCATCAACGCCGGATCGAGCAGCGGCTCGTCGCCCTGGACGTTGACGACGATCTCGTCGTTCGCGAGGCCGAGGTTTCGCGCCGCCTCGGCGAGACGATCGGTTCCGCTCGGATGATCGCCGCGGGTCATGATCGCGTCGACGCCGTGCGCTTGCGCGGCGGCCTCGATCCGCGCATCGTCCGTCGCGATCACGACGCGGACCGCACCGCTTTGTCGCGCGCGCTCCGCGACGCGAACGACCATCGGCTTGCCGCCCAGGTCGGCGAGCGGCTTCCCCGGCAATCGCGACGATGCGTAGCGCGCGGGAATGAGGACGCTGAAGTTCGAACCGCAGGCGTTCGACGCCGGCGTCACTCCTTCCCCGCTTCCCATTCCTCGGGCGAGAGCTTGCGCGCCTCCTCCTCGAGCATGATCGGGATTCCGTCGCGCACCGGATACGCGAGACGCGCCGAGCGCGAGATGAGCTCGTTGCGCTCGCGGTCATAAATCAGCGGACCCTTCGTCACCGGACAAACCAGCATTTCGAGCAGCTTCGGGTCCATCGATCTTCTCCAGCACGAGGTCGACGAGCGCCGGATCGATGCGAGCGTCGATCGGCAGCATCCACATCCGCGCATCGCCGAATGCGCGGCATTTTACCGCGTCCTTCTCGGTCATCAGGACCGCGGATGCACCGGGAAAGGCCACGTCGTCGCGGGTGTACCGGTGATGATCCGGGAAGGCGTGCGTGGAGCCCGCGAAGCCTTGCGCGCGCAAGCCGTCGAAGAACGCGTCGGGGTTGCCGATGCCGGCGATCGCGACGTTCGCTCGATCGGCGAGCCACGTGCAATCAAAGCCTCGCGCAGGATCGACCAGATTGATCCACGACGCGGGCTCGTAATCGACGACGAACTCGTGCGCGTGTGCGCGCATCCGCGGCCGGACACCCGCCGCCGTGCGCCAGACGAGCGCATCGACGGAATCGAGTCGCGACGCCGGCTCGCGCAGCGGGCCGGCCGGCAACAGCCGCTCGTTGCCGAGTCCCCGTGCGGCGTCGACGACGGCGATCTCGACGTCGCGCGCGAGCGCGTAATGCTGCAGCCCGTCGTCGGCGACGACGACGTCGACATCGGGATGCGTTGCGAGCAGAAGGCGCGCCGCGGCGACGCGATCGCGACCCACGACGACCGGAGCACCGGTCGCCGCGAGCAGCAACGGCTCGTCGCCGACTTCGTCCGGGTGGTCGCCCGCGCGCACCCCGCGCGTATCGCGCGTGCGCCTGCCGTGACCGCGGCTCACGATCCCGGGATGCCGTCCGCGCGCCGCGAGCGCGCGGACGAGCGCGGCGACGAGCGGCGTCTTGCCCGATCCGCCTATCGTGATGTTGCCGACCACTATGACCGGAACGCCGACGCGCGTTCGCTTCAGCAGGTTGTTCCGGTAGCCGGCACGACGCAGCGCGGCCGCGGCGCCAAAGATCCACGCGAGCGGATTCAGCAGCGCGGCGACCGGCGTCGACCGCCGCGAATACCAGGTGCGTGCGAGCGCGGCGCCCGCGCGACTCACTTGCCCGCGCTGGACGGGGACGCCTGCGTCGCGAACGTGATGTGCGTAAGGCCCGCGTTGCGGGCCGCTTCCATCACGTGGATCACCGACTGGTGCGTCGCCTGCGCGTCGGCATCGATGACGACGACCGGATCCTTCGTGTCGCCGGCGGCACGCTTCAGCATGTCGGCGAGCGCGTCGACCGTCGTGAACGTGAACGGCGGGTCGCGGCCGATCTTGTAGCGTCCCTGGGCGTCGAGGCCGACGTCGATTTCCCGCGGGCGCTCCTTCGCCGGATCGGCGTTCGCCTCCGGCAGCGTGATCTGCAGCTCGGCGATGCGCTGGTACGTCGTCGTCACCATCAGGAAGATCAGGATGACGAGCAGGACGTCGATCAGCGGGATGAAATTGATCTCCGGGTCGTCGCGCGCCCGGTCGCCTCGCAGATTCATCGAACCCCCACGCTCGCGGCGTGCGCCGCTTCGCTGCCCCGAAAGGGGGAGCCATTCGCCTCTCGGGACGGCGCGGCCACGCTCACCTTCTCTCGTTGTGCGCGAAGTCGACGAGCTTGATCGCCTGCTGTTCCATCTCGACCACCAGCGCGTCGACCCGCGAGCGGAAGTAGCGGTAGAACATCATGCTCGGGATCGCGACGATCAGGCCCATCGCCGTGTTGTAGAGCGCGACCGAGATGCCGTGCGCGAGCTGGATCGGGTTCGACCCGGCGGCCGTCTGCGAGCCGAAGATCTCGATCATGCCGATCACGGTGCCGAAGAGACCGAGCAGCGGCGCCATCGACGCGATCGTGCCGAGTGTCGTCAGAAAGCGCTCGAGATCGTGGGTGACGACGCGTCCGACCTCCTCGATGGCCTCCTTCATCACCGGACGCGGGCTCTTCACGTTGGCGAGCCCCGCCGCGAGGATCCTTCCGAGCGGACCCTGCTCGGCGGTGCGGGCGAGCAGATCGTGCGTCGCACCGGTCTGCCGGAATTCGACGAGCACGTGATCGACCATGCCGGGCGGCGCGACGACGCTCTGTCGCAGCGACCACAGGCGCTCGAAGATCAGCGCAAGCGCCACGATCGACGCGATGATGAGAGGCCAGATCGGCCATCCGGCCGCTTGAATCATCGCCCACACGGTGTCGTCGCTCCCTCTTCCTGATGGACAGCGGCGAAATGTAGCGTGGCAGGCATGGTTCGGCAACCGGCGCGTCGGCGGGCGGCCCGCGTCGGTTCGCCATTGCGGCCCGTCGGCGCGGTCGGGATCCCGCTTTCGACGCTCACGCGCGTTGCGCGCCTCGGCGCCCGCGGCGTCCTCCGGGCTCGGAGATCGTCGCGCAAACGGCGGCACCGGCGAGGATGATCAGCCAGCAGCAGTAGATCCAGACGAGGAAGATCGGCAGCACCGCGAGCGCCCCGTAGACCGCCTCGTAACTCGACACGCGCCTCAGGTACCAGGCGAACGCATGTTTCGCCGCCTCGAATGCGCCGGCCGCGAGGGCGCCCGCGACGAGCGCCGGCAGCAGCGCAACGTGGCGCGCCGGTACGCCCTTGTAGAGCAGCGTGAGCCCCGCCGTCGAGAACAGGAACGGTAGCGCCTCGACGATCTGCGCGCCGAGCGTCTTGCGAAGCGGCACCACCGCGAGCGAATGGACGACGAGCCACGTCGTGACCGAGATGCTCGCGCCGAGCAGGACGGGCCCGGCGGTGAGGCCGATCGCATAGACGAGGACGCGCGTCGGAAGCGAGCGGCCGCGCCGAATGCCCCATATCGCGTTCATCTCGCGCTCGACGGTCGCGACGGCGAGCGCGGCGGTGACGCCGATCAGCGCGATGGAGATTCCGGTGAGCCGTGCCGCCTGTTCGGCGAAGGCGACGACGTGCGCGCGGATTTGCGCCGCGCCAGCGAACGGCAGCATGTGCCGCAGCAGGAACTGCTCCAGCACCTCGAGCCAGCCCTGGAAGAGCGGAAAGCGCGCGACGAACGCGAACGCGACGGTAAAGAGTGGGACGATCGCGAGCAGCGTCGTGAACGACAGGCTGCCCGCGGCGCGCGCGAGGTCGACGTCGCGAAGGCGCGCGACGACGCGATGAGCGAAGCGGAACGGATTCGCCGTCAAGGCGCGACGTATTCGCGAAGGGGTGCCGATTATCGCAGCCGGCGATAAGCGCGCCGACGCCGCGCGTAAGCTATCGCGGCGAACGTGCGACGAATGTCGCGGCTTCCCGCGCACGCGATGGAACGCGACGGTGTCTCGCGACGTCACACCGACGGCGCGACCCGCGCAAGCGAACCTCGGAGATCCTCATGCCGGCCCACGCAACGTATCAAACCGCGCTCCTGGGAGGCGGTTGCTTCTGGTGTCTCGATGCCGTGTTCCGCGAGCTCGACGGCGTCGTGTCCGTCGAATCGGGCTACGCCGGCGGGCAGACGCAAAACCCGAGCTACGAAGCGGTGTGCGGCGGCGACACCGGGCACGCCGAAGTGGTCCGCGTCACGTTCGACCCGGCGACGCTCTCCTACGACGACCTGCTGCGCGTCTTCTTCACGATCCACGATCCGACGACGCCTGACCGCCAGGGAAACGACGTGGGCACGCAGTACCGGTCGGTGATCTTCGCCCTCGACGACGCACAGCGCGAGGCGGCGAAGCGCGTGATCGCCGAGCTCGAAGGCGCGCACGTGTGGCCGAACCCGATCGTGACGGAGCTCGCCGGTGCCGCCCCCTTCCATCCCGCCGAGGGCTATCACCAGGACTATTTCGAGCGCAACCCGCGCCAGCCCTATTGCGCGTACGTCGTCGCGCCGAAGGTCGCGAAGTTTCGCAAGACGTGGACCGAACGCTTGAAGAAGCGAGCGGCTAGCGGCGCGTCGACCGCGTAAGCCAGCCGCCGGTGGCGAGACAGAGGCCGACCGACCACAGCACCGGCGAGAAGCCGAACGCGCCGCCGACGGCTCCGAAAACGAGCGGCACGGCGACCGAGATCGAGTTCACGAGCGACAGTCGCACGCCGGCCGCCTCGCCGAGGCGCCCGGGCGGTGCATGGCTGTGGAGCAGCGACATCACCATCGGCTGGCTCGCGCCGAGTCCGAGCCCCAGGCAGAACGACAGCGCCATCAGCACGCCGACGCTGCGCGAGAATGGCAGCGCGAGGTAGACGAACGCACCGATGTAGAGCGCCGACGTGAGCACCGCGTGCTCGGTCATCCGCCGCGCGATCGCCGGCATCGCGAGGCGAACGGCGAACGTCGCCGCGGCGAATGCGGCGAGCACGTAGCCGATCCGCGAGGCCGAGAGGCCGATTCCGTGGCCGTAGATCGGGACGAACAGCGTGTAGAGCTCCCACGCCATCGACACGAGGCCGTTGATCAGGAAGACGCGACGCAGCTCGGGGTGGGTGACGAAGTCGAGCGCGCTGCCTTCGATGCCGGCCGTGCGCGCCGGGTGCGGTCCGGGCAGCGGGATCCGTTTGGTTGCGAGCAACGCGATCGGCACGAGCGGCAGCAGCGTCAGCAACGCGAACGTCGCGCGGAAGCCCGCGTGGTCGATCATGAGCCCGGCGATCATCGGACCGGCGATCGACGACGTCGAATAACCGAGGGCGAGCAACCCGAAGTTTCGCGTGCGCGCGGCGAGGCCGCCTATTTCGCCGGTCGCGTATTGCGCGGCGACCTGGAACAGCATGAACGACACGCCGGTCAGCATCGCCGTCGCGAAAAGCGCCGGCAACCCGGGCAACAGCGTCGCGACCAGCACGCCGGCGGCGTTGCCGATCGAGCCGACCAGCATCGGTGCGCGCACGCCGATCCGGTCGGCGAGGCGTCCGCAGGGTATCGCGAAGAACATCGGGAACAGCGCGAACAGCGCCATCAGCCCGCCCACGGTCGCCGCGTCGGCGCCGAGCGCGAGCGCGTTCAGCGACACGGTGACGCGCGAGCCCGTCAGCACCAGATGATTGGCCACGCCAAACGCGATGACGGCCGCGAACGGCGTGGGACGCACCGTCACGGCGCGAGCCTGCCGATCGACCAGGCGCGGGCCCCTCGCTCGTAGACGAGCCGATCGTGCAGCCGCGACGGGCGCCCTTGCCAGAACTCGATGCGCCCGGGGGCCACACGGACGCCGCCCCAGTTCGCAGGACGCGGCACGTCGCGCGACGCGAAGCGCGCCTCGGCCTCGGCGAAGCGCGCTTCCAACGCTCGGCGATCGGCGATCGGCGCGCTCTGCGGCGACGCCCAGGCCCCGAGCTGCGAGGCGCGCGGGCGTTCGCCGAAGTAATCGTCGGACTCCTTCGCGCCGACCCTCTCGGCGCGCCCTTCGATGCGCACCTGCCGCTCGATCTCGGGCCAGAAGAACACGAGCGCGACGCGCGGGTTGGCGCCGATGTCCCGCCCCTTGCGGCTGTCGTAGTTCGTATGGAAGACGAACCCGCGCGCGTCGACGGCCTTCAGCAGCACGATGCGCGCAGCGGGCTGACCGTCTGCGTCCACCGTGGCGAGCGTCATCGCGTTGGGCTCCGGTACCAGCGCGGCGACCGCCTCGTCGAACCAGCGCGAGAACTGGAGGATGGGATCGGCCGCCACGTCGCGCTCGCTCAGGGCGGCGCGCTTGTAGTCGGTGCGCAGTCGCGCGAGATCGGTCGGGGCGGCGGACATCGGGCGGGAATGGCAACGATTCTACTCCGCGGAAGTCGCGATCCCGAGCGACGAGCCATCGTCGGCGCACTTGCGCGAACGCGCAGTTCGCGCCGTTGCAACATTCCGCCGCCCGAGAGGAATTTCCCTTGGGAAAGCCCCTTCCCCCCTAGGAAAATGCGGTATAGTCGCCGCCGATGGAGCGTCATGACGAAGGAATGGGAAGACGCGCCGAGGACGCTGCAGCGTAACGCCCGCACAACCGACAGGAAGGAGAAACATGGCTACTGCCAAGAAAGCTGCGAAGAAGACCGCGGCCAAGAAGCCGGCTGCGAAGAAGACGGCTGCGAAGAAGCCGGCCGCGAAGAAGAGCGCTGCGAAGAAGCCCGCCGCAAAGAAAAGCGCTGCGAAGAAGCCCGCCGCGAAGAAGTCGGCCCCGGCGCGCAAGCGCCAGCCGAATGCCGCCTTCATGAAGGCGATGCAACCGTCGTCGCAACTCGCAGCCGTCGTCGGCACGTCGCCGATGCCGCGCACGGAAGTGACGAAGAAGATCTGGGACTACATCAAGAAGAACAAGCTGCAGGACAGCGTGAACAAGCGGCTCATCAACGCCGACGACAAGCTGCGTGCAGTGTTCGGGGGCAAGAACAAGGTGTCGATGTTCGAGATGACGAAGCTCGTCTCGACCCATCTCAAGTAGCGCGATTCGCGTTTCCTTGCGCGCGAACGTTTCCGCGCGCGGGGGAAAAAGCCGGCCGGCGCACTCGCCTCGAGTGGCCGGCCGCTTCGTTTCTGGAAGACGCCGACGCGGTCAGCCGACGGCGGCCATTGCGCGCTCGACGGTGGGCCGCGCAGCAAGCGTTTCGGCCCAGCGCGAAAGGTGCGGGAGGTCGGCCGCCTTCTCCACGAGCGCGTAACGCACGCGCACGACCGGATAGAGCGCAAAGTCGGCGATCGACAGTTCGTCGGCGAGGAACTCGCGCGCGGCGAGCCGCTCGTTCGCGACGCGGAAATAGCGCCCGAGGCGCTCCTCGTAGAACGCGCCGTTCGCCTGCGACTTGTCGGGCAGGATCACGGTGTTCAGGAACAGCATCGTCGAGAAGCTCGACCAGTCGCTCGCCGCGAACATGAACCACTCGAACGCGCGCACGCGCCGCGCCGGGTCCTGCGGGAAGTAGCGTCCGGTCTTCATTGCGAGATAGAGCAGGATCGCGCCGGACTGCGTAAGCGCCGTGGCGCCCCCCGGCCCGTCGGAATCGACGATCGCGGGGACCGCACCCGCGGGGTTGATCGCGAGAAACGCCTCGCTGCGCTGCTCGCCCTTGCCGAGGTCGACGCGACGCACGCTGTACGGCAGCGCGCATTCCTCGAGCATGATCGCGACGCGCTGGCTGTTCGACGAGTTGGCGGCATACAGTTCGATCATCCGGTTCTCCGTGGCGTTTCGATCAGGGTCACGATTTGCGGGCCGCCCCCGCGGGCCAGTCGTCCTCGTCCTCGAGGATGCGGATCACGCGCGTCCGCTTGCCGCCGGCGTATTTCTCCATCTGGACGAGGATCGGAAAGCGCTCGGCGAGCGCCGCCCGCGCCGCGTTCTCGTCGTCGAACACGAGAATCCTGCCGTCGTCGCCAAGCACGTCGCTCCAGATGCCCGTGTCGTCCTGTACCTCGATCTTGTAGCGCATGCCTCGCCCCTATCGAGCCGCCGGCGCCGACTCGAGCGCCGCGATGCGCTGCTCGATCGGCGGATGCGTTGCGAAGAGCGCCATGAATCCGCCGCTGCCGGCGATGCCGAACGCGTTCATCGCCTGCGGCAGGCCGCCCGCCTCGAGGCCCCCGAGGCGCCGCAGCGCATGGATCATCGGCTGCGCCCCGAGCAACCGTGCGCTGCCCGCGTCGGCTCGAAACTCGCGCCAGCGCGAGAACCACGCGACGATCATGCTCGCCAGGATGCCGAAGACGATCTGGCACACCATGACGGTGATGAAGTAGCCCGGTCCCGTGCCGCGCTCGGTGCGGAACACCGTGCGATCGACGATCGAGCCGACGATACGCGACAGGAAGATGACAAAGGTGTTGACGACGCCCTGGATCAGCGTCAGCGTCACCATGTCGCCGTTGGCGACGTGCGAGATCTCGTGGCCGAGCACCGCCTCGACCTCCTCGTGGTTCATCGACTGCAGCAAACCGGTCGAAACCGCGACGAATGCCGAGTTCTTGAATGCCCCGGTCGCGAAAGCGTTCGGCGCCCCTTCGTAGATGCCGACTTCCGGCATCGCGATCTGCACCTGCGTCGCGAGCTTGCGCACGGTGTCGACGAGCCACGCCTCGGCTTCGTTGCGGGGCGTTTCGATCACCTGCGCGCCGGTCGTCCACTTCGCAATCGTCTTCGACATGAGCAGCGAGATGATTGCGCCGGTGAACCCGACGACGAGCGAGTAGACGAGAAGCTGGCCATACGAGTAGCCCTGCGCCGCGAGCGCGCGGTCGAGCCCGAGGATCTTCAGCACGACCGACAGGACGACGAGTACCGCGAGGTTCGTCGCGATGAACAGAATGATCCGCTTCATGGAGGGTCTCCGACGTCGCGGCCCGGCGGAGTCGCCGGCGCACACGATCGCTTCCCAATATTAGCGCGCGACCCTTCGGGCACAAGGCCGCGGGCCCGAATGCCGTTCGCCGTTCCGCCCTGGGGTCAGCGCCCGGGCTTCGCCCACGAATCGCGCAGCGTCACGGTGCGGTTGAACACGGGACGGCCCGCGGCATGGTCGGCGAGGTCGGCGACGAAATAGCCGTGCCGCTCGAACTGGAACCGCTCTTCGGGGGTCGCGAGTGCCAGCGCCGGCTCGAGCCAGGCTTCGACGACGCGCTTGGAATCGAGGTTCAAGTCGGCGAGAAAATCGCGCTCGCGCTCCTCGTTCGCGTCGTCCTCGTCTCCGGCGACGAAGGCCACGTGCGTAGGCAACGGATCGGCGGCGCCCGCCGTTGCGCCGTGCGGTATCCGGCTGTCGCGCGCGCCGGGGAAGGGCACCCGGAAGAGCCGGTCGTACAGACGCACCTCGGCCTTCACCGCGTGCCCGGCCGAGAGCCAGTGGATGTTCCCCTTGACCTTGCGCGCATCCGCCCCCGCCGTCCCGCTGCGCGTGGCCGGGTCGTAGGTGCAGTGCACGACCGTCACGCGCCCGTTCGCATCCTTCTCGACGCCGCTGCAGCGGACGATGTACGCATAGCGAAGGCGCACTTCCGCTCCGGGCGAAAGCCGGAAATAACCTTTTGGCGGCGATTCGGAGAAATCGTCGCGCTCGATCAAAAGCTCGCTCGTGAACGGAAGCATCCGGCGCCCGAGCTCGGGCTTCTGCGGGTGGTTCGGCGCGCTCATGTCCTCGCGCTGACCCGCAGGATAGTTGTCGATGACGAGCCGGATCGGGTCGAGCACGGCGAGACGACGAAGCGAACTCGCGTTCAGATCGTCGCGCATCGTGTCCTCGAGGACGCTCATGTCGATCCACGAATCGGACTTCGACACGCCGATCCGCTCGTTGAATGCGCGCAATCCCGACGGTGTGTAGCCGCGCCGCCTGGCACCGACGAGCGTCGGCATGCGCGGGTCGTCCCAGCCGTCGACGTGGCCCTCGTCGACGAGGCGCAGCAGCTTGCGCTTCGACAGCACGACATAGGTGAGGTTGAGCCGTGCGAATTCGTACTGGTGCGGCAGTGGCCGGGCAAGCCGTCCGCCCTCGGCGAGTCGCTCGACGATCCAGTCGTAGAGCGGCCGGTGATCCTGGAACTCGAGCGTGCAGATCGAGTGCGTCACGCGCTCGAGCGCGTCGGAGATGCAATGCGTGTAATCGTAGAGCGGGTAGATGCACCATTTGTCGCCGGTGCGGTGGTGGCGCGCATGCCGGATCCGGTAGATGACCGGGTCGCGCATGTTGATGTTCGGGCTGGCCATGTCGATCTTGAGGCGAACGACGTGCGTGCCGTCGGGGAACGCGCCCGCGCGCATGCGGCGCAAAAGGTCGAGGTTCTCGGCGACGCTGCGCTCGCGCCAGGGACTCGCGACACCCGGCTCGGTCAGCGTGCCGCGCGTGCGGCGCACCTCGTCGGGCGACTGGCTGTCGACATACGCGAGTCCCTGCTCCACGAACCATTCGGCGAACGCGTAGAGCGTGTCGTAATAGTCGGACGCGTGGTAGCGGTGCGCGCCCCAGTCGTAGCCGAGCCAGCGCACCGATTCGGCGATCGCGTCCTCGTATTCGACATCCTCCTTGAGCGGATTCGTGTCGTCGTAGCGCAGGTGGCACGTGCCGCCGTTGTCGGCCGCAAGGCCGAAGTTGAGCACGATCGACTTCGCGTGGCCGACATGCAGGTAACCGTTCGGCTCGGGCGGAAACCGCGTGACCACGCGGCCGCCGTAGGTGCCCTTCGCGTTGTCCTCGGCGACGATCGCACGCAGGAAGTTCGAGCCCATGCCGCGCGCATCGTCGTCGCCGCGCACCGCCGCTGCGGGGTGCGCAGCGGGGGCGGCGGCCGCGGCGTCATCTGGCGGCGCAGCATGGACAGTTTTGTTCATGAACAAGGTCCCACGACGGGAATTCTAACCGCCGGCCGCGGTCGCGTCAGCGCGCCCGTTCACAGGGGGGCCACTGCTCCACCCCGGAAAACCGCGCCGGACAAGGCTTTGCGCGGGGATGTCGACGTGGCCCGCGGCGGGTTGTCCACAAATCCTGTGGATACTAATGTGCATATCTTGTAAATTGGCGACCTAAGTCTCGCGCAGGTCAGGAAAAGCGGCGCCGTGACGAAAATCGCGCCGTGAAAAAGTTACGCCGATTCAAGGGGCTGAACCGACGCGTCCGCACCCTTTCGCCTCTCCAACGCCGGCTCACGTCACCCCGATGACGCAGGCTCTCGCCTCCGATTGCGCCGCTCGTCGGCGTTGCTGTCCAGGACAATCGCGTGATCTTGTTCATTACAGCGCCGATGACCGAGCACGGGCTCCCCGGGCGTGCCCATGACCGATGATGCGGTGCGGCATGCCGCCTCGGGACGCGGCGGCGGCGAACTTCCGCGCAACCCTTCCGCCGTCCTGCCCGTGTCGCTGTTCGTGTCGACGGCGCGCCTGCTCATGGAGCGTCACCTCGGGCTCGTCTGGATCGGCGGCGAGATCTCCGGCATCACGCGCGCCGCCTCGGGGCACCTCTACTTCACGCTGAAGGATTCGAGCGCGCAGGTGCGCTGCGTGTTCTTCCGTCAGAAATCGCAGGCGCTGGGCTTCGCGCTTCGCGAAGGCCTCGCCGTCGAGGTACGCGCCGTCGCCTCCATCTACGAGCCGCGCGGTGAGTTCCAGGTCAACGTGGAGACGATGCGCCTCGCGGGCATGGGCGCGCTCTACGAGCGCTTCCTCGCGCGAAAGCGCGCGCTCGAGGCCGCCGGTCTCTTCGACGCGGCGCGCAAACGCGCATTGCCGCCGTACCCCCGGCGCATCGGCATCGTGACGTCGCGGCATGCGGCCGCGCTCCGCGACGTGCTGACGACGCTTCGCCGGCGCGCTCCCGGCGTGCCGGTGATTCTCTACCCTGCGTCGGTGCAGGGCGCGAGCGCCGCGAGCGAAATCGCGGCGGCGATCCGGGCGGCGAATGCGCACGCGCAGGTCGACGTGCTGATCCTCTGCCGCGGCGGTGGCTCGCTCGACGACCTGTGGTCGTTCAATGAGGAGGTCGTCGCGCGCGCGGTGTTTCACTCACGTCTGCCGATCGTCTCGGGTGTGGGCCACGAGACCGATTTCACGATCTGCGATTTCGTCGCCGACGTCCGGGCCGCGACGCCTACGGCGGCGGCGGCGCTGGTCGTGCCCGATCGCGCCGCGCTTTGCGCGACGGTTGCGGCGCTGCAGCGGCGGCTCGCGCGCGCGCTTGCGCACCGTCTCGACAACTGCTCGCAAAGGCTCGATATCGCGTCGCGGCGTCTCGTGCACCCGGCCGCCCGCCTCGCGCTGCAGGCCGAACGCGCGCGCGTCCTCGCCTCCCGGTTGATGCGCGCGTTCGCGCATCGGGGCAACGCGGCGCTGCAGCGCGTGCAGGCGGCTCGGGCGCGCCTCGTTCGCGAGCTGCGCACGCCGCCGCCGCAGGCACGACGCGTCGAGGCGCTCGAGAGTGCGCTCGTTCGCAACGGCCGCGAGCGCCTCGCACGCGCGGCGCGCGACGTCGAGCGCCTCGGCGCGGCGCTCGCGCTGCTCAATCCCGCTGCCGTGCTCGACCGTGGCTACGCGATCGTCACCGAGGCCGACGGACGCATCGTCGGCAACGCCGGCGAGCTTCGCGTTGGCGACGAGGTCGGCCTCACGTTCGCGAAGGGCCGCGCGCGCGCGACGATCAAGTCGACACAATCGGGCGGCGACGGGCACGCCGAATCGGCTACGTTGCCGAGCGTGGCGCCGATCGCGCCTTCAACCCGGTAACGAGCGACAGCGCCCACGGGCGCATCGCGAGCAATACCCCGATCGTTTCGCGACGCCTGGACGGCAGCGCGGCGTCGAGCTCGGCGAGCTCGAGGAACTCGGCGGCCAGCCGCTCCAGCCGGCGCTGCATCAGCGCGTACGATACCTTGGAGAGTTCCCGGCACTCGAACCGGAACAGGCCCCCGACGCTATCGAACTGCGCGGCGACGAACTCGTCGACGACGCGCTTGCCGTGCGCGCGGTGGATCGGGCCGCCGGGACGTAGCTGCACGAGCTTCGGCGTGCGCAGCCGCACGCGGTTCTTTGGAAGAAGCTCGATCAGTTGCAGCCGGTCGAGCCGCACGAGCAGCCGCACGAGCTCGGTTTCCGGGATTTCGTAGGCGTCGAGAATGTCGTGCGCTGACCAATCGGACAGCAGCAGGTAGAACACGCCGAGCAGCTTCGCGTCCTGCGCGAGGGCAGTTTCCTGTCGCTCGCTCATCTCGCGCGTCGAATCCGTGCGCCCGCGCGCGAGGCGCGCCAGATCGAAGAAGTCGATTTCGAGCACGCGGCACACCTGCGCGAGCCGCGCCAGCGTGAATGTCTGCGCCGAGAAGAGACGCTTGACGCTCGCGTGCGAAAGGCCGAGGCGAAGCGCGAGATCCGCGTACGTGAGCTCGCGTGCCTTCAGAAGCTGCTTCAGCGCCTCGACGAGCTGCTGGGTGTCGCTCACGGCCGTGTCGCTCCGACGGTATCGCAAAACGATACTCCCTTATCTGAGTATTGACCAGCGTCACCCACGGCGCAGACTCCCGATCGCGGGATGCGTCCCGCTTCCACCCACCACCGGAGACAACGCCATGAAAACGAAGCGCACACTGTTTGCCTTGGCCGCCGCCGCTCTCGTCGCCTCGACCGTGTCGATGCAAACCCTCGCGCAAGACAGCACGTCCGCCTCGGCGGCAGCCTCCCAAGCCGCGATCGCGGGTTCCGGCGCCGTTGTCGACGGCAGTGCGAATCTCCTCCGTGCCGGCGGGATGTTCGTCGTCGCCGGCGTCGCTGCCGCAGGCGATGCGAGCGTCATCCTGTTGCGTGATGCGGCAAGCGGCTCGGAAGCGTCGATTCGCGTGGCGGAGGACGTCACGCGCGCCGGCTCGGTCGCGGTCGGTCAGACGGTGACCGTGGTCGCCGAAACGGCCGGGTTGTCGCTCATCGCAGGCGGACGATTCGTCGCGTTCATTCCCAACGAAGTCGCCCGGGCGATGATCTACACCGCGCGCTCCACACAGATGTGAGGAGACGACCATGCGCGCAGCCCTCGCCATCGCGTTCGCGCTCGTCTCGTTCGCCGCCGACGCCGGTCAGGCATGCACCGAAAAGCGCCTGTCGCCGGCGGAGGTACGCGACGCTCTGACGCTCGCGATCGACGTCCGACGAACGCTGGACGAGACCGACGCTCACGTCGCGATCGTCGCGCGTGTCGGCCGCGACCTCTCGCGCTACGGCCTGCGCTACTCGCACGCCGCCTTCGCCTGGCGGGATCATCCGCGCGGTGACTGGACGATGGTCGAGGAGCTCAATGCCTGCGGCACGGCGACGTCGACGCTGTTCGACGACGGACTCGCCGACTTCTTCCTCGACGACATGTTCGCGTACGAGTCCGCGATCGTCGTTCCGTCGCCGGCGATGCAGCGCAGGATCGCCACGCTGCTTGCCGCAGGCGCCGGCGGTCGCCTGCA
>DATIEN010000063.1:0-8377 GCA_035455705.1 Casimicrobiaceae bacterium | reverse complement strand
GCCAGGCGGTGAGCACCGAAAGCGCCGACACCAGCGACAACGCGTTGACGAACGAGAGGTCGAGGCCGTCCGGCACGGCGATCGCGCGGCCGATCGCGAGCGCATGCAGCATCAGCGCGAGCGCGAGTAGCGCGGCGGCGAGGCCGCGCCGCGTCCGCGCATCGCGCCGCGGCCAGCGCAGCCACGCAGCGCCCGCGTAGAGCGCGGCGACGAGCGCGTGCAGTAGAATCGTCACTTCACGAGTTTACCCAACGGCGCACCGCTTCGAGGGTTCGCGCCGGTCCACGCATGCTCGAAACGCTGACCGAACGCCTGTCGCGCGTCGTGAAGACGCTGCGCGGCGAAGCGCGCCTCACCGACGCGAACATCCAGGACGCCCTGCGCGAGGTGCGGCTTGCGCTGCTGGAGGCCGACGTCGCGCTGCCCGTCGTTCGCACGTTCGTGAACGACCTCAAGGAAAAGGCGGTCGGCCAGGAGGTCGTGGGCTCGCTCACGCCCGGCCAGGCGCTGATCGGCGTTGTTGCCCGCGAGCTCACTGCGCTGATGGGCGGCGCCGCGCAGCCGCTCGATCTCGCGACGCGTCCGCCGGCCGTCATCCTGCTGGCCGGCTTGCAGGGGGCCGGCAAGACAACGACGGCCGCGAAGCTCGCACGCCTGCTCGCGCGCGAGAAGAAGAAGGTCCTGCTCGTGTCGACCGACGTGTATCGGCCCGCGGCGATCGAGCAGTTGAAGATGCTGGCGGCGCAGGTCGGCGTGGACTTCTTCCCGTCCACGACCGCGGAGAAGCCGGTCGCGATCGCGCAGACCGCGCTCGACTGGGGGCGGCGCCACTATCACGACGTCGTGATCGTGGACACCGCCGGACGCCTGTCGATCGACGAGTCGATGATGCGCGAGATCGCCGACCTGCACCAGGCGGTGCAGCCCGTGGAGACGCTCTTCATCGTCGACGCGATGCAGGGCCAGGATGCGGTGAACACGGCGCGCGCCTTCCACGACGCGCTGCCGCTGACGGGCGTGATCCTGACCAAGCTCGACGGGGACGCGCGCGGCGGTGCCGCGCTTTCGGTGCGGCAGGTGACCGGCGCGCCGATCAAGTTCGCCGGGGTCTCGGAGAAGATCGACGGCCTCGAGGTGTTCCATCCCGAGCGGATGGCGTCCCGCATTCTCGGGATGGGCGACGTGTTGTCGCTGATCGAGGATGCGCATCGCAACGTCGACGTCGAGCAGGCGAAGAAGCTCGCGAAGAAGGTGAAGTCGGGCAAGGGCTTCGACCTGGACGACTTCAAGGCGCAGATCCAGCAGATGCGCAAGATGGGCGGACTCGCGGCGCTCGTCGACAAGCTGCCCGCCGAGGTCGCGCGCGCCGCGCAGGGGGCGCCGGTCGACGAGCGGCGCATCGCGCGCATCGAGGGCATCATCAACTCGATGACGCGCGCCGAGCGCGTGAAGCCCGAACTGCTGAAGGCGTCGCGCAAGCGGCGCGTCGCAGCGGGTGCAGGTGTCAGCGTGCAGGAGGTGAACCAGCTCCTCGCGCAGTTCGAGCAGACGCAGAAGATGATGAAGCTCGTGTCGAAGGGCCCGCAGAAGATGATGCGCGGCCTGCGCAACATGATGATGGGACGCTGAGCGACGCCTGCCTCTCCTTGGCGGTTGCGGCGTTGCGCTGCCGTCACGCCGCGAGGGGCGGTGCCGCCGCGCCTGTTGCCGGCAATGGCCCTTTCGGCTTATAATCATTGACTTTTCGTTTTGCGGCCGGGATCTCGACGCGAGCGATCGCAGCCCGACGAAGGCCCGAACTGGACGATTCGCTATGGTGGTGATCAGACTGGCCCGCGGCGGCGCCAAGAAGCGGCCGTTCTACAACGTGGTGGTGGCCGATTCGCGCGACCGGCGCGACGGGCGCTTCATCGAGCGCGTCGGCTTCTACAACCCGATGGCCGCGGCGCACGAGGAGGGCCTGCGCATCGCGCAGGATCGCGTCGCCTATTGGCAGAAGAACGGCGCGAGGCTCTCGGACACGGTGCAGACGCTCGTCGTGCGCGCGGCCAAGCAGGCGCCGGCGGCGGCAGCGCCCGCGGCCTGAGCGCCAGCGCGCCGGGCCGCATCGTCGTGATGGGGCGCGTGGGCGCGCCGCATGGCGTACGCGGAGCGTTCCGCGTGCGGCCGGAATGCGCGGACCCGGCTTCGCTTCTGGATCGTCGCGAGTGGCTGCTGCGGGCACGCGACGGTGCCTGGACCGGACACCGCGTGCGCGACGTGCGGCCGCAGGGACATGCACTGGTGGCGCAGCTGGAGGGCGTCGAATCGCGCGAGGCCGCCGGCGCCTTGCGCGGCGCCGAGATCGGCGTGCCGCGTGAGTCGCTGCCGCCGCTCGCCGAGAACGAGCATTACCAGGCCGACCTGGTCGGCCTGGCCGTGGTGAATCGGCAGGGGGTCGCGCTCGGCACATTGCGCGATTTCGTCGAGAGCGGGGCGCACCCGATCGCGCGCGTGATCGACGGCGACGGCGTGGAGCGGCTGCTCCCGTGGGTCGCGCAGCACATCGACCAGGTCGACGCCGCCGCTCGCCGCATCGACGTCGACTGGCCCGCCGACGCCTGAGGCGCGGCGCAACGCAGGACATGCCCCGATCGAATGCGCATCGACGTCGTCACGCTGTTCCCGGAAATGGTGATGCACGCGAGCGCGTACGGCATCACGGGCCGCGCGCGTGAGCGCGGACTCTGGCAGCTCGGCGTATGGAATCCGCGCGATTACGCGACCGACGCGTACCGGACGATCGACGATCGTCCTTATGGTGGCGGTCCCGGCATGGTGATGATGGTGGCGCCGTTGGCGGCCGCGATCGGCGCGGCGCGAAAGGCCCAGCGCGATGCGGGCACCGCGCGCGGCGTCACGCTGTACCTGTCGCCGGCGGGAACGCCGCTTACGCACGGGCGGGTGATGGATCTGGTGCGGGAACCGGAAACGGCGCTGACGCTCGTCGCCGGCCGCTACGAGGGCATCGACCAGCGGCTGATCGACCACGAGGTCGACTGCGAGGTGTCGGTCGGCGACTTCGTCGTGTCCGGCGGCGAGTTGCCGGCATTGCTCTTGATCGATGCGATCGTCCGGCAACTGCCGGGGGCGCTGAACGACGCGGAATCGGCGCAGCAGGATTCGTTCGCCGAGGGGCTCCTCGACTGCCCCCACTACACGCGGCCCGAGCGCTACGATGGCGAGGCCGTGCCGTCGGTGCTGCTGTCCGGCGATCACGCCGCGATCCGGCGCTGGCGCCTGCAGCAGTCGCTCGGGCGCACGTGGTCGCGCCGCCCGGACGTGCTCGCGCGCCGCGCTTTGTCGCAGGAAGAACAGTCGCTGCTCGCGGAGTACCAGCTCACGGCGGTCGATCGGAGCCGGCCCGAGTGCCGATAACCACGAGGAAGCGCGCATCAGGGGGCGCCCTGCACTGCGCGTCGGAAGACGTCCTTCGCAAGAGACGAACGAAAGGAACCACGCCATGAACATCATCGAAACGCTCGAGCGCGAGGAGATCGCGCGGCTCAACCGGACGATCCCCGACTTCGCCCCCGGTGACACCGTCGTCGTCAACGTCAACGTCGTCGAGGGCGAGCGACGGAGGGTGCAGGCCTACGAGGGCGTCGTGATCGCGAAGCGCAACCGCGGCCTCAACTCGTCGTTCACCGTCCGCAAGATCTCGAGCGGCGAAGGCGTCGAGCGGACCTTCCAGACGTACTCGCCGCTGATCGCGTCGATCGAGGTGAAGCGCAAGGGCGACGTGCGCCGCGCGAAACTTTATTATTTGCGCGCGCGTTCAGGCAAATCGGCGCGGATTCGCGAAAAGCTGTCGGCGCGCGACGTGGCGAAGCCCGAGCAGGCATCCTGACGCCCGGAAGCGGCGGCGGGCGTTCCCCGCCCGCCCGCGGCAGTCGGCAAGCGGCCCTACGGGGCCGCTTTTTTTGCGCCGCCGCCCGAATACGATCGATGTCCCGGAATTGCTCGGAACATGCAGATCGGGATCCCACATGCGTGCACGATCCGTTTCCATTGCGTCGAGCGGCGGTTTGCCCGACCATTCCAATGTCATATCCCTTGTGTAACCGCAACGCGCGGCGATGAAGGCGACGCTCTACGATGCGCTCGGCATTCTCCCGACTTCGAGCGATGAGGAGGTGCGGGCGGCGCTGCGCGGCCTGATCCGGAAGTATTACGCGAAGACGCGCGACGGACAGGGCAACGTCGAGGAAGCGCTTCGGTTCATCAACCACGCGAGCCGCATCCTCGGCGACACCGATCGGCGCGAGCGTTACGATGCGGAGCTCTTGCGCTCGGCACCCGAAGCGGACGACGCCTCGTCGCTGCTCGGCAAGCCGTTCGGCGATGACGAGACCGAAACGGGGGCGCCGACCGCGCCCGGCGAAGAGGGCATCGACGACGCGCTCGATTCGGAGCTGCCGGGCGACAAGGCCGACGTTCCGGCGACGCACCATCCCGGGCTCACCGAGCGCGTGGCGTCGTTCCGCCGCTCCGGCGCGCTGACGTACGGCCTCTGCGCGCTCTTCGGCGCCTTCATCGCGACGGCGATCGTGTTCGTCACGCCGCCGAACTTCGTCGTCGTCGCCCGCTCGGTGCTCGGATCGATCATCGTCACCGGCCTGCTGCTCGCGGCGATCTACGGCATCGTCCACGGAATCGGCATCGTCCGGCGACGCCAGGTTCGACCCCGCTCGTCGCTCGTGCCGCAGACCGATCTCGCGATCCTCAACTGGCGTCGCGAGCGCAGCGTGTTCCTCGGCACCAACCAGCCGCAGGAGGACGCGTCGTGGATCTTCAAGCTGCGCATGGCCGAGCTCGAGCGCGCCAAGTCGGGCCGCACGAGCGAGCCGCGACCGTGGCACCGCATGGCCGCGCGGCTCTTCGACTACGCGATCTGGGGCCTCGTGCTCGCGCTGCTGCTGTCGCAGCTGCGCGCGCTCGGCGTCGTGCCGGACGGGACGGCTCGTTGGCTCGCGCATCCGCTTGTCGCGTCGATCCTGATCACCGCGTCGTTCGTACCGATCGAGGCGCTGCTGATCACCGCCGTCGGCACGACGCCGGGCAAGTGGCTGTTCGGCGTCTACGTGCAGTTTTCGATCTCCGACGCGTACGCGCGGCGCGACACGCGTACGCAGCTCGTGAGGGGCGCGAGGCGCGCGCTTCGCGTCTGGTGCCAGGGCGTCGGGTGCGGCTTCCCGCTGGTCGCGCCGATCCTGATCGCGATCGCGCACGAGCGGCTGCTGCAGCACCAGGAGACCGACTGGGACTTCGCCGAGGACTGCCTCGTCACGCAGGGACCGGCCGGCGTCGTGAACACCGTCACCGGCACCTGCGGGCTCGCCGCGATGATTTGGCTATACGGCGTAGCCTGGGAGCAACCGATGGCGCGCGCCGTGGCGTGGACGGAAAGCTCCATCGTCTCGGCCGTGCCCACGCACGATGCGATCAAGGGCCACTTCGCGCGCGCCAGCGGCGAATTCGATCGATTCGTCCCGGCGCTTTCGTTGGGCGGCGTCGCCGATGCGTTGCATTGGCCGTGGGCGCCGGGGTCCGCTGCGTCGGCCCGGAGCGCGACTTCGAGCGAGGGCCCGACCGAAGCGGAGTTCGCGGCGATGATGGCCGCCCGGCGTGCACGCATCGATTTCCTCACGGCGGAGGGCCCGCGGCTCCTCCGCGCAGGCGAGGCGCGGCGCGCGCTGGAAGCGTGCCGCGCATGGGCCGAGCTCGATCTCGGTAACGCCGAGGCCTGGCGCTGCCTGGGGCAGGCGCAGGAAGCGAACGGACAGCATCAGGAAGCGCTCAACTCGCTCCGCAAGGCCCGCGAGTACAAGCCGGGAGACCGTTCGATCGACGTCGCGATCCGCCAGGTCGAGCGGAGCATCGTCGCCGAATTCCAGCACCGCTACGGGCGCTGACCGCGAATCGCCGCGCTCAGCGGCGCTTCAGCACGAACCAGAACGCGCCGTCCTCTTCGCCGTGCTCGAGCAGTGCATTGCCGGTCTGCCGGGCGAACGCCTCGAAGTCGCGCACGCTTCCGGGATCCGTTGCGGTGATGCGGATCGTTTGGCCCGGCGTCATGTCGTTCAGCGCCTTCTTCGTGCGCAGGATCGGCAGCGGGCAGTTGAGGCCGCGCGCGTCGATTTCGCGGTCGAACGTCAGCATCGCAATCGCGTCGCCATCGGGAACGATCGTGCAATTATAGCAACGCATGCGTTACGTCCTGCCCGCACTCGTCGCGCTCGTCGTCGTGACCGGTGTCATCGCGCTCGTCGACGGCATCGACACGCCGCCGCGGCGCCTTGCGCCATGGATCGAGCGGCGCGTCGAGGGCCATGGCAGGCTGATCGAGCGCATCGGCGATGACGTGGCAGCGGCGCTTCTCGCGCTGGATCGCCGCGGCGAAGCTTTCCACGATCCGTTGCCGGTGCCGCCGCTCGACTCCGCTGCAACGTGGACGCACGGCCGCGAGGTGATCGTCGGCTCGACCGCCGAAGCGTTGCGCGCGATCGACGACGCTCAACCCGGCGACGTCATCACCTTCATCCCCGGCGCGTACCGCTTCGACGGCGTCTACATCGACGTGCGGCGGTCGGGCGCCGCGGACGCGCCGATTACGGTCCGCGCCGAGAAGGCGGGCTCCGTCGTGCTCGCGTTCGACATGGTCGAGGGCTTTCTCGTCAGTGCACCGTACTGGACGTTCGAGAATCTGACGATTCGCGGCGTGTGCCGCGAGCATGCGAACTGCGAGCATGCATTCCACGTGGTCGGCGGAGGATCGCATTTCGTCGCGCGTCGCAACGAACTCGTCGACTTCAACGCGCAGTTCAAGATCAACGGCGTGCGCGGCGCGTTTCCCGACTGGGGAGTAATCGAAGGCAACGTGATCCGCAACGACGCTCCCCGCGACACCGACAACCCGGTGACGCCGATCGATCTCGTCGCCGCCAGCCACTGGCGGATCGTCGGCAACCGCATCAGCGACTTCGTGAAGGCGCGCGGGGACCAAACGAGCTACGGAGGCTTCGCGAAGGGCGGCGGAAGCGACGACGCGTTCGTGCGCAACGTGGTCGTCTGCGAGGATCGTCTGCGCGGTTTCCCCGGCCGGCGCGTCGGCCTCTCGCTCGGCGGCGGAGGCTCGGCTCCCGCGGCATGCCGCGATGGGCGCTGCATCACGGAGCAGGACCGCGGTGTCGTCGCGGCGAACCTCGTCGCGTCGTGCTCCGACGACGGCATCTACCTGAACCGCGCGGCGATCAGCGTCGTCACGCACAACACGCTCGTCGACACGGCCGGCATCACGGCGCGCTTCGGCGAGAGCAGCGCCGACGTCGAAGGCAATCTGGTCGACGGCAGCATCCGCGCCGCGACCGGCGCCGCCGTGCACGCGCGCGACAACCTCACCACGGCGGCGGCATACCTCTACGTCGGGATGCATCGCGTGCGCGGCCTGTTCGCCGATGCCGCGAGACTCGACCTGCGCTGGCGTGGCGAACCGCCGCGGCGGATGCCCGTCGAAACGACGCCCGCCGATCTGTGCGGCGCGCCGCGGCCGCCGCGACCCGCTTACGGCGCGTTCGAGGACATCGGGCGCTGCACGACCTCGCTGAACTGACGCGACAAAGCTAGTCTCGTGCGCGGCGAATCCGTTCGACGAGCGCACTGGTCGAGCGCTCGTAGCGAAACGGGATCGCGACGAAACGGCCGCCGCCCGCGAGCACTTCCGCCGCGCCGGCCGTCGTCGCCGCCGTGTAATCGCCGCCCTTGACGAGAACGTCCGGCGCGCAGCCGACGATCAGGTCGCGCGGCGTGTCGGCGTCGAACGGTACGACGAGATCCACGCAGGCGAGCGCGGCGAGCACGGCCATCCGGTCGTCGGCGGCGTTCAGCGGGCGATCGTCGCCCTTGCCGAGGCGCCTCGCGGACGCGTCCGAGTTGACGGCGACGACGAGCGACGCGCCGAGGCCGCGCGCCTGCTCGAGGTAGGTGACGTGGCCGCGGTGCAGGATGTCGAACACGCCGTTGGTGAACACGAGCGGGCGCGCGAGCGCGCCGATGCGCTCGAGCGCGTGCGCCGCGTCGGCGATCTTCGCCGGATAACGGGGCTGCGGCAGCGATGCACCCGGGCTCGGCATCGCCGCCTGCCGTCCCTAGTCGGTGTACTCGAACACCTTGACGACGCGCTGGACGCCCGACGTCGTCGCGGCGACCTGGCCGGCCGCATCGCCCTCGGCGTGGCTGACGATGCCCATCAGGTACACGACCTGCCGTTCGGTGACGACTTTGATGAGATTGACCGGAACCTTGTTCGCCTCGACCAGGCGCGCCTTCACCTTCGAGG
>DATIEN010000062.1:0-2186 GCA_035455705.1 Casimicrobiaceae bacterium | reverse complement strand
GTCGACCTGGTACGGATGGTCGACGGCGTGCTGCAGATCCAGTCCGCCGCCGACGCCGCCTACTTTCTCGACGCATGCGGGCGACCGCTGTCTCCCGAGCACCGCGATGGCGTTCGCGCCGGCTTTCTCGACGCTTACCGCTGGCAATACATCGGCTCGGGGATCCGGGAACCGCGATTCGCGAGGATTCTCGCGAGCCTCGTCAGCGCAGAACAGGCGACGCGCATGCAAACGGCGCTCGCGCCGTTCGTGAACTGATCACGCCACGCCAGCCCTGCCGCCCGACTCGCCGGGTGGCGGGCACGGCGGCTTCAGTAAGCGAGGCTCGCCTGCCGCTCGATCGCGCAGTCGACGACCGTGAGCGCCGTCATGTTGACGATCCGCCGAACGGTGGCCGACGGGGTCAGGATGTTGATCGGCTTCGCGACCCCTAGCAGCATCGGCCCGATCGTCACGCCGGCGCTGCCCGCCACCTTCAAGAGGTTGAACGAGATGTTCGCGGCATCGAGGGTCGGCATGACGAGCAGGTTCGCGTCGCCCGAGAGCCGCGAGTTCGGAAACGCCGCATTGCGCACCGTTTCCGACAATGCGGCGTCGCCGTGCATCTCGCCATCGATCTCGAGCTCCGGGGCCCGCTCGCGGATGATCGCCAGCGCCTCGCGCATCTTGCGTGCGGACGGGTGGTTGCTGGTTCCGAACGACGAATGCGACAGCAGCGCCGCCTTCGGCGTGATCCCGAAGCGGCGGACCTCGTCGGCGGACAGGATCGCGATCTCGGCGATCTGCTCGGGCGTCGGATCGGCGTTGACGTACGTGTCGGCGATGAACACCGTCCGGTTCGGAAGCATCAGCGCGTTCATCGCCGCGTACGCGCACGCGCCGGGCCGGCGCCCGATCACCTGGTCGACGTAGTGCAAATGCAGCGCGTGCGTGCCGAAGGTGCCGCAGATCATGCCGTCGGCGTCACCGCGGTGGATCATCATCGCGCCGATCAGCGTATGACGCCGCCGCATCTCGATCTGCGCGTACGTCTGCGACACGCCCTTGCGCTGGGTGAGCTCGTAGTAGTTCATCCAGTAGTCGCGATAGCGCTCGTCGTACTCCGGATTGATCGTCTCGAAATGGACGTTCGGCTTGATGCGCAGGCCGAAGCGCTCGATCCGCCGCTCCAGCACGGCCGGCCGCCCGACGAGGATCGGCTTCGCCAGCTCCTCGTCGACGATCACCTGCACGGCGCGCAGCACGCGCTCGTCCTCGCCTTCGGCAAAGACGATCCGCCTCGGCGCCTGCTTCGCCGCCGAGAAGATCGGCTTCATCAGCAGACCCGAGTGATAGACGAAGCTCAGCAGGCGCGTGCGGTACGCATCGAAATCCTCGATCGGCCGCGTTGCCACGCCTGACTCCATCGCCGCCTTCGCCACGGCCGGTGCGATCATCACGATGAGTCGCGGATCGAACGGCCGCGGGATCAGGTAGTCCGGGCCGAAGCGCAGGTTCTCGTGCAGGTTGTAGGCGGTGGCGACGACGTCGGACTGCTCGATCGTCGCGAGATCGGCGAGCGCCCGCACGCAGGCAAGCTTCATCGCCTCGTTGATCGTCGTCGCGCCGACGTCGAGTGCACCGCGGAAAATGAACGGAAAGCAGAGGACGTTGTTGACCTGGTTCGGGAAGTCGGAGCGCCCCGTCGCGATGATGGCGTCGGGACGCGCCGCCTTCGCGATGTCCGGCAGGATCTCGGGCTCGGGATTGGCGAGCGCGAGGATCAGCGGATTGGGCGCCATCGCCGCCAGCCACTCGGGCTTCAGCACGCGACCGGCGGACAGCCCGAGGAACACGTCGGCGCCCGGGAGAAGCTCGCGCAGCGTCCGGGCGTGCGTGCGCTGCGCATAGCGCGCCTTGATCTCGTCCATCTCCTCGACGCGCCCCTCGAAGACCACGCCCTTGATGTCGGAGACGAAAATGTTCTCGCGCCGCACGCCGAGGCTCACGAGCAGGTCGAGGCAGGCGAGCGCGGCGGCACCCGCGCCCGAGCAGACGAGCTTGATGTCCTCGAAGCGCTTGTCGACGACGCGAAGGCCGTTCATGACCGCGGCGGCGACGATGATCGCGGTCCCGTGCTGGTCGTCGTGGAACACCGGGATCTTCATCCGCTCGCGGCACTTGCGCTCGATGTAGAAGCACTCGGG
>DATIEN010000061.1:0-5716 GCA_035455705.1 Casimicrobiaceae bacterium | reverse complement strand
AGTCCCATCATCAGCGCGACGACGTGCGGGCCGCTCGCGATCAGCGTGCCGAACGGTCCCTGCGCCGCGGCGCGCTCGTCGTGATGCAGCGGATTGTGATCGCCGCAAAGCGATGCGAAACGGCGGATCGACCCGGCATCGAACGTCACGCGTCGCGACGCGCGTGCGCCGACCCGAACGTCGTCGGCCGTCGCCACCTCGCCGCTCAACGCAGCATCTCCCGGGCGATCACGAGGCGCTGAACGTCGCTCGTGCCTTCGTAGATCTGGCAGACGCGCACGTCGCGGTAGATGCGCTCTACGGAGAAGTCGGCGACGTAGCCGTAACCGCCATGCACCTGGATCGCGTCGGAACAGACGCGCTCGGCCATTTCGGATGCGAAGAGCTTCGCCATCGATGCCTCCTTGAGGCACGGCTCGCCGGCGTCGCGCAGCGCGGCGGCATGCCACGCCATCTGCCTCGCGACCTCGACCTGCGTCGCCATGCCGGCCAGCCGGAAGTTGACCGCCTGATGCTCGGCGATCGGCCTGCCGAACGCCTCGCGCTCCCGCGCATACCCGACGGCCGCGTCGAGCGCGGCGCGCGCCATGCCGACCGCCTGCGACGCGATGCCGATGCGCCCGCCCTCGAGATTGGCGAGCGCGATCCGATAGCCGTCGCCTTCGCCGCCGAGCCGGTTGGCGGCCGGTACCTCGCACTGCTCGAAGACGATCTGCGCGGTGTCCGACGCGCGCTGGCCGAGCTTGTTTTCGATGCGCGCGACGACGTAGCCCGGCGTCTTCGTCTCGACGATGAATGCCGAGATGCCTTTCTTGCCCGCGTCGGGATCGGTGACCGCGAACACGATGGCGATGTCGGCGTTCGCGCCGGACGTGATGAACTGCTTGACGCCCGAGATCCGGTACCGTTCGCCGCGCCGCTCGGCACGCGTCGTGATCGCCGCCGCGTCGGAGCCGGCCTGCGGCTCGCTCAAACAAAAGCAGCCGATCCACTCGCCGCGCGCGAGCGGAGGTAGGTACCGGGCCTTCTGCGCCTCGTCGCCGAACTTCAGGATCGGCCCGCAGACGACGCTGTTCTGCACGCTGACGATCGTCGACGTGGCGCCGTCGCCGGCGGCGATCTCCTCGAGCGCGATGGCCAGCGACAGGTAGTCCATGCCGGCGCCGCCCCACTGCTCGGGGACGATCATGCCGAGCGCACCGAGCTCCCCGAGTCCGCGCAGCGCCGCGCGGGGGAACGCGTGCTCGCGGTCCCACTGCGCCGCATGCGGAGAGAGCTCGGTGCGTGCGAACGCGCGCATCGTGTCCTGCACCAGCCGCTGTTCGCTCGTCAGCAACATTCGTCAGGGATGCGGATGGGCGATCGCCGGCGCATGCAACGCGCCGGTCGGACGATTGATGATCCATACGCCGGCGACGACGAGCGCTGCGCCGGCGAGCAGCGCGAGCGAGGCCGTCACGTAGCGGACGAGCGCAGCGGTCGTCGGCGGCATGTCCGGCGCCGCGATTCTCCCGGCGATGAAAGTGCCTCCCCAGACGACGGCAACCAGCACGAGCTTCGCGACGATCCCGGTCATCGACGCGTCAGGCCCGCGACTCCACGGCGAGCCGCGCCGCGAGCGCCGCAAACACGCCGGCGAGCGCGCGCTTCGACCACCGGCTCCAGCCGGGCCGCCGCGCGAACCAGCCGCGGGCACCGGTCGCCGCGAACACGCACAGGGAATCGCCGGCGACCACGATGACGAACTGCGTGAGCGCGAGCACGAGTCCCTGCACGAGCACGCTGCCGCGCGACGGATCAATGAACTGCGGAAACAGCGCGAGCTGGAACACCGCGAGCTTCGGGTTCAGCACCGACGTGACGAGGCCCTGCCGGTACATCTGCCCGGCCTCGGCACGTCGGGCGGGCGCGCTCGCCGCGGTCGCGCCGCCGCTCGCACGCCACGTGACGACGGCCAGCCACGCGAGATAGATTGCCCCGGCGAAGCGGACGATCTCGTAGGCGACCGGAACGGCGGCGAGAAGCGCCGAAAGACCAAGCGCGGCGGCGACCGCGTGAATCGCGAAGCCGGTCGACGTGCCGGCGAGCGAGACGAAGCCCGCGCCGCGTCCCTGGGCGAGCGTACGCGTGACGAGGAACAGCATGTTCGGTCCCGGCGTCGCGGCCAGTGCCACGCACGCGACGCAGAAAAGGAGCCACGTCTGCAGCGGGATCACGATCCGAGCCTCCGCCCGTAGAACCTGTCGTACCTATGCGCGCTCGATCGCGAGCGCCGTAGCCTCGCCGCCGCCGATGCAAAGCGCCGCGACGCCGCGCCTTCGCCCGTGCTTGCGCAACGCGCCGAGCAGCGTGACGACGATCCGTGCGCCCGATGCGCCGATCGGATGGCCGAGCGCGCAGGCGCCGCCATGCACGTTGACGCGGTCGCGCGCGATGCCGTGCTCCTTCATCGCCGCCATCGTCACGACGGCGAACGCCTCGTTGATCTCGAATAGGTCGACGTCCTTCGTCGTCCAGCCGGTCTTCTTGTAGAGCTTGTCGATCGCGCCGACCGGCGCCGTCGTGAACAGTCCCGGCTCCTGCGCGTGCGTCGCATGCGCGACGATCGTCGCGAGCGGCTTCAGATTTCGCGCGTCGGCCGTCGAGCGCCGCATCATCACGACCGCCGCCGCGCCGTCGGAGATCGAGCTCGAATTGGCGGCCGTGACCGTTCCGTCCTTGCGGAACGCGGGCTTCAGGCCCGGAATCTTTTCCGGCGACGCCTTCGCCGGCTGCTCGTCGTTCGCGATCACGACGTCGCCCTTCCTGCCGCTCACCTTCACCGGCGCGATCTCCCATTCGAACGTGCCGTCCCGGTTCGCGGCGAGCGCACGCGCGAGCGACGATAGCGCGAACTCGTCCTGCGCCTCGCGCGTGAACCCGAAGCTCTGCGCGCAATCCTCGGCGAAGGTGCCCATCAGACGGCCCTTGTCGTATGCATCCTCGAGGCCGTCGAGGAACATGTGGTCCTGCACGACCTGATGGCCCATCCGGTAGCCGCCACGCGCCTTCGGCAGCAGGTACGGGGCGTTGCTCATGCTCTCCATGCCGCCCGCGACGACGATGTCCGCGGACCCGGCAACGAGCGCGTCGTGCGCGAGAATCATCGCCTCCATTGCCGAGCCGCACATCTTGTTGACCGTCGTGCACGGCGTCGAAGACGGCAGTCCGGCCTTGAGCGACGCTTGCCGCGCCGGCGCCTGGCCCTGCCCGGCCGGCAGCACGCAGCCGAAGATCGTACGGTCGACGTCGGTCGGCTCGATCCGCGCGCGCTCGACGGCGGCCCTGATGGCGACGCCGCCGAGATCGCTCGCGGACAGCGACGCGAAATCGCCCTGGAATCCGCCCATCGGCGTCCGCGCCGCGCCGACGATGACGATAGGATCGTTGCTCATCGACTCTCCTCGAAGAGCTCGCGGCCGATCAGCATCCTGCGGATCTCCGACGTTCCTGCTCCGATCTCGTAGAGCTTCGCGTCGCGCCACAGCCTGCCGGTCGCGAACTCGCTGATGTAGCCGTTGCCGCCCAGGCACTGGATCGCTTCGCCGGCCATCCATGTCGCCTTCTCGGCGGCGTACAGGATAGCGCCGGCTGCATCGCGCCGGGTCGTGCGCCCGTTGTCGCACGCGCGCCCTACCGCGTACACGTAGGCCCGGCATGCGTTCATCGTCGTGTACATGTCGGCGAGCTTGCCCTGCATCAGCTGGAACTCGCCGATCGGCTGCCCGAATTGCCGCCGCTCGTGGACGTACGGCAAAACGACATCGAAGCATGCCGCCATGATCCCGAGCGGGCCGCCGGCGAGAACGAGGCGCTCGTAATCGAGGCCGCTCATCAGCACGTTGACGCCGCGGCCTTCGTTGCCGAGCACGTTCGCCGCCGGCACCTCGCAATCCTGGAACACGAGCTCGCAGGTGTTCGAGCCGCGCATGCCGAGCTTGTCGAGTTTCTGCGCCGTCGAGAAGCCGCGATAACCCTTCTCGACGATGAACGCCGTGATGCCGCGCGGCCCCGCCTGCGGATCGGTTTTCGCGTAGACGACGAGCGTATCGGCGTCGGATCCGTTCGTGATCCACATCTTCGTGCCGTTGAGCACGTAGACGTCGCCGCGGCGGTCGGCACGAAGGCGCATCGACACCACGTCGGAGCCCGAGCCGGGCTCGCTCATGGCGAGCGCGCCGACGTGCTCGCCGCTTACGAGCTTCGGCAGATATCGGCGCTTCTGTTCCTCGTTGCCGTTGCGGCGAATCTGGTTCACGCAAAGGTTCGAATGCGCGCCGTACGACAGGCCGACGGACGCGGACGCGCGCGAGATTTCTTCCATTGCCACGACGTGCGCGATGTAGCCCAAACCCGAGCCGCCGTACGCCTCTTCGACCGTGATGCCGAGCAGGCCCATCTCGCCCAGCTTGCGCCACAGGTCGTCGGGAAAGGCGTTGTCGCGGTCGATCGCCGCGGCCCGCGGCGCAATCTCGGCGGCCGCGAACTCGCGCACCGACGCGCGCAGCATGTCGATCGTTTCGCCGAGCTCGAAATCCAGCGTTGCCAGCTCCGTCATCGGGAAACCTCCGCGCGCGCCGCGCTCGCCTCGCCCCGCTCTTCGGCGGGTGCCGCGTCGGCCTTGCCGTGCATGACCATCAGCGTCTGCTGCATGATCGCCACCAGCGTCCGCGTGCCGCCACGCTCCGCGTGCACTTCGCCGCGCGTGATCGTCAGTGTACGGCCGGACTTGACGACGAAGCCCTCGGCCACGATCCGCTCGCCGTGCGCGGGGGCGAGCAGGTTCAGCTTGAACTCGACGGTCAGCACCGAGCTGTTCTCGGGAAAAAGCGTGTACCCCGCGTAGCCGCCCGCCGAGTCGACGAGCGTCGCCAGGATCCCGGCATGAACGTAGCCGTGCTGCTGCGACGTCTCGGGACGCGGAGCGAGCGCGAGCGCGCAGTAGCCGGGCTTCAAGTCGAGCAGGCGCGCCCCGATAAGCGCCATCGCACCCTGGCGCTCGAAGCTCTCGCGCACGCGCTCGTCGAAACCGGCGATCGTCACGCCGCGATTCTCCATGACGTTTACGTAAACGTCAATCAGACCGCTCGACCGTCGTCCGCGCCTCGGCCTTGAGCCGCCGGCGGCATTCGCGCTCGATCCCGTCGATCTCCGCGAGCACCGCCTCGATGTCCTCGCGCTGCTGGAGCAGGCGCATCCGGCGCTCGGCGAGCAGCGTCAGGAACGCGGCGAGTTGCGCGCGCTCGTTGCGCTTCACCTCGTAGAGGTCGAGCAATTCGCCGATCTCCGAGAGCGCGAGGCCGAGCCGCTTGCCGCGCAGGATCAGCTTGAGGCGCACGCGCTCGCGCTCGCCGTAGACTCGCGCGCGCTTCTCGCGCGCCGGCGTCAGCAGGCCGCAGTCCTCGTAGAAGCGGATCGCGCGCGTCGTGAGCGCGAACTCGCGCGCGAGCTCCGAGATCGTGTAGTTCGCGCGCGGAGCCGACGGCGCGGCGTGGCGATTCGTGGCGGACGACATCCGGGACGAAGAAACGGGAGCGCGCGCGGCGAAGGAGGCGCGCGAGGAGCACGATACCATATCGAGATGAACGATTCGCTCGCGAACGGGGTGTTCCCGATCGCCTCTCATCCACCTGCGCCGGGCGATGTGCGCGACGTCGCGCCCGGCATCCGGTGGCTG
>DATIEN010000060.1:0-37300 GCA_035455705.1 Casimicrobiaceae bacterium | reverse complement strand
GATGTCGTAGCTGCGCAGGCCGCCCGGTGCCTGGACCTCGGCGGTCTCGCCTTTCTGCTTTCCGATCAACGCGCGCGCGATCGGGGAGTTGACCGAAATCTTGTTCTCCTTGATGTCGGCCTCGTCGTCGCCGACGATCTGGTACGTGCGCCGCTCGCCGCTGTCGCCGTCCGCGACCTCGACGGTGGCGCCGAACACGACGCGACCGTCGGCGTCGATGTCGGCCGGATCGATCACCTGGGCGTGGGCGAGCTTCGCCTCGACCTCCGAGATGCGTCCCTCGATGAAGCCCTGGCGCTCCTTCGCCGCATCGTAATCGGCGTTCTCGGAGAGGTCGCCGTGCGAGCGGGCGTCGGCGAGCGCCTGGATAACCGCCGGCCTGTCCACGGTCTTCAATCGGTGCAACTCGGCCTTGAGCCGCGCCGCGCCCTCGGTCGTCATCGGAACCTTGTTCATTCGCGTCACCAGAAAAGCGAACGACCGGAAAGCGGGAACCGCTTCCGGCCGTCTCTTCATTGTACGCGAATTTGCGGCCGGACGCGACCAGGCACCCCTCGCAGCCCTTGGTGAAACGCAAGAAACGCGATCGACGGGCAAACGACATCGCGCTGACGCAAGCGCGGCCTAGCCTCCAGGTGGATCGGCCGGCAACGGCTTGCCGAGCGGCCAGGGAGGGTCACCGCATGTTCTTCCGTACGCGTTTCCGGCGCGGCGCCAGCGAGGCCGTCGTCCCCGGCTGGACGCCCCGCGACGATGGCGATGCCGCCGGCTCCGACGATCGGCGCGCTGCACACGCGCTTTTCCTGCTGCATACGCACCGCGGCGATCCTGCCCGCGAGATCGACGCATTGCTCGCCGCCGAGCCGCGCTCGACGCCCGGTCATAGCCTGCGCGCGGCGCTGATCGTCGGCGCGGACGATCACGCCGCCCGCTCGCCCCTCGCGAGGAGCATCGCTGTGCTCGAAGCCGGCCCGCGAGGCGTCGACGCGCGCGCGCGCCGCCACGCCGCTGCCGCGCGCGCGTGGCTCGACGGCGACGCCGCCCTTTCGCTCTCTCGTTACGGCGACATCGTCGTCGACGCCCCGCGCGACATCCTCGCGCTCGTCGTCGCGCACGCGCTCGATTTCCGGCTCGGCCGGCGGCGCATGCTGCGCGACCGCGTCGCGCAGGTGCTGCCCGAGTGGAACGCCTCGATGGCCGGCTACGCGAGCATCCTCGCGATGTACGCATTCGGCCTCGAGGAGAACGGGCAATATCGACGGGCCGAGCGCGCCGCGCGCAAGGCGCTCGATCTCGACCCGGGCCACCCCGGCGCGATTCACGCGCTCGCGCATGTCATGGAGATGCAGGGACGCGCGCGCGAAGGCGGCGCGTTCCTCGATGCGACGCGATCGCAGTGGATGCAAGGCAACGGGTTCTCGGTGCATCTCGCCTGGCATCGCGCATTGTTCCACCTCGACCTCGACGATCCGCGCGCCGCGCTCGATGCCTACGACACGACAATCGCGCCGGCACGCGGGCTTGCCGCGCTCGCCGACGCCTCGGCGCTGCTGTGGCGGCTCGAACTGCGCGACGTCGACGTGAGCGGGCGCTGGCAGTCGCTGGCCGACCACTGGCAACGTCAGCCGCTGCTGGGTGCGCGGCCGTTCTACGCGGTGCACGCGATGATGGCGTACGCCGCCGCCGGCCGGGCCGCGTCGGTGCGCGAGGTGTTCGACATGTTCCAGGGATCGACCGGCGGGACCTCGCTGCTCCTGCCCGAGGAGGCGCTCGGACGGCCGCTCTGCGAGGCATTGGTCGCATTCGCACGGCACGACTACGCGTTGTGCATCGAGCGACTCCGCGAGGTGCGCGACATCGCGCATCGCTGCGGCGGCAGCCTCGCGCAATGCGACGTGATTCACCTGACGTTCACGGAGGCTGCATTGCGCGCGCGCGAGCCTCGTCTCGCACGGGCTCTCGTCGCGGAGCGCGCCGCGCGCAAGCCGGGAAGCCGGTTCAACCAGCGCCTGCTCGCGCGCGTCGGCCTCGTCATGCCGGCCGGAGCATGACATCGGCAGGGCGATCCGACAGGCCGATGGGCCGGAACGAGTTTCGCGCTACGCGAACTTGGGCGAGCGCGCAGCGGGGGCGCGCAAGGCGACGTTGCTTCCGACCAGTGCACCGATCACGAGCAGCGCGCCGGCGATTTCGCTCGGACCGAACCGATGGCCCTGCGCGATGCCGATCGCGAACGCCGTGATCGGCACGAGGTTGATGAAGAGCACGCCGTTCGACGCACCCAGCGCGGCAACGCCCGCGTTCCATGCGAACACCGCGAGCACGCCGGCCACGAGCGAGAGGTAGACGACCTCGATGCCATGACCGGCGACCGTGGTCAGGGCCGGCGGATCCGCGATGCCGGCAAGCGTCGCCACGCCCGTGACGCCGATGATCGTCGTCGCGCCGAGCGCCATGCTGAGCGCCGTGTAACGCAACGTGCTGAACCGCGGCATCGTCGCGGCGCCCATCGTGTAGCCGATCCAGCACAGCATGCCGGCGAGCACGAGCGCATCGGCAAAGAGCGTTCCGTCGATCACGCCGTGCAGGCGCCCCTTGGTGATCACCAGCACGGTGCCCGCCAACGCGACCAGCGTCGCGACCAGCGTCGCCCGGCTCGGCTTGGCTCCACGAACGAGCCAGTTTGCGAGCGTCGTGAAGAGCGGCATCAGCGCGACGATGATCGCCGCGTGCTCGGGCCGCGACCGGGCGAGGCCCAGGTAGCCCAGCATGCTGAAGCCGGCAAAGCCCAGCGATCCGAACAGCCACAGCCGCCCCGCGGCGCCTTCCGGCGCGAGCGCACGCCGGCCTTCGACGATCACAAGGAGCGCCAGCATCGTGAGCGACGCCGGCACGTAACGCCATGTCGTCAGCCAGAATGCGTCGATCGCGTGCAGCGTTCCCTTCGCCACGGAAAACATCGCGCCCCAGACCAGCGTCGTGAAGACCAGCATCGCGGCGCCGGCGAGCGTCCGACTCGGTTGCATTCGTTACCTTTCACGTTGACCTTGGCGCATCCTTCCGTCTCATCGGAAAGCCGCGCCGATGGCCCATGATCGAGGGAAATCGCAGCAGGCACAAACGATCTTTGCGCAGGCGATGCATGCATCAGGGTAATGCGTCAGGCGTTCTTCGGATCGCGGCCGGGGGCGCCCCGCGAGCGCCGGCCGCGGCTTCGGCGCCGTGAAAGCGCCAAAGACGCGTTTGTCAGAGCGACCGATGCAGGGCCTGCAGTCCGTAAGGAACGAGGTCGCGCAGATGCTCCATGCCCATCGCCGCGGCGCGAGCGCCGTCGATCGTCGTGAACGTCGGGACCTGGTCGTGCAATGCGGCGCGACGGATCGTATAGCTGTCCTGGATCGACGAGCGCTTTTCCTCGACGGTGTTGATCACCATCGCGATCTCGTCGTTGACGATCATGTCGACGACGTGCGGCCGGCCCTCCTTGACCTTGTTGACGGCGGTCACCGGGATCCCGGCGGCCGAAAGCGCCGCGGCGGTCCCGCGCGTCGCGACGATCGCGTAGCCGAGTTGATGCAGCTTCCGAGCGACCTCGATCGAGCGTGCCTTGTCGGCGTTGCGCACGCTCAGGAAGACGCGGCCCGACGACGGCAGCTTCACGCCGGCGGCGAGCTGGCTCTTGAGGAACGCCTCCGCGAACGTTTCGCCGACGCCCATCACTTCGCCGGTCGACTTCATTTCCGGGCCGAGGATCGTGTCGACGCCGGGAAACTTGATGAACGGAAAGACCGCCTCCTTGACCGAGAAGTAGGGCGGCGCGATCTCGCCTTCGACCCCCTGCGCGGCGAGCGTTCTGCCGGCCATGCAGCGTGCCGCGATCTTCGCGAGCGGCCGGCCCGTCGCCTTGGATACGAAAGGCACGGTGCGCGACGCGCGCGGATTGACCTCGAGCACGTAGACGACGGGACCGCCTTCCGCCTCGTTCCGGATCGCGAACTGGACGTTCATCAGGCCCACGACGGCGAGTGCCTTCGCCATCACGATCGTCTGTCGCTTGAGCTCGCCCTGCAATGTCGCGGACAGCGAGAACGGCGGCAGCGAGCATGCCGAGTCACCCGAGTGCACGCCGGCCTGCTCGATGTGCTCCATGATGCCGCCGATGACCACGTCCTTGCCGTCGCAGACCGCGTCGACGTCCACCTCGATCGCGTCGTTCAGGAAGCGGTCGAGCAGCACCGGGCTGTCGTTCGACACCTTGACCGCTTCCTTCATGTACCGCTCGAGGTCGCGCGGCTCGTGGACGATCTCCATCGCGCGGCCGCCGAGCACGTACGACGGGCGAACCACGAGCGGGTAACCGATCGCCTCGGCGGCGGCCAGCGCTTCGGGCTCGGTTCGCGCGGTGCGGTTCGGCGGTTGACGCAAGCCAGCGCGCTGCAGCATCTGCTGGAAGCGCTCGCGATCCTCGGCCATGTCGATGCTGTCGGGTGCCGTGCCGATGATCGGCACGCCGTTCGCCTCGAGCTCGCGCGCGAGCTTGAGCGGCGTCTGGCCGCCGAACTGGACGATCACGCCCCACGGCTTCTCGACGTGCACGATCTCGAGCACGTCCTCGAGCGTCAGCGGCTCGAAGTACAGCCGGTCCGATGTGTCGTAATCGGTCGACACGGTCTCCGGGTTGCAGTTGACCATGATCGTCTCGAAGCCGTCCTCCGAGAGCGCCATCGCCGCATGGACGCAGCAGTAGTCGAATTCGATGCCCTGCCCGATCCGGTTCGGCCCGCCGCCCAGCACCATGACCTTCTTCCGGTCGGTGGGCTCCGCCTCGCACTCGTCCTCGTACGTCGAGTAGAGGTACGCGGTGCGCGTCGCGAACTCGGCGGCGCACGTGTCGACCCGCTTGTAGACGGGGCGCACGCCGAGCACGTGCCGGCGCGTGCGCACCGCCCCTTCCGTCGTCTTCAGCAGATGTGCGAGCCGGCGATCGGAGAAGCCCATCCTCTTCAGCTCGCGCAGGTCGCCCGCGCCGATCGATTCGAGCGTGCGCTTCTCGACTTCGAGCTCGGTATCGACGATCTCCTTGATCTGGGCGAGGAACCACGCGTCGATCTTGGTGTGCGCGTGCAGCTCCTCGAGGCTCATGCCGATGCCGAACGCGTCGGCGACGTACCAGATCCGCTCACCGCGCGGGTACGCGAGCTCGTCTGCGATCGTGTCGGGATCGACGGTCTTCAGGTTGAAGCCGTCGACGCCGACCTCGAGGCCGCGCAGCGCCTTCTGCAGCGATTCCTTGAACGTGCGCCCGATCGCCATCACCTCGCCGACCGACTTCATCTGCGTCGTCAGCCGGTCGTCGGCCTGCCGGAATTTCTCGAACGCGAAGCGCGGCACCTTGGTGACGACGTAGTCGATCGCCGGCTCGAACGACGCCGGCATGAAGTGGCCGCTGCCGGAGCCCGTGATGTCGTTCGCGAGCTCGTCGAGCGTGTAGCCGACGGCGAGCTTCGCGGCGATCTTCGCGATCGGGAAACCGGTCGCTTTCGAGGCGAGCGCCGAGCTCCTCGACACGCGCGGGTTCATCTCGATCACGATCATCCGGCCGTCCGCCGGATTGATCGCGAACTGCACGTTCGACCCGCCGGTGTCGACGCCGATCTCGCGCAGCACCGCGATCGACGCGTCGCGCATGACCTGGTATTCCTTGTCGGTCAGCGTCTGCGCCGGCGCGACCGTGATCGAGTCGCCCGTGTGCACCCCCATCGGGTCGATGTTCTCGATCGAGCACACGATGATGCAGTTGTCCTTGCGGTCGCGGACGACCTCCATCTCGAACTCTTTCCAGCCGAGCAGCGACTCCTCGATCAGCAGCTCGCGCGTCGGCGACAGGTCGAGCCCGCGCTTGCACATCTCGATGAACTCGTCCTTGTTGTACGCGATGCCGCCGCCGGTGCCGCCCAGCGTGAACGACGGGCGGATGACGGCCGGAAAACCGATCTGCGTCTGCACGTCGAGCGCCTGCTCGAGGTCGTGCGCGATTCCCGAGCGCGCCGACGCAAGGCCGATCCGCGTCATCGCCGCCTTGAATTTCTCACGATCCTCGGCCTTGTCGATCGCCTTTTTCGACGCGCCGATCAGCTCGACGTCGTACTTCGTCAGAACGCCTTCGCGCGCGAGGTCGAGTGCACAGTTGAGCGCCGTCTGGCCGCCCATCGTGGGCAAAAGCGCGTCGGGCCGCTCGCGTTCGATGATTTCCGCGACCATCCGCCACGTGATCGGCTCGATGTACGTGACGTCCGCCATCTCCGGGTCGGTCATGATCGTCGCCGGATTGGAGTTGACGAGGATCACGCGGTAGCCCTCCTCGCGGAGGGCCTTGCACGCCTGCGCGCCGGAGTAGTCGAACTCGCATGCCTGGCCGATGATGATCGGGCCGGCGCCGACGATCAGGATCGACCCGATGTCCGTCCGCCTCGGCATCGCTATCGCCTTTGCATCATGGCGGCGAAGCGGTCGAACAGGTAGCGCAGGTCGTGCGGTCCCGGCGACGCCTCGGGATGACCCTGGAAGCCGAACGCCGGACGATTGGCGAGCGCGATGCCTTGCAGGCTGCCGTCGAACAGCGAGACGTGCGTCACGCGCACGTCCGAGGGCAGCGTCGCCGCGTCGACGGCGAAGCCGTGGTTCTGGCTCGTGATCAGCACCTGCCCGGTGTCCTTGTCGAGCACCGGATGATTCGCGCCGTGATGGCCGAACTTCATCTTGACGGTGCGCGCGCCGACGGCAAGCCCGAGCAACTGGTGACCGAGGCAGATGCCGAACGTCGGCACGCGGCGCTCGAGGAATTCGCGAATCGCCGCGATCGCGTAGGCGCAGGGTTCGGGATCACCGGGGCCATTCGACAGGAAAATCCCGTCCGGCGCGAGCGCGAGCGCCTGCGCGGCGGGCGTCTTCGCCGGGACCACGGTGAGCCGGCAACCGCGCTGGGCGAGCAGGCGAAGGATGTTGTGCTTGACGCCGTAGTCATACGCGACGACGTGGAATTTCGCCTCAGGCATCGGCGGGTAGGCGTTGTGCCATGTGCCTGCACCGGACGTCCACGGATACGCTGCCGCGCACGAGACGACCTGCGCGAGGTCTTGTCCCGACATCGATGGCGCAGCGCGGGCCCGCGCGACCGCCTCCTCGGCGTCGCGCTCGCCGAGCGAGGCCGCCGCGGCGATGCACCCGTTCTGCGCACCGCGTTCGCGCAGGATGCGTGTCAATGCGCGTGTGTCGACGTCGGCGATTGCAACGATGTTCGCATCGAGCAGGTACCGCGAGAGGTCGTCGGTGCGGCGCCAGTTCGACGCGAGCGCCGGCAGGTCGCGAATCACGAGGCCCGCGGCGAACACACGCCGCGATTCGGCGTCGTCGGGATTGACGCCGACGTTGCCGATGTGCGGGCAGGTCAGCGTGACGATCTGGCCGGCGTACGACGGATCGGTGAGCATCTCCTGGTAACCGGTCATCGCCGTGTTGAACACGACCTCGCCGGCGGCGTGCCCCATCGCCCCGATCGCGCGCCCGCGCAGCACGGTGCCGTCCGCGAGCGCGATAAGCGCCTGCGCGCGTGCAGGGAACAGCGGCCGCGTCGTGGAAGCCGCGGTTGCCGTTGCGTCCATGAAGGTTCCGCCGGTCGTCGGCGCCGCGATCAGCGCAGCCCGAGAACGTCGTGCATGTCGAAGAGCCCCGTCTCGCCGCTCGCGCGGCGCACGGCGACGAAGCGCGCCGCGCGGAGCGCGCCGGCCGCGAAGTTGCGCCGCGACGTCGCGCGATGCGTGAGCTCGAGACGCTCGCCGATGCCGGCGAAGAGCACCGTGTGCTCGCCCACGACGTCGCCGCCGCGCAGCGTTGCGAACCCGATCGTTCCGGCGCGCCGCTCGCCGGTCGCGCCCTGGCGCGCGTAGACGGCGTGCTCGGACAACGAAACGTCCGCGCCCTCCGCGGCCGCCTCGCCGAGCGCGAGCGCGGTGCCCGACGGCGCGTCGACCTTGAGCCGGTGATGCATCTCGAGGACCTCGATGTCAAACGCCGGTCCGAGGCGCTGCGCGGCGCGGCGCACGAGATCGACGAGCACGTTGACGCCGACGCTCATGTTCGGCGCGAAGACGACGGGAATCGATTTCGCATGGCGCGCGATCTCCGCGCGGCCCGCGTCGTCGAAGCCCGTCGTTCCCACGACGGCGCCCACGCCGGCCGTCGCGCAAGCGGCGAGGTGCGCAAGCGACCCGGACGGTCGCGTGAAATCGACGAGCACGTCCGCCACGCCGAGCGCGGCCTCGACGTCCGAGACGATGCGCACGCCCGTCGAGCGCCCGCAACGCTCGCCGGCGTCGGCACCGATCGCCGCGCTGCGCGGCAGATCCAGCGCCGCGACCAGCACGAGGTCGCTCGCGTCGAGGGTGGCTTCGATCAGCACCTGGCCCATGCGGCCGCCGGCACCCGCGATGGCCAGGCGCACGGCCGGGTTCGCCTCAGGCTGCGGCTTCGCGGACGTTGCGCCGGTCACTTCCGGAAAAGGTCGAGGAAACGGTCCCAGAAATTCTTTTCGGCCTCCGCATTCGAGGGCAGCGCCTTCGCGGTGGCCGATTCGTTCAGCTCGACGATCGTTTCGGGCAGCTTGTCGCCTTCCCAGCGTTCGACCTTGCCGTCGGCAAAGTAGACGGTGAAGTTGCGATGCTCGAGGACCCGTCCCTGGTGCGTGTACTCGTAGACGTAGTCCCAGCGGTCCGGGCGAAACGGCGACACCACGAGCGGCGTGCCGAGGAGCTGGCGCACTTGCGGCTGCGTCATGCCGACCTTGAGCTTGTCGACGCTGTCCTGCGACAGGTAATTGCCCTGGTTGATGTCGATCTTGTAAACGCCGAACGAGCGCCAAGATGGCATGTAGCGGTCGGCCGTCGCGCATCCGCCGGCGAGCGCGACGAGCGCGGCCGCGACGACGATGCGCTGCACGGCGCGCGAGAACGAGCGAAGCACGGTGGGAGCCATCAGGGCAAATGACCTATTATAGCGACGATGATCCATGCGCAGACGCGTGCGTGGGGGAATCGACATGAGCCATGACCTCAAGAGCGCGGGCCTCAAGGCGACCGTTCCACGGCTCAAGATCATCAACCTGTTCGAGACGTCGAAGGTCCGCCACCTGACGGCCGAGGACGTGTACAAGATGCTGCTCGGCGAGGGACTCGACATCGGCCTCGCCACCGTCTACCGCGTCCTCACGCAATTCGAGCAGGCGGGCCTGCTCGTGCGGCATCACTTCGAGTCGGGCAAGGCGGTGTTCGAGCTGAACGAGGGCAAGCACCACGATCACCTCGTCTGCATGCAGTGCGGCCGCGTCGAGGAGTTCTACGACCCGGAGATCGAACGGCGGCAAACGCGCGTCGCCAAGGAGCGCGGATTCGCGATCAGCGAGCATGCGCTCTACCTGTACGCCGACTGCACGAAGCCCCACTGCCCGCACCGCAAGCACCAGGGCCCGAACTGAGCGTCAGTCGGGCACGTCGGCAACGTCCTGTGCCGGCGGCTCGTTCGGCGGCACGGCCTCCCGGCGATTGAAGTCGGCGAGCCTGAAGCCGAGCGCGAAGAGCGTCGCGAAGTAGGCGAGCGCCGCGCAGCCGATGACGAGGCCGAGGCGCCCGATCTTGTAGACGGCGTGCGCGTGCAGCCACGCACTGTCCGGTCCGGTCAGCCACTGGATGACGAGCGCGAGAACGCCGCTCGCGACGCAGACCTTCGCGAAGAAGGCGAACCATCCCGGGCGCGGCCGGTAATAGCGGTTGCGCAGCAGCATCCACAAGAGCAGCGCCGCGTTGCAGCAGGCGCCGACGCTCATCGCCAGCGTGAGGCCGGCCTGCTCGAGCCCGAGCGGCCATGCGAAGACGACCGCGAGCGTCTGCGTCACGACGACGGTGAGCGACGCGATCTTGACCGGCGTCTTCATCACCTGCCGCGCATAGAAGCCCGGGGCCAGGATCTTGACGAGAATGATCGCCGGCAGGCCGAGGGCGTAGCCGAGAAGGGCGGAGCGCGTCTGCATCACGTCGTTCACGGTGAAGCGCCCGTACTGGTACAGCGTGGAGACCAGCGGAAGCGCGAGCAGCGCGAGCGCGAGCGCCGCGGGCAGCGCCATCAGGATCGCAAGCCGCAGCCCCCAGTCGAGCAGCGACGAATACGCGTCGTGGTCCTCGTCGCTGTAATGCTGCGCGAGCGACGGCAACAGGATCGTGCCGAGCGCGACACCGAGCAGTGCGCTCGGGAATTCCATCAACCGGTCGGCGTACGTGATCCACGAGATCCGCCCGTCGCCGAGCAGCGCCGCGAGCTGCGTGTTGATGAGCGCCGAAATCTGCGCGGCCGAGACGCCGATCACCGCGGGGCCCATCGCGCGCAGGATGCGGCGCACGCCCGGCTCGCGCCAGTCGAACGATGGCTTCGGCAGCATGCCGATCGCGAGCAGGGGCCGGATCTGCAGCACGAGTTGCGCGAATCCGCCGATCGCGACCCCGATCGCGAGCGCGACGATCGGCGGATCGACGAAGCGCGCGAGCAGGATCGCAGCCCCGATGATCGACACGTTCAACAGCACCGGAGTGAAGGCCGGAATCGCGAAGCGGCGGAAGACGTTGAGCACGCCGCCCGCCAGGGACACGAGCGAGACGAACAGGATGTACGGAAAGCAGATCCTGATCATCTCCGCCGTGAGTTCCACCTTGCCCGGCGTGCGCGCGAAGCCGCTCGCGAGGACGTAGACAAGCCACGGGGCGGCAAGCGAGCCCGCGATCGAAAGCCCGATCAGCACGACGGCGAGCAGCGTGCCGACGTTGCCGACCAGGGCGCGCGTCGCTTCGATACCGCGCTTGCGCCGGTATTCGGCGAGGATCGGAACGAACGCCTGGGAAAATGCGCCTTCCGCGAAGAGGCGCCGCAGCAGGTTCGGGAGGCGGAAGGCCGCCTCGAACGCGTCCATCTGCAGGCCCGCGCCGAAGAGGGTCGCCTTGAGCGTTTCGCGCAACAGCCCCGTGATGCGCGACAGGAGCGTCATTCCGCTCACCGTCGTGAGGGTGCGAAGGAGATTCAATTCGAAGCGAGGCTTCGCCGGTCGCCTTGTTCGCGACGCGAAAATCGCGTATTATGCTCCGTTTACTCGCATCCGAAACTTACCAGCGACATGGCCAACACCGCACAGACACGCAAGCGTGCGCGGCAGGCAGAGGCGACGCGGCGGCGCAACGCCAGCCAGAAATCGGCGCTTCGCACGGCCGTCAAGAAGGTGAAGAAGGCGATCGCCACCGGAGACAAGTCCGCGGCGACGGCGACCTTTCGCGAATCGCAGGCCGTCATCGACCGCATCGCCGACAAGCGCATCGTTCACAAGAACCAGGCATCGCGCACGAAATCGCGGCTGGCGCAGGCAATCAAGGCGCTTGCCTAGCGCGACCGGGCATTGCAACTTCGGATCAGGGCGTCCCGCGGGGCGCCCTGATCGTTTCCGGCGAATCCTCTTGTGGACTGCAACTCGCAGGGGCGCACCCGATTCCCGCGCGCTCGCGCAGGCGAAACGCGCAGCCGGCAACCGTGCCGCCCCGGATCACGAGGGCGTCGTCGTCCCTGGCGATCCGCGCACGCGCTAGCACCGTGAGCGCCCCGACGCTTGTCGATGCGGTCCACGCGTGGGAGCGTCATTTTGGCGAGCCTGCGACCGCGTTCGCGCAGGCGAAGGAACGCATCGCGGAGGGCGCGCAGGACGCACCGGCGCGCGCCTGGTACGCGCTGACGATCGCCTTTCATTACCTGTTCTTCACCGCGCAGCCGCTCGACGCGCGCCCCTATCTCGTGAAGGCCAAGCGGGCGTTCGCCGCTGCCGGCCAGCGGCGCGGCGAGCTCTTGGCCGACATCGGCGAAGCGCGCCTCGCCATCGTCGAGCGCGCCCCCGAGACGGCGCGAAGGAAGCTGCTCGCGCTTTACGCGGAAGCGCAGCAGGCGCTGCCCCCGGAGGATCGCTTCTGGCTGCTGAACGCGATCGGCGCCGCGCATTACTTCACCGACCGCCTCGACGAGGCGATCCGCTACCTCTACGAAGCGCTGGAGTGCCTGACCGGGGCGGCGCAATCGCCGCAACATCCGGCGGTCATGTCGAACCTCGCCGCGGCGCTCGTCACCGTCGGCGATTACGCGCCGGCGCGCGAGCTCGCCGAGGGGGCGCTCGCCGAACTCGCACGCCTCGACAATCCGCAGCTCGTGCTCTTCGCACGCTCGAATCTCGCCGAGGCGCTGACGGGGCTCGGCGAACACGATCGCGCGCTCGCGCTCTGCGACGCGATGCTGGCCGACGTGGACAAGGCAGGCATCCGCGCGACGCAGAACCACTACGTCGCGATCGCGGCGGAAATCTACGCGCGCTACGGCCGCCTCGTCGACGCGATGCGCTGTGCCGTGCACGCGCAGGCGATCGAGACGGAGTTCCCGAGCGGTTTCAATCCGGTGCACGCACAATGGGCGCGCGCCGTCGTCGCCGACGCGCAAGGCGACGCGGACGCGATCGCCCGGCTCGACGCGGCGGCGCGCAGCGCCGCGTCACATCGATACCTGCCCGGCGAATGCAAGGCCTGGGCGCGGCTCGCCGACCGGCACGCGCAGGCGCGCGATTTCGAGGCGGCATACCGGTGCGCCCGAAAGCTCCTGGCCGCGCAAACGCAGCGCCTGTCGCACCGCGCGAGCGCGAAGTATTACCTGCTGCGCGTCGAGCACGAGCTCACGCATGCGCGCGCCGAGCGCGACCGCGCGCTCGCGCAGCAGCGCGAGCTGGCGCGGTTGAACGAGGAGCTGGCGCGCGTCAACGCCGACCTGTCGCACAAGATGATCCAGATCGAGGCGCTGCAGGCGCAGCTCGAGGTCGAGGCCGTGCACGACCCGCTGACGCAGCTCTTCAACCGGCGCTACCTCGATTCGGTCACGCCCGGACTGCTCGCGTCCGCCACGCGCCGCGGCGCGCCGCTCACGCTCGCGCTGCTCGACCTCGACCGTTTCAAGCGGGTCAACGACCGCTACGGGCATCCGGCGGGCGACGTCGTGCTGCGCGAGATCGGCCGCGTGCTGCCGATGGCGCTGCGCCCGGCCGACATCGTTTGCCGCTACGGCGGCGAAGAGTTCTGCGTCGTGCTGCCCGACGCGGACGCGGCCGGCGCTGAGCGGGTGCTCGCGACGCTGGCCGCGCGCCTTCGCGATCTGCGCGTCGGCTTCCACGGCGAGACGCTCGGCGGCTTCACGTTCTCGGCCGGCATCGCGGTGCTCGCACGCCACGGGAACACGCTCGACGATCTGCTTGCGCACGCCGACCGCGCGCTTTACATGGCGAAGGATGCCGGACGCGACCGCGTGCTCGTCGCGCCCTGAGTCGCTGCGTCTCACCGCCGGGCGGCGGTGCTAAAATCAATGATTTGCCGACGCGGTCGCCCTTCGAAGGCCGCGCCGCCGCCTCGATGGCCGCCCCCGAACCCCGGCATTTCCTGCAGTTTCGCGACTTCTCGCGCGCGGAGTTCGACTACCTGTTCGAGCGCACGCGCTGGATCAAGGAGCGCTTCAAGCGCTACGAGCTCTACCAGCCGCTCAAGGACCGCACGCTGGCGATGGTCTTCGAGAAGGCGTCGACGCGCACGCGCGTGTCGTTCGAGGCCGGGATGAACCAGCTCGGCGGCATCGCGATCAACCTGACACGCGGAGACACCCAGCTGTCGCGCGGCGAGCCGATCGAGGACGTCGCCCGCGTCGTTTCGCGGATGGTCGACGTCGTGATGATCCGGACGTTCGAGCAGGCGATCATCGAGCGCTTCGCCGCCTATTCGCGCGTTGCCGTGATCAACGGGCTCACCAACGAGTACCACCCCTGCCAGATCCTCGCCGACCTCTACACGTACGTCGAGCACCGCGGGTCGATCGAGGGACGCACGGTCGCCTGGATAGGCGACGCGAACAACATGTGCGCGACGTGGCTGCAGGCGGCGACGATCTTCGGCTTCAGCGTGCACGTGTCGACACCGCCGGGCTACGAGCTGCCGGCCAATGCGTGCGATCCGCGTCACTGCCGCGTGTTCGACGATCCCGAGGCCGCGTGCGAAGGCGCCGACCTGGTCACGACCGACGTGTGGACGAGCATGGGTTTCGAGGCCGAGAACGAGGCGCGCATGCGGGCGTTCTCGTCATGGCAGGTCGACGCGACGATGATGCGGCGCGCGCGTGCGGACGCGCTCTTCATGCATTGCCTGCCCGCGCATCGCGGCGAGGAGGTGTCCGCCGACGTGATCGACGGCCCGCAGAGCGTCGTCTGGGACGAGGCGGAGAACCGGCTGCACACGCAGAAGGCGCTGCTCGAGTACCTCGTATGTGGCAGGGTCGAGCACAAGTAGTCGATGTAACGGTAACCGGAGCGAAGGATGTTCAAACGACTCGCAGCAGCATTTCTGGCGCTGGCGCTCGCGCCGCTCGCGAGCGCCCAGAACTGGCCCGAGCGGCCGATCAAGTTCGTGATGTCGGCGCCGGCCGGCAGCTCGATCGACGTGCTCGGCCGCGCGATCGCCGACAAGCTCAAGGACCGCCTGGGGCAACCGGTGGTCGTCGAGAACAAGCCGGCGGCCGGCGGCACGCTCGCGACCGCCGAAGTCGCGCACGCGGCGCCGGACGGGTACACGATGCTGCTCGCGTTCAACGGGCCGCTCGCGTTCTCGCCGCTGATGCAGAAGCTGCCGTACGACGTCGAGAGGGATCTCGCGCCCGTCATCATCACGTCGAGCCAGCCGAACGTCCTCGCGATCAATGCGTCGCTGCCGGTGCATTCGGTGCAGGAGCTGGTGGCGTACGCGAAGGCGAATCCAGGCAAGCTCAACTACGCGTCCGTCGGCAACGGCAGCTCGTCGCACCTCAACATGGAGCTCTTCAAAAGCGTCGCCGGCTTCGACGCGGTGCATGTGCCGTTCAACGGCTCGCCGCCCGCGGTCACCGCCACGATCCAGAACGAGACGCAGATGCTGTTCGCGGTCATGCAGCCGCTGCAGCCGATGATCAACGCCGGCAAGCTGCGCGCGCTCGCGGTCACGACGGCAAAGCGTTTCCCGTTGCTGCCCGACCTGCCGACGATCGCGGAATCGGGCTATCCCGGCTTCGAGGCGCTCGCGTGGAACGGCGTCCTCGTCCCGGCCGGCACGCCGAAAGCGGTGATCGCGCGGCTCAACACCGAGATGAACGCGGTCCTGAAGGAGCCCGACGTCGTTCAGAAGATGCACGGCTTCGGCTTCGACCTGATCGGCGGAACGCCGGAGGATTTCGGCGCGCTGATCCGCGGCGAAGCGGCGAAATGGGCGCCGGTGATCAAGAAAGTCGGACTGAAGGTCGACTGACGTGGACACGGCATCGGGCGACGCCCGGCAATCGGGACAAGGGGCGACGGATCCCCGGGACGGTCGTTTCGCAAAGGTGGTGCTCGCGTATTCGGGCGGGCTCGATACGTCGGTCATCCTCAAGTGGCTGCAGGATACGTACGGCTGCGAGGTCGTGACGTTCACCGCCGACATCGGACAGGGTGAAGAAGTCGAGCCCGCGCGCCAGAAGGCGCGCAAGCTCGGCATTCCCGACGCGAACATCCACGTGGAGGACCTGCGCGAGCCGTTCGTCCGCGACTTCGTGTTCCCGATGTTCCGCGCCAACGCCGTCTACGAAGGCGAGTACCTGCTCGGCACGTCGATCGCGCGGCCGCTCATCGCGAAGCGGCTGGTCGAGATCGCGCAGGCGTCGGGCGCCGACGCGATCGCGCATGGCGCCACGGGCAAGGGCAACGACCAGGTCCGCTTCGAGCTCGGCGCCTACGCGCTGGCGCCGAACATCCGCGTGATCGCGCCCTGGCGCGAATGGGACCTGCTCTCGCGCGACAAGCTGCTCGCGTATGCCGACCGCCACGGCATTCCCGTCGACTTCCAGAAGCGCGCGGGCGCGGCCCCGTATTCGATGGATGCCAACCTGCTGCACATCAGCTACGAAGGGGGCGTCCTCGAGGATCCGCAGACCGAGCCCGAGGAGTCGATGTGGCGGATGACGGTGTCGCCCGAGAAGGCTCCCGACGTGCCGCAGTTCGTCGAGCTTGCGTATCGCCATGGCGACATCGTCGCCGTCGACGGCACCGAGATGACGCCCGCGCAAGTGCTGTCGACGCTGAACGCGATCGGCGGTCGCCACGGCGTGGGGCGCCTCGACATCGTCGAGAACCGCTACGTCGGCATGAAGTCGCGCGGCTGCTACGAGACGCCGGGCGGAACGATCATGCTCAAGGCTCACCGCGCGATGGAGTCGATCACGCTCGACCGCGAGGTGGTGGCGCTCAAGGACGACCTGATGCCGCGCTATGCTCGACTCGTCTACAACGGCTACTGGTTCAGTCCCGAGCGGCGACTGTTGCAGGGGCTGATCGACGCGTCGCAGGCGCCGGTGAACGGCAGCGTACGCCTCAAGCTCTACAAGGGCAGCGTCATCTGCGTCGGCCGTGCATCGCCGGGCGACTCGCTCTTCGACGCGAGGATCTCGACGTTCGACGACGACGCGGGCGCCTACGACCAGAAGGACGCGGCGGGCTTCATCAAGCTCAATGCGCTGCGCCTGCGGATCGCGGCGAACCGCGGACGAAACTGAACGGGCCGACGTTTCGGTCGCCGGCTTCGCTGCTCCCACGCTACTTTGCTTCGGACGAGCTTCCGCAATCGGCTCGGGGCGGCGCTTCGCCGATTGCGGCAACGGCGTACTACCACTCGAAGCCGAGCCGGTCGTGGCTGCCGGGCGCGACGTCGAAATGGCGCGTCTTCATGTCCCCCTGACGCTCGGCTTCCACGGTGTAGTGTCCGGGCGGGACCTCCAGCAGGAAGATGGGGCCCTGATTCGGCAGGTCGACGAGCATGATGCCACCGCCGTCGATGACGCGCAGGTGCACGTCGGCGACGAACTGGTCCTGCCCCTGATTGCGCTCGGCGAAGGTCATCTGCACCGCGTATTCGGCGCCCATCTGCCGCATCCGGTCAGCCTCCTCGGTGCCGATGCCGCCGTTGAGATAATCGATGCCCGGTGCGCGCAGCGACTCGGGCGCGGCTTGGGCGAACGTGGCCGCGCTCGCCGTCGTCGCGAAGAGCAGCGCCGCGGCGATGCGCAGACACCCGACTGTGTTCATGGCATGCCTCCCGATTGGCAAATTTCGATGATCGCGCGCGCGTCGCGCGTTGCGCTGTCGGCGGCCTTCGCGCAATCCTGTCGGGACTTGGCCGACGCGAGCGCCTGAGATGCCGGAGCTTCCCGATCTCGAGGCATACGTCGACGCGCTCGCCGCGCGCGTCGGGGGCCGCGTGCTGCGGCGGACGCAACTGCGCAGTCCGTTCGTGCTGCGCACCGTCGACCCGCCTCTTGGCGCGCTCGAAGGCCTCCCGGTGCAATCCGTTCGGCGGCAGGCGAAGCGCATCGTCCTCGCGTTTCCCGGTTCCCTGTTCCTCGTCGTTCACCTGATGATCGCAGGTCGACTGCGCTGGATCGAGCGAGGTCGCAAGCTGCCTCTCCGGATCGCGCTCGCGACGTTCGAGTTCGACGATGGGATGCTCGCGCTCACCGAAGCCGGGACGAAGCGACGCGCGTCGCTGCACGTCGTGCGCGGCGACGACGCGCTGGCTGCACTCGACCCGGGCGGAGCCGAGGTCGACGATCTCGATGCCGCCGCATTCGCGGCGCGGATGCGCCGCGAGAACCACACGCTGAAGCGTGCGCTGACCGACCCGCGGATCCTGAGCGGCATCGGCAACGCCTATTCAGACGAGATCCTGCACCGCGCGCGGCTTTCGCCGCTGGCCCTCACCAGCCGCCTCGACGACGACGCGATGGAGCGGCTCTACGGAGCGACGCGCGACGTGCTGCACGAGTGGACGCAACGGCTGCGATCCGAGGCGCGCGCGAACTTTCCCGAGAAGGTGACTGCGTTTCGTCCGCAGATGGCCGTGCACGGGAAATTCCGGCAGCCCTGTCCCGTTTGCGCTACGCCGGTCCAGCGCATCGTTTATGCACACAACGAGTGCAACTACTGTCCGCGCTGCCAGACGAACGGCGTCGTGCTCGCCGATCGCGCGCTTTCGCGGTTGCTGCACAAGAGCTTTCCGCGGGAAATCTGAGCCGACCGCTGCCGCAATGATGACGCGCGCCGGCGCGCCCAGCGTGCGCTAGAACCCCATCCTTGCCTTGCGGCCGCAGAGTTTGCGGCCGTCCAGGTCCTCGGGGACGAGGTGATCGCGGCCCGCGAGCTTGGCCGTGCCGAACGCGTCGAGCAGGAGCTTGCGCATGTCGCGCGGCGCGGCCGCCGAAAGCCTGTCGAGCACCGCTTCGGACGGTTCGGGGGGGAACGGCCAGCGATGGGCGTCGAGGATCTCGCGGTAGACCGCGAGCGCGATCATGCGCGAGCCGTCGCTATCGGGACGGTCGATCTCGTAGACGTTCATCCGGTTCAGGATCGGCTCGGGAATCGCGCTGTCGTCGTTGGCCGTTGCGACCCACAGGATGTGCGACGCATCCATGTCGACGTCGATGAACTCGTCCTTGAAGTGCAGGGCGGTGTCGCGCTCGAGCAGCATGTAAAGCGCGCCCATCGGATCGTAGCGTGCATCGCCGCCGGCCTTGTCGACTTCGTCGAGCACGACGACCGGGTTCGCGTACTCGCCTTCGATCAGCGTCTGCGCGACCTTCCCCGGCCGCGCGTTGTGCCACTGGGCCGATGCGCCGGTGAGCACCCACCCGGCCGTGAGCGAGCTCATCGAGACGAACTCGAAGCCGGTCGCGAGCGCCTGTGCGAGCCGCTTCGCGAAATAGGTCTTGCCGAGACCCGGTTCGCCGAGCAACAGCATCGGCGTGAACTGCACCGCCTCGTTGCCGGCGACGGCGAGCGCGAGCGACTTGCGCAGATCGTCGATGACGTCGGCGAAGTTCGGCGACGTCGCGTAGAGGTTGTCGACGGCCGCGACGGTCGACGGCTTGATGATGTAGCGCGACCCGCCGAGTTCGCGCATGCGGTCGTACCAGCTCTTGAGGCCCTCGTTGCGCCTGGCCGCGCCGTCCTCGAGCGCCCGATCGACCTCGGCGACCGAGTAGATCGCCTGCAGTTCGGCTAGCGGAATCACCGGGTCCATGGGCGTTTGCTGCCTTCGCTTCGCAATGGATCGCGAATCATTATGCATCACGCATGCCATTTCCGGTGCCATCGACACCGCGTCGGCGCCGCCTCACGTCGCGCCAGCGCTACACTTACGCGGCGCCCGCGCGTCGTCCGACGCGCCCGGAGAGCGCGCGTCTTAGAAGCGAGGAATCGCCATGCCGTCGTTCGACATCGTGTCCGAGGTGAATCAGGTCGAAGTGCGCAACGCGGTCGACCAGGCGAACAAGGAGATAGCGACGCGCTTCGACTTCAAGGGCTCGGACGCCCGCGTCGACTACGACGGCAAGGCGATGACGCTCTTCGCCGACGACGATTTCAAGCTGCGCCAGGTCACCGACATCGTCGTGGCGAAGCTGACCAAGCGCCAGGTCGACGTCCGCTCGCTCAAGTACGGCGACACGGAAAAAATTGCCGGCAACAAGGTGAAGCAGCCGTTGACGGTGCGCACCGGCGTGGAGCAGGACCTCGCGAAGAAAATCGTGAAGCTCCTGAAGGAGAGCAAGCTCAAGGTGCAGGCTTCGATCCAGGGCGACGCCGTCCGGGTGTCGGGGGCGAAGAAGGACGATCTGCAGGCTGCGATCGCACTGGTCCGCAAATCGATCGCCGACTACCCGTTGCAATACCAGAACTTCCGCGACTGACGTCCGCGGATCCATGCGTCGCGCCGCGCGACTCGCGATGCGCCTCGCATGGGCGTGCTCGATCTCGGTCGGGATCGTTGGCGGCGGTCATGTGGCGGCGAGCCCGACGAGCGTCTGTCCGAATGCGGCTTCTGCCGACGCCAGGCCGCTGTATCTGCCCGCCGGGGTCGGCGGCCTCGTGCGCCTCGAATTGTCGCCCGGCGTTCCGGGCGGACTCGGCATGGTGCCGGTCGCGCGTGACGAAGTGGCACGCCTTTGCATCGAGGGCTTCGACGTGCGTCCGCTCGACGTCGACGCGCTGCCAAACGCGCTGTCGATCGTGCGCCGGGGAGCGCGCGTCTATGGCAACCTCTGGAATGCGGCCGCGACGCCGATCGGCGTTCGAACGCAGTGGCTGCGCTTTCGGATCGAGATGGCCGGCTACGTCGGCCAGGGAGAGCACGTCCCGGTCGCGCTCTTCGCCGATGTGCGCGCGCTCGTCGCGACACCGGCGGCGATCATCGGCAACGGCATCGTCATCGGCGAGGTGTACCTCGCGCCGAACGGATGTGGCGGCGTCACGTTCCCGAGCGTCCCGGTCGCGAACAGCGAGGTCGAGGCGTTCTGGCGCGGCGGCAACGCGTTGTGGGGGGAAAGCTGCGGCGACGTGGCGCTCGCCGACGGCCACGGCTACGGCTTCCTCGTCGCCGCGGATGCGGACGGCGCCGTGCGCTACGAAAACGACGTCGACGTGCGCATGGTTTCGCCGCCCACAATCGACACGTCCGCGCGCCGCCCGCCGTTCGACCCTGCGATCGGCGGCATCCTCATCGCGTCGACGAACTTCTGCTCGCCCTGCGCCGACTTCGAGATCCATTTCACGCAGATAGCAAGCGGCTGGTCGAAGCTGGCCGTCGGCGATGCGCGCGTCGGCAAGAGCGACACGCTGGTACCCGATGTCGCCGTTCTCGCGTTCCCGGCTCAGGAGGTGGGAACGCAGGGCGCGGCGCAGCGCGTCGTCTTCACGAACACCGGTTCGGACGTGGCGCACCCGACGTTCGCGATCACGGCCGACGACGGCCCGCACTGCGGCGACCCGGCGCTCGCATCCGCGTGCGCGAGCGAGCTCGCGCTCTCGCACCAAAGCTTTTCCGTCGACGCGTCGGGTTGCGAAAGCGTGGCGGTCGGCAACGCATGCGCGGTCCTCGTGACGTTTGCACCGCGCGGCGCCTTCGCCACGCGCGCGAAGCTCGGCTACGGTGACGCCGCCGGGGCCGGCGTGCGATCGATCGCGCTCGAAGGCTTCGGCGTTCCATCGCCGGTCGATGCCGACAAGACCGTTGCGATCGAATATTTCCACGCCGGGCTCGGCCACTATTTCGTCACGGCGCTGCCGACGGAGCAGGCGGTCCTCGACACCGGGACGATCGGCGGATGGAAACGTACCGGCGAATGGTTCGGCGCGTATCGCGCCGGTCGCGGTTCGTCGGCCGGCGCAAAGCCCGTCTGCCGCTACTACGGCAGGCCCGAGGCGGGCCTCGACTCGCACTTCTACTCGGCGTCCATCCTCGAGTGCGACGCGGTCGCGCAACGTTTCCCGCAGGCGTGGATCCTCGAATCGAACGATCTCTTCGACATCGACCTGCCGGATCCCGCGAGTGGCGCGTGCGCCGACGGCCGGCCGGTCTACCGGCTGTGGAACGCGCGCGCGAGCAGCAACCATCGCTACACGACCGACAGGACGACACGTGCGGCGATGATCGCGTCCGGGTGGATACCCGAGGGCTACGGCAGGGACGGCGTTGCCATGTGCGACGCGAGCCGCTAGCGACGAGGGCGATTCAGACGAAGTCGGCCGCCACCAGCGCGATTCAGGCGAAGTCGGCCGCGAGCGCCTTGCGAACCGCCGCCGGCAACGATACCTGCGCCTGGTAGTCCGGGTGGTCGACGCCCATGGCGACCTCCGCGCCGTCCTTGAAGGCAGCGATCATCGCCGGCGTGAGCTCGAATCGAAGGAAGTGCACGGACGACGTCTTGTCGACGTTCTCGCGCTCGAGGTCCTCGTCCGCGATCGGCGCGACGCTCGGGAACGCGCCGACGCGCAGCCACACGCGATCCTCGATTCCCTTGAGCCGCGCGAGCGCCTCGCGGCGCGCGGCCTCGTCCTCGTACTCGATCAGCATCGTCGCCTTAAGGTTCGTGCCGTCGGGGACGAGCGGGTTGTACGCGTCGAGCTCGTCCTGGATGCCGGCCTCCTCGAACGTCTTCTCGATCCGCAGCATCTCCTGGACCTGATAGCGGATCGTGAGCTCGTCCTCGAAGAGGAGCGTCACGTGATCCCCGAGGTGCACGGTGCGCATCCGCTTGTGCGCGACGGCGCGCGCGCGGAACGCCGGCCGTTCCCGGGCGTAGGCTTCGAGCGTCAGCAAACTGTCGGGTTCGATGCGCGGCATGGGCTCTCGCGATTCAGTCGATGCCGTACGCGATGCGCAAAAGCGTCAGCGGATGCGCCTTCCGAGGGCGGCGCCCGCTGCCGCCCTGCACGATGCCTTCCTCGATGCGGCGACCCGCGATCGGGCAATCGGAGCTCACGTAGTCGGGGTCGAACTCCTCCATGCGCCGGAATACCGGGCGGCCGATCTTCATCGCCTGGTCGAAGAACTCGCGCTTGACGCCCCAGGTGCCGTCGTGGCCCGAGCAGCGCTCGACAACGTTGACCGACGTATCGGGGATCCACTCGAGCGCCTCGCGCGTCTTCTGGCCGACGTTCTGCACCCGCGAGTGGCAGGGGATGTGGTAGCTCACCTTGCCGAGGCCGCGCTTGAAGTCGCGGTCGAGCAGGCCGTCGCGCTCGCGCGCCACGAAGTACTCGAACGGATCGAACATCGCATCGGCGACCGCCTTCACGTCGTCGTCCTCGGGGAACAGCAGCGGCAATTCCTGCTTGAACATCAGCGTGCACGACGGCACGGCGGTCAGGATCGCGCATCCGGCGCGCGCGAACGGCGCAAGCGCGGGAATGTTGACGCTCTTCAGCTTTTCGACGCTTTCCAGATCGCCGAGTTCGAGCTTGGGCATCCCGCAACAGGCCTCGGCGAGCACCAGCGTGTACGGCACCCGGGCGTGGTGCAGCAGCTTGAGCAGATCGTGGCCGATGCCGGGCTCGTTGTAGTTGACGTAGCACGTGGCGAAGATCGCGACCTTCCCCGGCGCGCGCGAACCGTCGCGCACCGGCCACTGCAGCGAGGGTGGCACCGAATCGCGGAAGCGCTTGCTCGCATACGGCGGCAACCACGCCTGCGCGGCGACGCCCAGGACCTTCTCCATCGCCTTGCGCACCGGCGCCGACGTGTTCGCCTTGTTCACCGCCTGCACGACGACCGGGATCGTCGCGAGTTTGCCGACCGCGTCGGTGCTCGTCAGCAGGCGGTCACGCAGCCGATAGTCGCCCTTCCGGTACTTGACGGCCTTCGCGCGCAGCATCACGTGCGGGAAGTCGACGTTCCACGGATGCGGCGGACCGTACGGGCACTTCGTCATGTAGCAGAGGTCGCAGAGGTAGCACTGGTCGACGACCTTCCGGTAATCGTCCTTCGCCACGCCGTCGATCTCCATCGTCTCGCTGTTGTCGACGAGATCGAACAGGGTCGGAAAGGCGCCGCACAGCGAGACGCAGCGCCGGCATCCATGGCAGATGTCGAAGATGCGCTCCTGTTCCTTCTGGAGCGCCTCCTCGTCGTAGAACGCCGGATCACGCCACGCGAGCGCGTGGCGCGTCGGCGCCTGCAGGTTGCCTTCGCGATTCACGACAGCGATCGTCGGCCGCGCAGGGCCGCCCCAAGCAGCCGATCCGCCCCCGCGGGTGGCAGCGAGCGGAGCGGGCGTGGGGCGATCTTCAATCCGCGAGGGCGTCGAGCGCCTTCTGGAAGCGGTTCGCGTGCGAGCGCTCGGCCTTCGCCAGCGTCTCGAACCAGTCGGCGATCTCTTCGAAGCCCTCGCCGCGCGCGGTCTTCGCCATCCCGGGGTACATGTCGGTGTACTCGTGGGTTTCACCGGCGATCGCGGCCTTGAGGTTCTCGCGGCTCGAGCCGATCGGCAGGTCGGTGGCGGGATCGCCGACGGCGGCGAGATAGTCGAGATGGCCGTGCGCGTGACCGGTCTCGCCTTCGGCAGTCGAGCGGAAGATCGCCGACACGTCGTTCTGGCCTTCGACGTCGGCCTTGTTCGCGAAGTAGAGGTAACGGCGGTTCGCCTGCGATTCGCCGGCGAACGCGGCCTTCAGGTTGTCGTGCGTCTTCGTGCCTTGAAGGGGTTTCATCGAAATGCTCCTCGTGTGAGTGCGCCGCGAAGCCGGGCGCCTGGAACGAAAGGCCCGCCGGCATTGCGACCGGCGACCGGACGATTTTGCGGTTGCGCGTCGGTCATTGTCCAATCGATTGTGGCAATGCAACCGATAGATTCGCTTTATCCGTGCACGGCGGCGGTGGCGGCGCTACGGCAGCCGTTCGTACGCCGGCAGCGTCAGGAACTCGACGAAGGTGTCGCTGTTGACGATATCCGCGAAGATCTTCGCGGCGTCGTCGTACCTGCCCTCGCCGTACGCGGGACCGAGCAGCTCGCGGATTCTCGCCATCTCCTGCGGCAGAAGCTCGGCAACGAGCTCCTTCGTCACCTTGCGGCCGTCGTCGAGGCTTCCTTTCGGCGAGCGAATCCATTGCCAGACCTGCGAGCGCGAGATCTCCGCCGTGGCCGCGTCCTCCATCAGGTTGAAAATCGGCACCGCGCCCTGGCCTGCGAGCCACGCGCCGATGTACTGGATGGCGACGTTGACGTTGAGACGCAATCCCTTCTCGGTGATCGGACGCTCGGGCTCGAAGCGCAGCAGATCGGCGGCCGTCACGCGCACGTCGTCGCGCTTCGCCGTCGCGATCTGGTTGCGAGCCGGCATCAGCCGGTCGAACGCCTCCTTCGCAACCGGAACGAGCGCCGGATGGGCGACCCAGGTTCCGTCGTGACCCTGGCGCGCCTCGCGCTCCTTGTCGGCCTTGACGCGCGCGAACGCCTCGGCGTTCGCCGCCTCGTCGTTCTTGACCGGAATCTGCGCGGCCATGCCGCCCATCGCGTGCGCATTTCGGCGGTGGCACGTCTTCACGAGCAGCTCGGCGTAGCTCTTCATGAAGTGCGTCGTCATCGTGACGAGCGCGCGATCCGCGAGGCAGAAGTCGCGGTTGCTGCGGAATTTCTTGATGCAGCTGAAGATGTAGTCCCAGCGGCCGGCATTGAGCCCCGCGCAGTGGTGGCGCAGCTCGTAGAGGATCTCGTCCATCTCGAAGGCGGCGAGGATCGTCTCGATCAGGACCGTCGCCTTGATCGTACCGCGGGGGATCAGGAGGTCGTCCTGCGCCATCACGAAAATGTCGTTCCAAAGCCGCGCCTCGCGATGGCTCTCGGTCTTCGGCAGGTAGAAATACGGTGCGCTGCCGCGCGCGACGAGCTCCTTCGCGTTGTGGAAGAAATAGATCGCGAAGTCGAAGATCGCTCCTGCGATCGGTTCGCCGTCGACGGTCACGTGCTTCTCGGGCAGGTGCCAGCCGCGAGGCCGAACGAACAGCGTCGCCGTCTTCTCGTTCAGCCGATACGCCTTGCCCTCGGGCGACACGAAGTCGATGCGGCGGCGGACCGCGTCGCGGAGGTTGAGCTGGCCCTGAACGTTGTTTTCCCAGGTCGGCGTATTCGCGTCCTCGAAGTCCGCCATGTAGACGTTCGCGCCGCAGTTCAACGCATTGACGATCATCTTGCGGTCGACGGGCCCGGTGATCTCCACCCGCCGGTCCTCGATGTCCGCCGGCACGGGATCGCAAATCCAGTCGTCGTCGCGGATCTCGCGCGTCTCGTCGAGGAAATCGGGCAGCTCGCCGCCGTCGAACTGCACCTGGCGCGCGACGCGCCGCGCGAGGAGCTCCGTGCGACGCGCGCCGAACGCGCGCGAAAGTCGCGCGGCGAACGCGAGCGCGTCCGGAGTGAGGATTTGCGCGAACTCGGGGGTTACTTCCGCCGTGACTTCGATGCCGGGGCCGTAGCGCGGGGCGTTCATGGAATGTGCGTCCGGGAAGGTGCCGTTTCCGATTCCCGCGCTCATTGCGAAGGCGGGGCGAAACGGACGCGCGTTCGATGGCGCGTCCGCCGCTATGTTACCCCGGAGCGGCTTGGCGTCCCCACCGCGACTCTTTCGGCCCGACGCTCGGAGCGGTTCGGCTACGCCGCGCGCTGCGGATTGAGGCGGACGGAGCCGTCGTGCAGGCGGTTCAGCGCGTTGATGTACGCCTTCGCCGAGGCGACGATGATGTCGGTATCGGCGCCCAGTCCGTTGACGATCCGGCCTCCCTGCTCGAGTCGCACCGTCACTTCGCCCTGCGCGTCGGTGCCGCCGGTGATTGCGTTGACCGAATAAAGCAGCAGATTCGCATGCGCGCCGGCCATTCGCGCGATCGCCTTGAACGCCGCGTCGACCGGACCGTCGCCGTCGACTTCGGCAACCACCTCGGCATCGCCGACCGCCATCACCACGCGGGCCCGGGGAACGGTCCCCGTCTCCGACGTCACCTTCAGTGCCGCGAGCCGGTAATGCTCGTGCGCGGGCAGGATCCCTTCCTCCGAGATCAAGGCGTGCAGATCCTCGTCGAACACCTCGCCCTTCTTGTCGGCGAGCTCCTTGAAGCGCGCAAACGCCGTGTTGAACGTCTCCTCGTCGGGAAGCTCGATGCCGAGCTCCGTCAGGCGCGTGCGAAAGGCGTTGCGGCCCGAGAGCTTGCCGAGGACGAGCTTGTTCGCGTGCCAGCCCACGTCTTCCGCGCGCATGATCTCGTACGTCTCGCGGTGCTTCAGCACGCCGTCCTGATGGATGCCCGACTCGTGGGCGAACGCGTTCGCGCCCACGATCGCCTTGTTCGGCTGCACGGGGAAGCCGGTGATGCCCGAGACGAGCTTCGACGCGGGGACGATCTGCGTCGCTTCGATGCGCGTTTCGCAGGGGAAGACGTCTTTGCGCGTGCGCACGGCCATCACGATCTCCTCGAGCGACGCGTTGCCGGCGCGCTCGCCGAGTCCGTTGACCGTGCACTCGACCTGCCGCGCGCCGTTCATGACCGCCGCGAGCGAATTGGCGACCGCGAGGCCCAGGTCGTCGTGGCAGTGGACCGACCAGACGGCGCGATCGGCATTCGGCACGCGATTGCGCAGCGACGCGATCAGCGCGCCGAACTGCCACGGCATCGTATAGCCGACGGTATCCGGGATGTTGACGGTCGTCGCGCCCGCGGCGATCGTCGCCTCCAGCAAGCGGCAGAGGAAATCCGGCTCCGAGCGGCCCGCGTCCTCCGGCGAGAACTCGACGTCGTCGGTGAATCCGCGCGCGAGGCGCACCGCCTTCACCGCCTGCTCGAGCACCTGCTCGGGGCTCATGCGCAACTTCATCTGCATGTGAATGGGCGAGCTCGCGATGAACGTGTGAATCCGCATCGACTTCGCCGGACGCAGCGCCTCGCCGGCGCGCCGGATGTCGTTCTCGTTCGCGCGCGCCAGCGCGCAGACGGTGCTCGTCGTGATCGCCTTCGCGATGTCGTGCACCGCGTCGAAGTCGCCGTTCGACGAGGCCGGAAAGCCCGCCTCGATGACGTCGACGCGCAGCCGCTCCAGCTGACGCGCGATCCGGGTTTTTTCCTCGCGCGTCATCGACGCGCCGGGACTTTGCTCGCCGTCGCGCAACGTGGTGTCGAAGATGATCAGATGGTCCGGCATGGCTGCTTCTTCGTTCAAGCCGCGGCGCCCACCGCGGCCGGAAGCGCGAGCGCGCCCTGCGCACAGGCGCGATTCGCGGCCGCGACGACGGCCTTCAGCGTCGCCGTGACGATGTTCGGATCGAGGCCGACGCCGTAGACGTTCGAGCCGCCCGCGCGAAGCTGCACGTAGGCAACCGCGGTCGCATCCTCGCCGGTCCCCGTCGCGTGCTCGTGGTAGGCGAGCACGTGCACGTCGAGCCGAAGGTCGTTGCGCAGCCCGTGCACGAACGCGTCCACCGGCCCGTTGCCGCTGCCACCGACCAGCGTCTCGACGCCGTCGACCGCAAGGCGCGCCGTGATCTGCTCCTGGGTGCCCGCGTGCCCGCTGCGATGATCGACATAGCGGATCCGCGCATCGGGCGCCACGTATTCGCGGTTGAATGCCGCGTGCAAGTCGCCGCTCGTGAGCTCCTTGCCGGTCGCATCGGTGATCGCCTGCACGACCTGGCTGAACTCGATCTGCAAAAGGCGCGGCAGCGCGAGCCCGTAGTCGCGCTCGAGCAGGAAGGCAATGCCGCCCTTGCCCGACTGGCTGTTCACGCGGATCACCGCCTCGTACGTGCGTCCGACGTCGGCCGGATCGATCGGCAGGTACGGCATTTCCCAGATTGTGCTGCCGGCCGCCTGCGCCGCGCGACGTGCGGCGAAGCCCTTCTTGATCGCATCCTGATGCGAGCCCGAGAACGACGTGAACACGAGCTCGCCGGCATACGGGTGACGCGGATGGACGGGCAGCGCGGTGCAATATTCCGAGGTGCGGATCACCGCACCGATGTCGCCGAAGTCGAGCTTCGGATCGACACCTTGCGAGTACAGGTTCAGCGCGAGCGTCACCAGGCACACGTTGCCGGTGCGCTCGCCGTTGCCGAACAGGCAGCCCTCGACGCGATCCGCACCCGCCATCACGGCGAGTTCCGCCGCGGCGACGCCGGTGCCGCGGTCGTTGTGCGGATGCACCGAGACGATCACCCGCTCGCGCTGCGACAGGTGCCTGCATATCCACTCGATCTGGTCGGCGAACACGTTCGGCGTCGCGACCTCGACCGTTGCGGGAAGGTTCAGGATCACCGGGTGCCGGGTAGCGGGACCCAGCACGTCGACGACGCGCTCGCAGATCTCGAGCGCAAAGTCGAGCTCGGTCATCGTGAACGTCTCGGGCGAGTACTCGAAGCGCCAGTCGGTTTCGGGCTGCTCGCCCGCGCACTGCGTGAAAAGCTTCGCGCCCTCGGTCGCGATCTCGACGATGCCCGCGCGGTCCTTGCCGTAAACGACGCGCCGGAAAAGCGGCGACGTCGGGTTGTAGAGGTGCACGATCGCCCGTTCCACTCCGCGCAGTGACTCGAACGTGCGCCGAATGAGCTCTTCGCGCGATTGCGTCAGCACCTGGATCGTGACGTCGCCGGGGATCAGGTCCTCGTCGATCAGCTTGCGGACGAAGTCGAAATCGGTCTGCGAGGCCGACGGAAACGCGACCTCGATCTCCTTGAAACCGATGTCGACGAGCTGGCGGAACATCCGCAGCTTTCGCGCCCCGTCCATCGGCTCGATCAGTGCCTGGTTACCGTCGCGCAGGTCGGTGGACAGCCAGATCGGCGGCGACGTGATCGTGCGCGACGGCCATGCGCGGTCCGGGAGATCGATCGGCTGGAATGGTCGGTACTTCTGCGAAGGGTCGGCTTGCATCACGGATTCCCGGCAAGGAACGCAATCAACCGTCCCGTGGGACGGCGCGGGTACTGCTCGAAGCGAGGGGGGATGAGATTATGTGCGCGCGAGGCGCAGCAGAAGCAGCAGGCCGCCCGTGATGAGGGCTGGTGCGAGTGCGCGGGCGGCGCAAAGAGGGCTGCTCATCCCGTTACACTAGCCGAAAAAGCTCGTCGGCGCAACGGTTCGCCGGCGGATCCTTCGAACAGTTCATGCAAAAACCCGCCGTCGCGAGCGCTCACGATGTGCGTCCCTGGCGCACGTCCGTCGTGGTCGCGCTCGGCGCGCTGCTCCTTGCGCATGCGGCGTTGATCGCCTGGGCGGTCTCCCGTCTCCTTCCGGAGAACCCGTACAACCCGGTCGACGTGGTGAAACTGCGGCAGGTGATCACCTCCGCCACGCTCGTGCTCGGCGCGCTGGTCCTGCTCGACAGGCGACGGCCTGCGCTGGCGGTCGCGACCGCCGTGCTCGTCCTCGCCGCAGCGCTGTTCCTGCCCGGAGCGGTTCTCACCGTGGCGTGGCTGCTGATCGACGCGTGGTTGCTCGGTGACGCGCTGCTCCGCCGGGTGCAGCCGATGTCGGATGCGGCCGGACCCGACGTCGTCCTGGCGACGCTCGCCGGGCTCGCCTTGTTCGTCGGCCTGCTGTCGCTCTGCGCGCAATGGCCGGTTCACTACGAGCCGGTCTACGCGACGCTGCTCGCCGTGCCGCTCATCTTCGCGCTGCGCCGGCTGCCGCGCCATGTCGAACGCGCGCGCACGCTCCTGCGCGAGCGATCGTGGTCGCTCGCCGAACGCGCCTGGCTCGCGCTTCTCGGCGTCGTGCTGGTGCTGCACTTGTTCACCGCGGCCAAGCCGGAGGTCGGGTTCGACGCGCACACGATGCACCTGCAATTCGCCCGCCTTGTCGCTGCATCGCATGCGTGGCCGTACGACATCGGCCGCTATGCGTGGGCGGTCATGCCCCTCGGTGCGGACTGGATGTTCGCCGTGGCCTACCTTCTCGGCGGCGAGGCCTGCGTGCGCCTGCTGAACGCCGCGTTCGGGATCCTCACCGGCTTCTTGCTGTACCGTCTCGCGCGCAAGTGGGCACCGCGCCTCCCGGCGCTGGCGAGCGTCACGCTCTTCGCGTCGGCTCCGCTCGCCTTCCTCGTGACGGGCCTTCTGTACAGCGAGACGCTGTGGTGCGCGTTCGTGCTCGGGACGCTCGTCGCGGCGCTCGACTGGATGAAGACGCGATCACAGGCGACGCTCTGCGCGCTGTGTCTGCTCGCCGCGGGTGCGTTGCAGGCGAAGGCGATCAGCGTCCTCTGGCTCGTTGCGCTTGGCGGCGCCCTGGTGTTGGCGAGCCGCGGCTCCGTGTTGCGACTGACCGGCGCGCGGGCGCGTGCCGTCGCGGCGGCCTCGCTTTTGATCGGCGCGTGGCCCTACGCGAATGCCTGGTGGCGCACCGGCAACCCGGTCTTCCCGTTCATGAATACCGTGTTCCGCTCGCCGCTTTTCGACACGGCGCATGCCTTCGACAACCCGCTCTACCGTCAGCCGCTTTTGCCGTGGACGCCCTACGAGCTCGTGCTCGACAGCGGGAGGTACATCGAAGGCGCGACGGGCGCGCCGGGGTTCCACTGGTTGTTGCTGTTCCCGGTGATGGCGGTCGCGTTCGCGCTGCGCCGGCGGCCGCGCCTTCAGTGGTTCTGTATCGCGATCGCCGCCGCCTTCTTCGTCGCGGTCTACGTGCAGCAGGCGTATCTGCGCTATCTGTTGCCGGCGCTGCTCGTCGCCGCCGCGGCGGCCGCCTGGGCGCTTGCGGACCTGCCCGACGGCCGCGCGCCGCGCACGATCGTCGTCGTCGTCGGCGCGGCGCTGATCGCGCTGAACCTGCGGTTCATGTACACCGGCAGCTGGACGCATGCGGAGCTTTGTCCGAGCTGCGCGTTCGATGCGCAGGCGCGCAAGCGATATGTCGCGCACTACGCGCCGCTTGCCGTCGTGAGCGAGTGGCTGAACGCGAACCTGCCCGACGCGCGCGTCGGGTTCTTCACGTTGCAGGATCCGAGCCCGGCGGGCTACACGGGGTACTCGCGCAGCGTGCATTGGCACGACTTTGCGGTCTTCGAGGCGTTCGCGCGCGCGCGGAATGCCGACGACATCCTTGCCATTGCGCGTGCGTTCAGGCTCACGCACGTCGTCGTCCATGCGGTGCCCGCGCCACACGAACGCGCGATCACCGATTTTCGCGACCGCTACACGACGCCCGTCTGGCAGTTCGAGAACTACCGCGTCGCGGCCATCGTGCCGCCGGCCGCAGCGTCCGAGCCGGTGCGGACGTCGTCGCCGTGATCGACGGGCCGCGGATCGGGCATGCGGCGAAAGATCGTGAGCGAAATGTCGGAAGGCAGCCGCCGGACGATCGGCACGGCGAGCGCGACGACGAGCCACGTCGCGGCCGAGGAAAGCAGCGACGCGCGCGGGTCGTAGCGAAGGCGCTGCCAGAGTCCCTGCCGCGCGATCGACGGCAATGCGCGCCGATCGATTTCCGCGAAACAAATGCCGGATGCTAGACGCATCAGCGCGTCCGGATGAAAGTAACTCACGTGCGGCGATGGAAAGCCGATTTGCCACAAGCGGTCGTGCGGGCCGCGCCAGCCGATGCGACGCAGTGCCTCCGCGAGGCGGTAGAAGACGCCGCGGCTGTCGGGCAGGTTGATGGCGAGCAAGCCTCCCGGGCGCAGCGCGCGAGCGGTCGCAAAAAGCGCTGCGCGAGGATCGGGAAGGTGCTCGAACACGTCGTTGAAGACGACGACGTCGAATCGGTCACCGGGCGACAGCACGTCCGGGAACGGGCCATGGACGACATCGTGGCCCCGCTGCACGGCTTGCGCCGCCACGGCAGCGTCGGGCTCGATGCCGGAGGCGGTGTAGCCGCGGCGGCGCGCAGCGTCGAGGAACCAGCCGTGCGCGCACCCGACGTCGAGGAGCCTCCCCTCGCCGCCGCAGACCGCGAGCCGATCCAGCACGATCTCGAAGTTGCGCGCGCGTAGCGGTGCAAGCGCCGCCTCCCGCCGATCCTCGTGCAGTTCGACCGCTCCCGCGTCCGGCATCGCGGCGAGCGGCCGGGCGCAGGCATACGCGCAGTCGGGGCAATCGTAGCGAAATCCCGCGATGGGCCCGCGCAGCGTGCCACCGCAGACCGGGCATCGGGCCGGCGCCTTCGCGCTCACGTCGGCGGATTCGCCTGCGCGACGCGTTGCAGCGGCTCGCGCGGGACACTTCCGATGTCGTAGTTGAGCGCGGCGACCAGCAATTGAACTCCGACCAGGATGGGCAGCGCCGCCAGCATGACCTGGCCCGACGTCGTCGGCACGCCGGTGGCCGCCGAATGCAGCCAATAACCGACGCCGAGCGCCACGCCGGCCAGCGCGATGACGCCGCCGAGGACGAACTGGAGCGTACCGGCATTGAAATCGCGCAGGAAGTACGAATAGAACAGCCGCTTGACCGCGGCGCGCGCGTATTTCAACGGAAACACCGTCGCGACCGGCCCGATGCGCAAGCTGCTCGGCTCGCCGTTGTAGCGCGCGGCCATCGGCACGTCGCGCACGACCGCGCGGATCGTGTAGAGGCGGAACAGCATGTCGGATTCGAAGAAGTACCCGCGATCGATCTTGTCGAGCGGCAATTGCGACAGTGCTTCGCGATGCACGGCGGTGAACCCGTTCGTCGGGTCCATGACGTCCCAGTAGCCGCTCGCGAGCTTCGAAACGAGCGACAGGAGCGAATTGCCGAGAAGCCGGAGCCGCGGCATCGTCCGCAGGAACTCGAGCTCGTGGAAGCGATTGCCTTTCGTGTAATCGGCGTGACCCGCGAGGATCGGCATGACGAGGCGGTCGATTGCGGCCGGATCCATCTGCCCGTCCCCGTCGAGCTTGACGACGACGTCCGCGCCGTCCGCGAGCGCCGCACGATAGCCGGTGATCGTCGCGCCGCCGACGCCCTGGTTCACCCGATGGTGCAACACGTGCACGCGGGCGTCGCCGCACTCGCGGCGGATTCGATCACCGGTGTGCTCGGGGCACGCGTCGTCGACGGCGTAGATCAGCGCAACGGAAGGCCCGATGCGCTCGATGACGCCGAGCACCTGCGCGGACACGCGATAACAGGGCACGACGACGGCGATCTTCCGGTCTCGCGACGCGTTCGCCGACATGGGGTTCAACGGAGCCTAACGCACCGCAATGACGACACCGGCGATGATGACGGCGCCGCCGATCAGCGTGTTGGCGGTCAGCGGCTCGCCGGCGAAGAGATGCGCCAGGATCGGCACGAGCAGAAAGGCGAGCGCATAGAGCGGAAACGCCGCGGAGAGCGGCACGATGCGCAGCGCGTAGATCCACACGAGCGTGGCGAATCCGTAGACGACGAGCGCGAGGAGGAAGGTCGTCGACAGCAGGCTGCGCACGGCGACCCACAGTCCCGCGTCGAGGCGCCATTGCGCGGCGGACGCCTTGAAGAGAAGCTGGCCGCTGCCGATCAGCACCACGCAGACGAGCACCAGGCCGATGCCTTTCGACGACATGGACGTCACCTATGCGGTGTGAGCGAGCCGGCGCGAGGGTCGCGTCGCTCGCCGGCGCGCCTTTGCGCAGTCCCGGGTCAAGGCGAGCGCGCGGCGCGCACGCGCCGCGCGCGGGCCAGCATCCAGGCCGACACCACGTAGCCTGACACACCATAGACGACGAACGCGGCGAACAGGACGAGCGGCGGCTGCCAGGACAAGAGCGCGACGAAGATCACGATCAGGAAGATCGCGACGAAGGGCACGCTCTTCTTCAGATTGATGGTCTTGAAGCTGTAGTACTTGAGATTGCTCACCATCGTGAGCCCCGCGAACAGCGTCACGCCCCAGGCGACCCATCGCAGCGCGTCGGGATCGTACGCGAGATCGTCGACGACCCAGACGAGCCCCGCCACCAGCGCAGCCGCCGAGGGACTCGGGAGCCCGGTGAAGTAGCGCTTGTCCGCGACCTCGAGCAGCGTGTTGAAGCGCGCGAGGCGCAGCGCCGCGCCGGCCACATAGACGAATGCCGCGATCCACCCGAGCTTGCCGAGATCGCGCAGCACCCATTCGTACATCACGAGCGCGGGCGCGGCGCCAAAGCTCACCATGTCGGCGAGGCTGTCGAACTCGGCGCCGAATGCGCTTTGCGTGCGCGTCATCCGGGCGACGCGTCCGTCCAGGCCGTCGAGCACCATGGCGACGAAGATCGCGACGGCCGCCTGGTCGAAGTTCATGTTCATCGCCTGCACGATCGCGTAGAACCCCGCGAAGAGTGCGGCGGTCGTGAACAGGTTCGGCAGCAAGTAGATGCCGCGCCTGCGCACCCGGTTCTTGAGGAGCCGCCGCTCGCTCGTGAGGTCGTCGTCGTCGCTGATCATCGGCGTGTCATCGGGCGGTCGCGGCCTCGCGCCATTCGGCGACGACCGATCGGGTCGCATGGACCTTGTCGCCGACCGTCGCGCGCGGGATCGCGTCGGCAGGCAGATAAAGGTCGACGCGCGAGCCGAAGCGGATGAAGCCGTAGCGCTGGCCGCGCGTCAGTCGATCACCCGCCTTCGCATAGCAGAGGATGCGCCGCGCGATGAGCCCGGCGACCTGCACGCACGTCACCTTCGCGCCGGACGGGGTCACCAGCGCGAGCGCGTTGCGCTCGTTGTCGGTCGAAGCCTTGTCGAGCGAGGCATTGACGAACTTGCCCGCGTGATACCAGCTCTGCACGACCTCGCCGTCGACGGGGCTGCGATTGGAATGCACGTTGAACACGTTCATGAACACGCTGATCAGCAGCGCGTCGCGGTCGAGATAAGGATCCCGCGCATTGCCGACCCGCACGACGCGTCCGTCCGCCGGCGAGAGGATGGCGTTCGGTTGCGCAGGCACCTCGCGCGGCGGGTCGCGGAAGAACTGCAGAATGAACAGCAACGCGACCCACGCGAGGCCGGCCAGCAGCCACCACGACGCGAACGACAGCGCCAGCGCCACGAGAAGCGTCACGATCACGAAGGGCCAGCCCTCGCGGGCAATGATCGGATGCGGATAGGCGGTCACGATCGGCGACGCTCATGCCGGGCCGCGGCGGCGCATCGCGCGGACGAACGATGCGAATGCGCGGCCGTCACTTCGCGATCGCGTCGTCGATGCGCTTTTCCTGCTCGATCGCGCCCTGCTTCACCATCGCCTCGACGCCCTTCGCGCGCTCGAGCGCGTTGCGCGGCGTCATCGCCGCCGCCTGCTCCGCCTCGGAGGCGCCCGGCGCAGCGGCATGCCGCGGCTTGTCGTGGTCGTCGAACAGGCCGTACGCCTTGAGCGCCGAGCGCGCGGAGAGACCGACGATGACTAGCGCAAGCAGGATCAGCACCAGGCCGACCCACCCGCGTTGATGCACGCGCGATGCCATCCCCGCCTCCCGTCCGCGTTCACGACGAACGAAAAGTATACCGTCGGCAGACCGGGTTCAGTTGCGCGTCTGGTCGACGAGCTTGTTCTTGCGGATCCAGGGCATCATCGAGCGCAGCTTCTCGCCGACGACCTCTATCGAGTGTTGTGCGGTCATCCGCCGCCGCGACATGAGCGTCGGCGCGCCGGCGCGGTTCTCCAGGATGAAATCGCGTGCGTATTCGCCCGACTGGATCCGCGCGAGCGCCTCCTTCATCGCCCGCTTGGTGTCCTCGGTGATGATCTTCGGTCCGGTCGCGTATTCGCCGTACTCGGCGTTGTTCGAGATCGAGTAGTTCATGTTGCCGATGCCGCCCTCGTAGATCAGGTCGACGATCAGCTTCAACTCGTGCAGGCATTCGAAGTACGCCATCTCCGGCGCATAGCCCGCCTCGATCAGCGTCTCGTAGCCCGCCTTGATGAGCTCGACGGTGCCCCCGCACAACACGGTCTGCTCGCCGAAGAGATCGGTTTCCGTCTCTTCCCGGAAGTTGGTCTCGATGACGCCGGCGCGGGTCCCGCCGATCGCGGCCGCGTAGGAAAGCGCGACGTCGCGCGCGCGCTGCGAGGCGTCCTGATGCACGGCGATCAGCATCGGCACGCCGCCCCCAGCCGCGTACGTCGAGCGCACCGTATGCCCGGGCGCCTTGGGGGCGACCATGACGACGTCGAGATCCGCGCGCGGCACGACCTGCCCGTAGTGGATGTTGAAGCCGTGCGCGAAGGCGAGCGTCGCGCCCTTGCGGATGTTGGGCTCGACGTCGCTCTTGTAGACGGCGGCGATATGCTCGTCGGGCATCAGCATCATCACGACATCCGCGCCCTTGACGGCCTCGGCGACCTCGGCGACCTCGAGGTTGGCGGCCTTCGCCTTGTCCCACGACGGCCCGCCCTTGCGCAGGCCCACCGTCACCTTGACGCCGGAGTCGTTCAAATTCTGCGCGTGGGCGTGGCCCTGGGAGCCGTAGCCGACGATCGTCACCTTCTTGCCCTTGATGAGGGAAAGATCGGCGTCCTTTTCGTAATACACCTTCATGGGGACTCTCCCGTCTCGTTCAGATTCGCAATATCCGCTCGCCCCGCCCGATCCCCGACGCGCCCGTGCGCACGGTCTCGAGGATCACGCCGGGCTCGATCGCCTGGAGGAACGCGTCGAGCTTCGAGCCGGTGCCGGTGAGCTCGATCGTATAACTCTTGTCGGTGACGTCGAGGATGCGGCCGCGAAAGATGTCGGCAAGCCGCTTCATTTCGTCGCGATCCTTGCCTGCCGCGCGCACCTTGACGAGCATCAGCTCGCGCTCGATGTGGTTGCCTTCGGTCAGGTCGACGACCTTCACGACCTCGACGAGCTTGTTCAGCTGCTTCGTGATCTGCTCGATCACGTC
>DATIEN010000059.1:0-3696 GCA_035455705.1 Casimicrobiaceae bacterium | reverse complement strand
GCAAACGGCGGCCGCGAGTAGTCGAGCACCTGGTCGAACGGCGTTTGCCAGTCGACGAGCCGGGCCTCGTCGCGCCAGAACGCGTCGCGGTCCTCGATGGAGCGGCGGTGGAACTCCTCGTAGGTCTTCATGCGCTGGGCTTTTTGCGAAATGGCGGTAGGGGTTTCCCGCTAGGGATGCGTGTCGGCTCCGACGCGCACGACCGTGCGCCCGCGGGCCATTCCCTTGAGATACGCGTCGAAGTGCATCGGCAGCTCGTCGAAGTCGATCGTCGCGACCTTGTCGTGCACACGATCGGGACGCCAGTCGACCGCCAGCCTGTTCCATAGCGTCTGGCGCAGCGACATCGGCGTGTTCGCGCTGTCGACGCCGAGCAGCGAAACGCCGCGCAGGATGAACGGCGCCACGGTGGTGTTGAGCTTCATGTCCGCGGCGAGGCCGACCGCGGCAACGGTGCCGGCGATCTTCGACGTTGCGAGCAGCCACGCGAGCATGTCGCCGCCGAGGTTGTCGATGGCGCCTGCCCACGTCGACTTCTCGAGCGGCCTCATCCTGCCGAAGTCGAGCGACGAGCGCAGCATCACGTCGCTCGCGCCGATGTCGCGCAGGTAGTTCGACTCGCGCGCCTTGCCGGTGATCGCCACGACGCGATAGCCGATCTTCGACAGGATCTCGATCGCGACGGACCCGACGCCGCCGGTGGCTCCGGTCACGGCGACCGGTCCCGCATCGGGGACGAGCCCGTTGTGCTGCATCACGTGGATCGCAAGCGCCGCGGTGAATCCCGCCGTGCCGAGCGTCATCGCATCGAACGCGGTCATGCTCTCCGGCCGGCGCACCACCCAGTCGGCCGGGACGCGCGCGTATTCGGCATAGCCGCCGTCGTGCGACACGCCGAGGTCGTAGCCGGTGACGATCACCTTGTCGCCGCGCCTGAACCGCGGGTCGCTGCTCGATTCCACGGTGCCCGCGAGGTCGATGCCGGCGACCGTCGGGAACTTGCGCATGATCTTGCCGGTTCCGTTGTACGACAGCGCGTCCTTGTAGTTGATCGTCGAGTACTTGGTGCGGATCACGACCTCGCCCGGATCGAGCTCGTCGAGCGCCATGTCGACGAAGCGGCTCGACACGACGTTGTCCTGCTCGAATGTGCGGTACGCCTTGAATGTCTGCACCGGAGTCTCCTTGCGGCGGGAAGATGGAATGGGCGCTACGAAACCCGCGCCTCCGCGCCGTCGGTCACGTGCGGGAGCGCCATGTAGTCGCGCGTGCGCATCTCGGATAGTCGGCTCGCCGTGCGGGCGAAATCGCGCGCATTGGCTCCCTCGACGTACAGCGCGTCGGGGGAGACGGCCGCGGAGGCGACGAGCTTCACGCGATGATCGTACAGGATGTCGATCAGCCAGGTGAAGCGCCGAGCCCGATCGGCGTCGTCGGCGCCGATCCGCGGAATGTCGGACAGGAAGAGGACCGCGAAGCGGCGCGCAAGGTCCAGGTAGTCGCGCTGCGAGCGCGGACCGCCGCAGAGCGCGTCGAAGTCGAACCAGACGATGCTGCCCGCGCGGCGGCGTGCAACGAGCGTGCGGCCGTCGACCGTCAGGTGCACCGACTCGTCGGGGCCGCTTCGCATCGCCTCGAACGCCGCGTCCATCGCCCTGTCCGCGGCAGCCCCGGCGGGCACCAGGAGCGTCTCGACGTGCTGCAGCGCGCGCAGCCGGTAGTCGACGCCCGCGTCGACTTCGACGATGTCCAGCCACTGCTTGAGAAGCGCGATCGCCGGCAGGAAGCGTTCGCGCTGCAGGCCGTTCGGCCACAGGTCGTCGGGCGCGTAGTTCGAGGTGACGACGAGCACGACGCCGCGCGAAAACAGGCCTTCGAGCAGCCGGCCGAGGATCATCGCGTCGGCGATGTCGTCGACGTGGAACTCGTCGAAGCAGATCACGCGATAACGGTTCGCGATCTCGGAGGCCACCGCGTGCAGCGGATCGACCTCGTCCTTCAGGCGTGCGAGCGCCGCGTGCACGTCGCGCATGAACGGGTGGAAATGCACGCGGGTCTTGCGCCGGATCGCGACGGTCGCATAGAAGCTGTCCATCAGCAGGCTCTTGCCGCGGCCGACGCCACCCCAGAGGTACACGCCGCGGGGAAGCGGAATGCCGCCAAGCAGTCGCTTCAGCGCCGATCGGCGCGCCGCGTCGTACGCAGCGAGTTCATCGCCGAGCTGCTGCAGGCGGTCGAGGGCGGCCATCTGCGCGTGATCGAGCGTCGAGCGGCGCCGGTCGAGCAGCGGTTCGAGGAAATCGATCAGGCCGCCCTGGCGGCGCGAAATCTGGCCGGGATCGTCGGCCGCGAGCATCCGTCCGTCAGAGGTTGAGCGTGCGCTTGTCGACGGCGAGCGCCGCCTCGCGCGTGACTTCGGAGAGCGTCGGATGCGCGTGGCAGATCCGCGCGATGTCCTCGCTCGACGCGCCGAACTCCATCGCGACGACACCCTCGGCGATCAGTTCGCTCACCCAGGGGCCGATCGCGTGCATGCCGAGGATGCGGTCCGTCTTCGCATCGGCGAGCAGCTTCACGAAGCCCACCGTATCGCCGAGCGCGCGCGCGCGGCCGTTCGCGGAGAACGGAAAGCTGCCGCTGCGGTAGGCGACGCCCTCCGCGCGCAGCTGCCGCTCGGTCCTGCCGACCCACGCGATCTCGGGCGACGTGTAGATCACCCACGGGATCGTGTCGAAGTCGACGTGCGGATGCTGGCCCGCGATGCGTTCGGCGACCGCCACGCCCTCGTCCTCCGCCTTATGGGCGAGCATCGGCCCGCGAACCACGTCGCCGATCGCGTAGACGTTCGGCAAGTTCGTCCGGCATTCGGCGTCGACGGCGACGAAGCCGCGGGCATCGAGCGAAAGTCCGACGGTTTCCGCGCCGAGCCCCTGCGTGAACGGCACGCGGCCGATCGACACGATCAGGCGATCGAACGTCGCCTGCCGCGCGTTGCCGCCCGCGTCCTTGTAGTCGACCTTCACGTCGTTGCTGCCGGCCTTCACGGCGACGATCGCCACGCCGAGCTCGACGGCGAGCCCCTGCCGCATGAACTGCTTGAGCGCTTCCTTCGCGACCGCCTCGTCCGCGGCGCCGAGAAACGTCGGCAACGCTTCGAGCATCGTCACTTCCGCGCCTAGTCGCCGCCAGACGCTGCCCATCTCGAGGCCGATCACGCCGGCGCCTACGACGCCGAGCCGCTTCGGAACGTCAGGGATGGCGAGCGCGCCGGCGTTGTCGAGCACGCGGTCGTTGTCGAACGCGACGCCTCCGAGCGGGCGTGGCGCGGAACCCGTCGCGACGATCACGTTCGTCGCACCGATCGTCTGCGCGGCGGGCTCCCCGACGCGGATCGCATAGCGCTCGCCTTCCCGGCCCGCGAATGCGCCGCGGCCGTGGAAGAACGCCACCTTGTTCTTGCGGAAGAGGTAGGCGATGCCGTCGTTGTTCGCCGCGACGACCTTGCTCTTGCGGGCGAGCATCGCGGGGAGGTCGACCGACAGCCCCTCGATCCGAATGCCGTGATCGGCGAACGCGTGGCCCGCCTGCGCGTAGTTCTCCGACGACTGCAGCAGCGCCTTCGACGGGATGCACCCGACGTTGGTGCACGTGCCGCCGGGCGCAGGGCCGCCCTTGTCGTTCTTCCAATCGTCGACG
>DATIEN010000058.1:0-7883 GCA_035455705.1 Casimicrobiaceae bacterium | reverse complement strand
TGATCACACTGCTGCCGGTGACCGCGGTGTTCGCGTTCCTGCAGCGGCACATCACGACCGGCATCGCGGCGAGCGGCGTCAAGTAGCGACGGGAGCGGACGATGGCATCGCTCAGATTGCACAACCTCGTCAAGCGCTTCGGCGACACGACCGTCATTCACCGCGCGGACCTCGAGGTGCGCGACGGCGAGTTCGTCGTGTTCGTCGGGCCGTCGGGCTGCGGCAAGTCGACGCTGTTGCGGATGATCTGCGGGCTCGAGGGCATCAGCGACGGGGACCTCTGGATTGGCGAGCGCCGCGTCAACGATGTGCCGGCCGCGCAGCGCGGGCTCGCGATGGTATTCCAGTCGTACGCGCTCTACCCGCACATGACCGTGCGCCAGAACCTGGCGTTCGGACTCGAGAACCTGCGCACGCCGGCCGCCGAGATCGAGTCGCGCGTGCAGACGGCCGCGAAGATGCTGCGGCTCGACACGCTGCTCGAGCGGCGGCCGACGCAGCTCTCCGGCGGCCAGCGACAGCGGGTGGCGATCGGCCGCGCGATCGTCCGCGAGCCGGCGATCTTCCTGTTCGACGAGCCGCTGTCGAACCTCGACGCCGAGCTGCGCGTCGCGATGCGCAACGAGATCAGCGCGCTGCACCGGCGGCTCGCCACGACGATGATCTACGTGACGCACGACCAGGTCGAGGCGATGACGATGGCCGACCGGATCGTCGTGCTGCGCGCCGGGCGCATCGAGCAGATCGGCGCACCCCTGGCGTTGTACAACCATCCGGCGAACCGCTTCGTCGCCGGCTTCATCGGCTCGCCGCAAATGAATTTTCTCGATGCGCGCGTCGATTCGCGATCGAACGGCACCGCGCGGCTCGTGCTCGATGCGGCGCCCGGCAATGTCTCGCCGGCGATTGCACTCGACGAAGCCGCTGCCGATGGCGCGCGGGTCGTCGTCGGCATCCGTCCCGAGCACGTCCGTCTCGACGTGGGCGGCGCCAACGAGATCGAGGTGCCGGTGTCGATCGAGCGCGTCGAGCAGCTCGGCACGGCGAGCTTCGTCTACGCGCGGACCCGCGACAACGCGCTCGCGACGATTCACGTCGCGGGGCAGCGACCGTTTGGTCCCGGCGAGAGCCTCGTCGCGCGGCTGCCGATCGACCACCTGCACGTGTTCGAAGCGTCGGAAGAGGGGCGCGCGATCGGGGGCCGCGACCCGGCCGCGATGGCTCATGCAGCCGCTCACTGACGCGCGCTTCGCGGGCCGCACGAGCGACGGCGTCGCGTTCGACCTCGACGCCGGGTGGCGATGCCGCCTGTTCGTGCTGGCGGACGATCTCGTTCGCGTGCTGTTCGTCAAGGATGGCGCGCTGAAGGAGCCGCGCACCTGGATGGTCGCGCCGAACGGCGTCGACGTCGGCTGGGAAGGCCACGATCGGCTCGACGTATCGCGCTTCGCGTGTCCCGGCTTCGCCGTGCACGAGCAGGACGAACGCGTGGCGGTCGAGACGCGCGCCATGGGTGCCTACGTTGGCCTGCGCCCGTTCCGCATCGCGTGGTCGTTCGGCGGCGCTCCGTTCGCGGCCGATCGCGCGACCGATCCGTACGCGTGGCATGCGACGAGCGGTGTGCTTCGCCACGCGATGGCGCGAAACGCACGCGAGCAGTATTTCGGGCTCGGCGACAAGACCGGCCCCCTCGACAAGCACGGCCGGCGTTTTCGCACGGTCGCACTCGATGCGCTCGGCTACGACGGCGAAACGTCCGATCCGCTGTACAAGCACTGGCCGTTCCTGATCGTCCGCGATCCCGCGACCGGCATTGCGTTCGGCCAGTTCTACGATTCGCTCGCGTCGATGACGTTCGACCTGGGATGCGAGCACGACAACTATCACGGCCTCTACCGCTACGCCGAGATCGAGGACGGCGACCTCGACTACTACGTGTTCGCCGGCCCGCGGATTCGCGACGTCGTGCGCAAGTTCACGGAGCTGACCGGCCGCATGGCGTTCGGCCCGCGCTGGAGCCTGGGCTACGCCAACACGGCGATGGCGCTTGCCGATGCATCCGATGCGCAGGCGCAGCTCGCCGCGTTCTGCGACCGGCTCGTCGAGCACGAAGTCCCGATCTCGTCGTTTCATTTCGGGTCCGGCTACACGACGATCGGCAAGCGGCGCTACGTGTTCACCTGGGATCGCGACAAGTTTCCGCAGCCGAAGGCGGCGATCGCGGGTTTCGCGCGGCAACGGATACGCACGGTGGCGAACCTGAAGCCATGCCTCCTCACCGACCATCCGGCGTACGCCGACGTCGCGGCCCGCGGAGCCTTCATCCGTAACGCCCGCGACGGATCGCCGGTGCTCGCGACGTTCTGGGACGGCGAAGGCTCCAACGTGGACTTCACCCATCCCGCCGGCGTCGCATGGTGGCAGCAAGGGCTCACGAAGCAGGTGCTCGGATACGGCTTCGACGCCGGCTGGAACGACAACAACGAGTACGGCATCTGGAACGACGCTGGAGAGTCGGATGGCTTCGGTGTTCCGATCCCCATTCGCCGCTCGCGGGCGCTGCAGCCGTTGCTGATGACGCGCGCGACGTTCGAGGCACAGGCCGCGCACCGGCCCGGCGAGCGTCCGTTCACCGTGACGCGCGCGGGTCCGCCCGGCATCCAGCGCTACGCGCAGACGTGGTCCGGCGACAACACGACGAGCTGGAGCATGCTCAAGTGGAACATCCGGATGGGTCTGACGATGAGCCTCTCCGGCATGTTCAACACCGGCCACGACGTGGGCGGCTTCGCGGGCCCCGTGCCCGACGGCGAGCTCCTCGTGCGCTGGGCGCAGAACGGCGCGTTCAGCCCGCGCTTCATCATGAACTCGTGGAAACCCGACGGCGTGTTCAATTCGCCATGGCTGCATCCGGAAGTGATGCCGCTCGTCCGCGACGCGATCCGTCTTCGCTACCGGCTGCTGCCTTATCTGTACTCGCTGTACCGGCGCGCCGCCACGCACGGCGAGCCGATGCTGCGGCCGACGTTCTACGAATTCGAGTCGGATGCACGCGCATTCGCCGATTGCGACGACTTCATGCTCGGCCCGAGCCTGCTCGTCGCCTCCGTCGTCGAGCCGGGGGCGAGGACGCGCCGCGTCTACCTGCCCAACGGCCCATTGCACTGGTTCGATTTCTGGACCGGTCGCGCGTACGCGAGCGGCCATGTGGTCGAAGCGCCGGCGCCGCTTCACCTGATCCCGCTCTTCGTGCCGGCGGGCGCGATGATCCCGCTCACCGACGCGAGCGCGTTCGACGCGTTGCACGACGAGCGCTCGCGGCAGCTCCGTATCTATCCGGCGCCCGGAGACGGGAGATCGTCGTTCGTGCTCTACGAGGACGACGGAACGAGCCTGCGGCACGAAGACGGCGAGTTCGCCGAAGTGCGATTCGAGCTCCGCAGCACCGCGCGCTCGATCGAGCTCCGCGCCCAGCGCGGCGGCAACTACGCGGTGCAGGAACCGATCCGCGTCGTGGTCACGGGAACCGAGCGACGGCGGCTCGCGCTGCGCGGCGAAGGTGTCGCGCTCGTCGCGTGACGCGCCGGACATGCGCGAGCGCAACCCTTCCGTTCCCGTCGACCGCACTCGCGACACCGGCGCGCTGCCCGTACGGCGAGGAACGCCGGCCGAAGTCTTCGCGGCGTTCCTGAAGCTGGGGCTTACGTCGTTCGGCGGCCCGATCGCCCACATCGGCTATTTTCGCCGCGAGCTCGTCGAGCGGCGGCGGTGGATCGACGAAACCGAGTTCGCTCGCGTGCTTGCCCTTTGCCAGTTCCTGCCGGGTCCGGCGAGCAGCCAGCTCGGATTCAGCCTGGGCCTGCTGCGCGCAGGCTGGCTCGGCGCACTCGCTGCGTTCGCCGCGTTCACGCTGCCGTCGGCGCTGCTGCTGTTCGCATTCGCGCAAGTCGTGCCGCTCCTGTCGGGCAACGTGGGGCAGGCGACGATTCACGGCCTGAAGCTCGTCGCGGTCGCGGTCGTCGCCTATGGCGTGCTGGGCATGGCCCGCGCGCTGTGTCCGGATGCCGTGCGTGCGACGATAGCTGCGGTCGCCGCCGCAGCGACACTCGTTGCCGGCGAAGCGTGGACGCAGGTGCTCGTCGTCGTGCTCGGTGCGCTCGCCGGATTCGTCGCGTGCCGTGACGTGCAAGCGCCTTCGGCCGATGCGTCGCTGCGGCTTGCCTACGGTTTGCGCGTGGGCACCGCATTGCTCGCCGCGTTCGCGCTGCTGCTGTTCGGCCTGCCGCTCGCCGCGCACGCGCTCGACGGCGCTCTTTCGGTGTTCGAGGCGTTCTACCGCGCGGGTGCACTCGTATTCGGCGGCGGGCACGTCGTACTCCCGCTGCTGCGCGAATCGGTCGTCGCGCCGGGCTGGCTCTCGGAAAGCGATTTTCTCGCCGGGTACGGCGCCGCGCAGGCGGTGCCGGGTCCGCTCTTCACGCTGTCGGCGTATCTCGGCGCGCGACTCGTCGGCGTTCACGGAGGTGCGCTAGGCGCGTGCATCGCGCTCGTGGGCATTTTCCTACCCGGTTTCCTGCTCGTCGCCGGGGCGCTCCCGTGGTGGCGTTCGATCGGGAATGCGCCGTTGGCCGCGCGCGCCGTCGCGGGCGTCAACGCCGCTGTCGTCGGCCTGCTCGGCGCGGCACTCTACGATCCGGTGTGGACCAGCGCGGTGCGCGATCGGCTCGACGTCGCAATCGTCGCCATCGGCTTCACGCTGCTCGCCGCGTGGCGCGCGTCGCCGATCGTCGTCGTTGCGTGGTGCGTCGCGGCGGCGATCGCGCTCGGCGGGCCTTAGCTTTCCGGCAGTGATTTGAGATATTCGACGAGGTCGTGTTTTTCCTGGTCGCTCAGTCCGAGCGACTTGCACGTGTCGTAATGGTTGACGACGTCGAGCAACGTCTTGAACCGGCCGTCATGGTAGAAGCGGCCCTTGTTCGCGGCGCTCATGAACAGGCCTTCCTCGCGCACGAAGAGGCCGTTCAGGTTCATCGTCTTGTAACTGTGGTCCGGCGCGCGATTCGCCTCGAAGTCGTCGATGCACACGTCGCTTGCCGGATGCAGGTTCCAGCCCGGCTCCGTCCACAACGGGTCGACGTGGCAGTTGTTGCAGTGAGCCTTGCCGCTGAAGAGATCGTCGCCGCGCTTGGCGGCGGCCGGGTCGAAGTCGCGGCCTGCCTGCGGTGTGGGGGCCGGAAGCGCCAGCTCGTAGAAGTGGAGCGCGGGAAGCTTGTCGGCGACGCGATCGTCGTCGGGGCCCAGCGTCGCATTGAGGTTGCCGAAGCCCAATGCGGCGGCAATCGGAAACTGTGACGGATCGTTGAGCCGCGGATCGAAGAAGCGGCCGACCCCGTGCATCTCGAGCGTCGCCACGAACGCATTCCAGTAACTGACGGTGCCCCACGCGCCAGTCCACGTGTGCAGATTGAAGCCGGCGAGACCGTAAGCATTGGGTATCAGCGTCGCACCGGGCACCATCGTCCCCGTGACGACGTCGTCCGTCACCTGCGAGGGATTGAACGTCTTGCCGTCGAGGTTGAGCTCGGCGTCGAACTTGCCGGGACCCCAGCTTCGCAATACGGCGCGCACGTCGTCCGCGGTGATGCCGGGATGAACGACGCCGAGCTGGTTCACGAACGGCGAGAGGTTCGGTGCGGACGCGACGATCTTGCCCACGTCGAGGTCGCGGTTGGCCCAGCCATCGAGCCGATGGCCGATGCCGAATGCGAGCGAGTTGTCGACGGTGGAATGACAAAGCGCGCATTGGAAGCCGACCGACTTCAGCGTGCCGTTTCCGTTGAAGAACCCCGTAACGCCGACCACGGCATTCGCCTTCAGCAGCGCGAGCATGGTTGCCGGATCGTCGAGATTCGCCTTGCCCGAGCGAAGCGCGCCGAGCATGTTGCCGGGCAGCGCGTCGACGTCGACCTTGAGGCCCAATCCCAACGCGCTGCGCGGACTGACGCCGGGACCGATGCCGCCGAGCTTTGCGCCCTCGATCGCCGTGTGCAACTGCAGCTGATCACCCCAGAAAGCCTCGTCGCCGAAGGTGTCGAACCGGAACGTCTGCCGTCCCTGGTCCGTCATCGACGCGATGTTGCTCGCGACGCTGCGATCGAAGCCCTGGTTGGACTTTCCTTGGGCAATGCCCATCGCTTCGTCCGTGCGCGCGCTGGCGCTTCCTTGCAATGCGACGGCGACGCTCGCGCAGACGATCGACACGCTCGTCACGGCGGCGGCCTGCAATCGCGTACGCTTCCATCGCACGCGACGTTCCTTTGCCAATCCACGTCGATCGCTCGTCATCGCAACCCCTCGTCGTTACGTGACCAATAGATGTCAATGGTGCATCGCCTGTTTCATTTCCGAGCTGAAAAACAGGAAGAAGTTGGAGCCGACCTCCACCGCACGTCCCGCTTCCTCGGCGGCATCCATGGCGCTCGCGGACGTCAAGCCGCTGCTGCCGTCGGGCGCGGGCCAGTCGGCGGGATCCATCACGAGCACCGGCCTCACCTGCCACCAGATCGGTTTCGCATTGACGCGCGAGTTGTCGACGATGTGGTCGTGGTTCGGCGTCGGCAGGAACACGTTGCCGCTCGGGGGACTCGCGATCTTGCCGAGCGTTGCGAGCAGCACCGACAGGTCGACGCTCGACGCGTGCATCGTGCACGTTCCCGGCGGGCTGTTCGGATCGGGACACTGCGTCGACACCGCGGGCGTCGTCTTCCAGGCTTCGGGAACGAATCCGAACAGCGCGATCAACGCGTTGCCGAGCTCGGCACCGCAGAGCTCGCCTGGCCGAGGAATGCCGGGACACGGCATTGCGTCCATCGGATTCATATCGCTGCCGAACATCGGGACGAGGACGTAGAGCTGCGCAGTGTGCTTGAGGTCGCCTCCGCTGGGATCGGAACCGGGTTCCGTGATCACCTGGCAGATCGGTGTCTGCATTTCGTTCGGGTCCGACTGTGCCTTGATCCCGTTGAAGTCGAGGTCCATCAAAGGCTCGGTCACGCAATCGAAGTTCTGCAGATAGGTGAAGGTGACGAGCCTTCCGTTCCCGAAACCCAGCGTCTGGTTCGGGGCGAGCTGCGCCGATGCAGGGCCGAGTGCGGCGTAACACAGCGTGCCGAGCGCGAGCGATCGCAGAAGGTTGCGGCCACGTTTGCAGCCGCCCGAGTCGAAACGATTCATGAGTGCCTCCGCGCGATGACGTGAAGGAGAAATGCCGACGCCGCGCTCGAGCCCCGCGGTTGCAGTCGCCGCGGGCGCGCGCGGATGCAGCGGCTAACGCTGCACGCGTGCCCGTTATTCCGGTTCACACAGCGCGCCGATTTTTCGAGCGCTCGCCGGAACAGCGCGCGCCGTCATGCTGTTGACCGAGGTTTGCGGCCGCGTGAACGACCGCGCGATTCGGCTACAGCGCGTTCTTGTACCAGCGACCCGCCTATGCGGCCGAGCGGATAATCCGGTCGCATGAAGCATGTTCGGGTCGTCGATTCGCACACTGCGGGGGAACCGACGCGCGTCGTCGTCGAAGGCGCACCCGACCTCGGCCGCGGCGACCTGGCCGAGCGGCGTGAGTGCTTTCGCCGGCTGCACGACGATTTTCGCTCGGCGGTGATCAACGAGCCGCGCGGCTCGGACGTGATCGTCGGCGCGCTGCTGTGCGAGCCCGTCGACCGTTCGTGCGCGGCCGGCGTCGTGTTCTTCAACAACGTGGGCGTGATCGGCATGTGCGGGCACGGCACGATCGGCCTCGCCGTCACGCTCGGGCACCTGGGCCGGATCGGCGCGGGAATCCACAGGCTGGAAACGCCGGTTGGCGTTGTCAGTTTTGAATA
>DATIEN010000057.1:0-16568 GCA_035455705.1 Casimicrobiaceae bacterium | reverse complement strand
TCGCACATCCTCGCGCACGAGCTCGGCGTCAATCTGCGCCAGACGTCGGGCCCGGTGCTCGAGCGGCCCGGCGACCTCGCGGCGCTGCTTACGAACCTCGAGCCGCGCGACGTGCTGTTCATCGACGAGATTCACCGGCTGTCGCCGGTCGTCGAGGAGATCCTCTATCCGGCACTCGAGGACTTCCAGATCGACATCATGATCGGCGAAGGTCCCGCCGCCCGCAGCGTGAAGATCGACCTGCCGCCGTTCACGCTCGTCGGCGCGACGACGCGCGCCGGAATGCTGACGAACCCGCTGCGCGATCGTTTCGGGATCGTCGCGCGGCTCGAGTTCTACACGCCGCCCGAGCTCACGCAGATCGTCACGCGCTCGGCGCGGCTTCTGTCGGTGCAGATCGAGCCGGAAGGAGCGCTCGAGATCGCGCGCCGTTCGCGCGGGACCCCGCGCATCGCGAACCGCCTTTTGCGCCGCGTCCGCGATTACGCCGAGGTGCGCGCGGAAGGCGACGTGACCCGAAGCGTCGCGGACGCCGCGCTGTCGATGCTCGACGTCGACGGATGCGGGCTCGACACGATGGACCGCAAGCTGCTGTCGACGGTGCTCGACAAGTTCGCGGGCGGCCCCGTCGGCGTCGACAACCTCGCGGCCGCCATCGGCGAGGAGCGCGACACGATCGAGGACGTCCTCGAGCCGTATTTGATCCAGCAGGGCTTCCTGCAGCGCACGTCGCGCGGCCGCGTCGCGACCGCCCTCGCCTACCGCCACTTCGGACTGGCGGCGCCGGCGAGCGGGGGCGACCTGTTCCCCGGCTCGTGAGCGTGGATCGGCGCGAAACGTGAGCGCCGCGGGCCCGTCCCAGGATGCGACCTGCGCCCCCCGGGAGGCAGCGCGGCGGCGCGAGCCGCAAGCACGGGGAGACCACCCGCGATCCTTCAGCTTTCCGATCCGCGTTTACTACGAGGACACCGATGCCGCCGGCGTCGTCTACTACGCGAACTATCTGCGCTACATGGAGCGCGCACGCAGCGAATGGCTCGAGGCGCTCGGCTTTCCGCTGGCGGCATTCGAGCGCGAGCATCGCGTCGCGTTTGCCGTGCATCGGGCGGAGATCGATTTCCTGCGGCCGGCGCGATTGAACGATCGCATCAGCGTGTCGGTCGAAGCGCGCGATCGCGGCGCGTGCCGGCTGGTCGTCGCACAACGCGTGGCGCGCGACGGCGAAACGCTCGTCGGCGCGCGCATCGCGCTCGCCTGCATCGATCCGCTGCGCTTCCGGCCCGCGCGCATCCCGACCGTGCTCGCGCGAGCCCTCGCAACCGCCATCCCGAACACCACCGATAGCGCGTGAACGTCCATACCGACCTCTCCTTCCTGACGCTGATCGTCCACGCGTCGGTCATCGTGCAGGGCATCATCGCCCTGCTCGCGCTGTTCTCGATGTGGTCGTGGTGGCAGATCTTCCTCAAGATGTTCCAGCTGCGCCGCATCGCCCGCGACACCGATCGCTTCGAGGACGAGTTCTGGCAGGGCGGCAGCCTCGAGACACTCTATCGGCAGGCCGGGGCCGCGCAGCTCGGCGGCGGCCTCGAGCAGATCTTCACGGCGGGATTCCGCGAGTTCTCGAAGCATCGCCGGCAAGGCAGTGCGGCGGACGTGACACTCGACGCGGCGCGGCGCGCGATGCGGGCGACCTACCAGCGCGAGATCGACGCGATCGAGGCGCATCTCGCCGGTCTCGCGACGGTGGGCTCGGTATCGCCGTACATCGGCCTTTTCGGGACCGTGTGGGGAATCATGAACGCGTTCCGCGGGCTCGCCAATGTCAGCCAGGCGACGCTCGCGAACGTTGCTCCCGGTATCGCCGAGGCGCTGATCGCGACCGCGATCGGGCTGTTCGCCGCGATTCCCGCCGTCGTCGCGTACAACCGCTTCACGCACGACGTCGATCGGCTGGCAGTCCGCTTCGAGACGTTCATCGAGGAATTCTCGAACATCCTCCAGAGACAAGGCTAGGATGCAAGATCCCGCCGCGCCCGCACTCGCCGCCTCGCAGCGGATCCATCGGTAATTCCATGCGCCGCGCCCGCAAGCCGATCAACCAGATCAACGTCGTGCCGTACATCGACGTGATGCTCGTGCTCCTGATCATCTTCATGGTCACCGCGCCGCTCGTCGCGCCCGGCGAGATCCAGCTGCCGTCGGTGGGCTCGAAGCTCACCGTGGCGGCCGACCCGGTCACCGTGCACGTGAAGAACAAGGCGCTGACGATCGAGGACCGGCAGGGCTCGACGAGCCGGACCGTGAACGCTTCGCTCGATACGATGGTCGATCAGGTGCAGACGATGCTCGGCGGCACCGAGCGGCCGGTCGTGATCGCCGCCGACGGCAAGGTGCCGTACGAGGACGTCGTTCGCATCCTCGATCGCCTGCAACTCGCCGGCATCAAGCGCGTCGGTCTTCTCGCACGCCCGACTCCGTGATGGCCACGATGATCATGACGCCCCTCGATCGACCGCCGCCCCCGCGGCGACCGCGGGGCCAATGGACGGCGCTGATCCTCGCGGTCTTCGTCAATCTGCTGTTCGTCGGCGTCCTCGTTTTCTCCGTTTCCTGGCGCAATCGGCCGCCGGAAACGGTCACTGCCGAACTCTACGCGCCGCCCGCGCCGGCGCCCGTCGTACCGAAGGCGCAGCCGAAGCCGCAGCCCAGGCCCGAGCCAGCGCCGCCTCCGCCCCAGCCGGTCGCCAAGCCGGCCACGCCCGATCCCGACATCGCGCTCCGCGCCAGGCAGGAGGCGGAACGCCAGCGCCAGGAGCAGGCCGAGCGCGACGCGCGCCGCCAGCAGGAGCTCAATCGCCAGGAGGAAGCGCGCAGGCAGGACGAAGCACGCCGGCAGGAGGAAGCACGCAGGCAGGAGGAAGCGCGCAGGCAGGAGGAAGCGCGCAAGGAAGCGCTGGCCCGGCAGGCCGAGGAGAAGCGCCAGGCCGAACAGCAGCGACAGCTCGAGACGATGCGCGCGCAGGCAGCGCGCGAGGCGCAACTTCGCACGCAGGCCGAGCGCGAATTGCAGATGCGCGCCCAGGCCGAGCGCGAGTCGCGGATGCGCGCCGAAGCGGAACGCGAATCGCAGTTGCGCGCGCAGGAGGCTTCCCGCGGCGCGCGCAACCGCGCACAACTCGACTGGATCGACAAGATCAGGAGCCGCATTCGCGGCAACATCAACCTTCCACCGGACATTCCCGGCAATCCGGAGGCGGTGTTCGACGTGGTGCAGCTGCCGACGGGCGAGATCATCGACGTCAAGCTGCGCAAATCGAGCGGCGTGCGCGCCTACGACGAAGCGGTGCAGCGCGCGATCCTCAAGTCGTCGCCGCTGCCGAAGCCCGTGCCCGCGGACCTGTTCCAGCGCAACCTGGAGCTGCGCTTCCGGCCGCTCGATCAGTAAGCGATCATTCCGACGTCCGCGCCTGCTTTTCGACGATCTGGATCGCCGCCCAGCTCCAGTCGCCGCGCTGCTCGACCAGCTGTCGCAGCGCGACCGTGTAGATCGAGCGCCCCGTGATCAGGATCATCTTGCGGCCTTCGACATACTCGTGCGTGGGCACGATGACGGTCTTGACGACGAGCGGCTTGTCGGGACGCGACGGCGGCGGCAGGTAGAGACCGTCGAAGCGCGGGCCCATCATCGACGCGTCGAGCCCGTTGACGACGATGCCGAGCTCCTGCTTGACCTCGCGCTTCACGTAGAGCGTCACCGCGACGACGCGCTCGGCGATCAGCGACACGCCCGCCTCGACATCGTCGGGCGAGGTCTTGTTGAGGCGCCGCACCACGCCGAGCAGCCAGTGCTTCGCGTCGGCCTGGCGCACCGCGACGAGTGCGCCGAGCATCAGCGTCTGGCCGACGCCGCCGCTCGCGCAGATGCGCAAGCCCGCGAGGCTGCGATCCTTGACCTGCCACACCGGGTCGGAGAACGTGGCGAGGCTCGACGACAGCGTGTCGTTCTCGTCGACCGGCGGCTTCGCGCGCTTGGGGCCCTCGACCGCGTAGACCTCGATCTCCTCGTTCGCCGCGGTGTCGCCGCCGAGCGGATCGTTCGTCGGCTTCGACAGCTCGTGCTGGATGCGGGCGAGTCCGATGCGCACCCGCGCGGCGACCGCGCAGGGCGTGCGCGGATCGCGCCGCATGTCGGTGTTCAAGTTCGGCGCGATGGCGGCGCGCGCCTTCTCGAGGATCAGCGCGCGCTGCTGGTTGATCGGACCGACGGGACCCTGGTCGGTCTCCTCGGAATGGCGCAACGCGGCGAGCTGGATGTCGAGCTGGTCCGCGAGCGGCGTCGTGTCGAGATAACGCAGCATCGAGCCCGCGTCCTGGCCCGTACGCCGCTGCAACCCCGTGCGCCCGGCGATGTCGACGAAGAAGCCTTCCATCGTCTTCGGCAGTGCGACGAGCTCCAGCCTGCGGCTGAAGCCGCGCACCTGCGACGTCGCCCACTCGAGATTCGCCGGCGACAGGTTGCCGCTGTTGAGCTGATGCAGCAGCAGCGTGAACACGTACTCCTGCTCGACCGTCCATTGCGTGCCGTTGCCGCCCGATGCGCCGAGCGACGTCGGGACGCGATCGACGCCGAGCTCGGTCGCGCGCAGGTACGCGCGGTGGAGCTCGACCCATTTCGCCGGTATCCAGCGCTCGTGGCGGCACACGCGAAGCTTTGCGTCGGTGCCGTAGAAATGGATGAGCCGCGCGAAGAGAATCGGCACCTGCGCCTTCCAGCGGCCGTACGCCGACGGCGCGAGCGCCTCCTCCAGCACGCGCTGATAGGCAAGGATGAATGCCTGCGCAAGGTCGAGGCTCGCCTGCCAGATGCGATCGGAAACCTTCGGCGCGGTCTCGAGGCTTTCGACGTACTGCTTGAAGAGCTGGCGGCGATCGGCGCCGAGTGCCGCATCGGTGTATTGGAGCGCCTGGGCGCGCGCGATGTCCATCGGTCGCCGCGACTGTCGCATGCCGTCGAATGCGCGCAGCACCAGTTGCTGTCGCGCGACGAGATCGAGCGACGGCAATTCGCGCAGCCATGCGGCGGCCGATTTCCCCGACACGAAGGGATCGGCGTTGTCGCGCGGCGCGGACGACAGGAATGCGAACATGGCGCCCATTGACGATCAAGCCCTCATGCAAGCCGCGAACGTCGGCGAGAACGCGCACGGCGGGTCGGATAAAATGCGGGGACGTCGGATGACCGCGCAAACGCGCGATGTCGTGCGTCGCCGTTCCCCCCATCGAGGTCTTCGCATGCCGCTTTCGGCTCGACCTGTCGCACACGCGTTGCGCGTCCTCGCGCAATTCCTCGCGATCGCGCTCCTCGCGCTCGCGTACGTGACGACGGCCGCACGTGCGGCGACCTCTGCCGAACAAGGACAAAGCAAGTTGAATGCCACACCAGAAAACCTGCAGACGATCGACGTCCAGCAAGGCAACGGCGCCGAGGCGACGAGCGGCCACACGGTTGTAGTGCACTACACGGGGTGGCTCTACGATCCATCGAAAGCGGACTCGCACGGCGCGAAATTCGACAGCTCGCGCGACCGCGCGTCGCCGTTCAGCTTCCCGCTCGGGGCGGGCCGCGTGATCAAGGGCTGGGACCAGGGTGTCGAAGGCATGAAGGTGGGCGGTCGAAGGACGCTCGTGATCCCGCCGCAACTCGGCTACGGCACGCGCGGCGCCGGCGGCGTGATTCCGCCGAACGCGACATTGATCTTCGACGTCGAACTGCTCGACGTGAAGTAGACGGACGGCCGATTGCCGCAATGATTCCGATGCTCCCGCGCGGCGCGCGGGCGAAGGCGAGGCGGCGGGTCGACTATCGCCCGCCGGCGTTTTTCGTCGACGACGTCGCCCTCACGTTCGATCTCGATCCCGGTGCGACGGAGGTCACGGCGACGTACGCGTTCCGCCGCAATCCCGCCGCGGTCGACATCGAACGCCGCGCCCCGCTTGTCCTCGACGGCGAGCAGCAGGAGCGTCTGCACGTCGCGCTCGATGGCCGGGCGCTTCCGCGCGATCGTCTCGTCGTCGACGCGTCGACGCTGACGATCCGCAATCCTCCGGACCGCGGTACGATCACGGTCCGCACGCGCATCGCGCCGTCGCGCAACGTCGCGCTCGAGGGACTCTACATCTCGTCGGGCGTGTTCTGCACGCAATGCGAGGCGGAAGGCTTTCGCCGGATCACCTACTTCCTGGACCGGCCGGACGTGCTGGCGCGTTACCGGGTGACGCTTCGTGCCGACCGCGCGCGATACCCGACGCTGCTGTCGAACGGCAATCTCGTCGCGTCGGGGGATCTTCCAGACGGGCGCCACTACGCGACGTGGCACGACCCGTTTCCGAAACCCACCTATCTGTTCGCGCTCGTCGCCGGCGACCTCGCTTCGCTCGCCGACACGTTCGTCACGCGATCCGGCCGTAGCGTGGCGCTGCGCATCTATGCAACGCCCGCGAACGTTTCGCGGTGCCGGCATGCGATGGCGTCGCTCAAGGCGGCGATGCGCTGGGACGAGCGGCGCTTCGGCCGCGAGTACGACCTCGACCGCTTCATGATCTTCTGCGCCGACGACTTCAACCTGGGCGCGATGGAGAACAAGGGTCTCAACATCTTCAACAGCCGGCTCGTTCTCGCCGATCCGGCGATGGCCACCGACGACGACTACCTCGCGATCGAAGGGGTGATCGGCCACGAGTACTTCCACAACTGGACCGGGAACCGCGTCACCTGCCGCGACTGGTTCCAGCTGTCGCTCAAGGAAGGCCTCACCGTTTTTCGCGACCAGGAATTCTCGGGCGACCGCGGCTCGCGCGCCGTCGAGCGCATCGGCGCCGTCGAGTACCTGCGCCGCGAGCAGTTCGCCGAGGACGCCGGACCGATGGCGCACCCGGTGCGCCCCGACGAGTACCAGGAGATCAACAACTTCTACACGGCCACCGTTTACGAGAAGGGCGCGGAGCTGATCCGGATGCAGCACACGCTGCTCGGGCCGGAGCGATTTCGCCGCGCGATGGACCTCTACTTCGAGCGCCACGACGGCGAGGCCGTCACGTGCGACGACTTCGTACAGGCGATGCAGGACGGATCGGGGGTCGACCTCGCGCAATTCCGGCAGTGGTACGCGCAGGCGGGCACGCCGCTCGTCAGCGTGCGCAGCCACTACGACGCGGCGGCGCGCACGTACACGCTCGACGTCGAGCAGAGCGTGCCGTCGGCGAACGCGACGCGCCGCAAGCCGCTGCACATCCCGCTCGCGATCGGCCTCGTGGGTCCCGACGGCAGCGACGTGCCGCTTCGCCTTGCCGGCGAGGCGACGGCGGGTGCGACGACGCGCGTGCTGGAGATCAGGAACGCCGTGCAGCGATTCGAGTTCGTCGACGTGCCGGCGAAGCCGGTGCCTTCGCTGTTTCGCGACTTCTCGGCGCCGGTTCGCGTCGCATTCGATTACCGTGACGACGACCTCGCGCTGCTCGCGACGCACGACAGCGATCCGGTGAATCGCTGGGACGCGGCGCAGCGCGCGTACGTCCAGGCGATCCTCGCGCTCGCGGCCGCGCATCGCGACGGCCGTGCGCTCGCGCTGCCTCGGGTCCTCGACGCGATCACGGGCGGGATACTCGACGACGAGGCCGGCGACGCGTCGCTTTCGGCGCTCGCGCTGGCGCTTCCCGATCCGGCGTACGTCGCCTCGCTCGAGGCGACGCTCGATCCCGACGGCGTCATGCACGCATGGACATTCGTCGAGAAGTCGCTTGCGGCGGCGAATCGTGACGCGTTCTTGCGCGTCTACGAGCGCAATCGCCCGCGCGAGGCGTATGCGCTGACCCGCCCGCAGATCGCGGCGCGAAGCCTGTCGAACCGCTGTCTGCGCTATCTCTGCGCACTCGACGACGCGCAGGCCCACGAACTGGCCATGCGGCAGTATCGGGGAGCCGACAACATGACGGACGCGATCGCCGCGCTCGCGGCGCTTCGCGACGCACGATCCGACGTGCGCGACGAGCTGTACGCGTCATTCGAGGCCCAATGGCGCGACGAGCCGCTCGTGCTCGACAAGTGGTTCGCGCTGCAGGCGAAGAGCCTCCGCGACGACGTGCTCGGCACCGTGCGGGGACTGATCGCCCACCCGCGTTTCAATGCGCGCAACCCGAACCGCGTGCGCGCGCTCGTCGGCGCCTTCGCCCTCCACAACTTCGCCGGATTCAATGCGCGTGACGGATCGGGCTACGCGTTCGCGGCCGAGCAGGTGCGGCTGCTCGACGCGACGAATCCGCAGCTCGCCTCGACGATCGCCGGCGCGTTCAACCTGTGGAAGCGATTCGCCGAACCGCGCCGCTCGATGATGCAGCGGTGCCTCGCGCGCATCGCGCGATCCCCGAACCTGTCGCCCGACGTGAGCGAAGTGGTGACGCGGACGCTGAGCGGTCAGGACTGAGCGCCGGCTTCGCCGCGCGCGTACGGCTGCACCTTGTCCTGCTCGTCCGGGTCGTTCCGCGCGACGACGGCCCGCGCCGGTTGCGTCGCGCTCAGGTTGATCGCCTCGTGCGGAACGCCGGGCGGGACGAACAGGAATTCGCCGGCTCGGCTGACGACGTCGTGCTCGAGGTTCGCCCCCCAGCGCGTGCGCACGGTGCCCTCGAGGACGTAGATCCCCGTCTCGTAGCCGACGTGGCTGTGCGGCTCGGCACGCGCGCCGGGCGGGATCACGACGAGGTGCATCGACAAGCCCGTCGACTTGACGGTGCGCCCCGAGATGCCCACGAAGTAGGGCAGGCGCTGCACGGTCATCACGGCCTCGCCCGGCGTGATGCTTTGCACCTTCGGCGCTTCGTCGGTCATGTCGAACACCTCCTCGCGAAAGGACTCACGGCTACCAGTACGTCTCGAGCGTCACGTGACCGGGCTCGCGGCGGCGGTGCCGGCGCATGCCGCGCGTCGCGAGCACCTTCTGCACGTCGTCGACCATCGCCGGGTTGCCGCACAGCATCGCATGCGCGTTCTCCGCGGTGAGCGGCACGCCGGCGCGCGCCTCGAGCCGGCCGTCCTCGATCGCGTGCGGAATGCGGCCGGCGAGTGCGTCGGGATGGGCTTCGCGGCTCACCATGGGGACGTAGTGGAACGTGCCCGAGCGCTCGCGCGCGATGCCGGCGATTGCCTCGCGATACGTGAGCTCCTCGGCGTGACGGACCGAGTGCACGAGGATGACGCGCCCGAACTTGGACCACGGGTCGTCGGTACGAAGCATCGACAGGAACGGGCCGATGCCGGTACCGGTCGACAGGCACCACAGCGAATCGGCCGCCGCCGTTTCCGCGATCGTGAAGAAGCCGTTCGCTCGCGGTGCGAGCCACACGCGCTCACCCTCCACGAGTTGCGCGAGCCGCGGCGACAACGGCCCCTCGGGCAGGATGATGAAGTAGAACTCGTGCGGCTGCCGCGTCGGCGCATTCACGAACGAGTACGGCCGGCCGATCATCGGCTCCTTCGATCCCGGCGGCGCCGGCAACGCGATCCGCGCGAACTGGCCGGCGGTGAACGTGAGTTGTGGCGCATCGACGAGCAGCGAATAGAGCGCGGCGCTCCACACTCGCCGCCCCGCGACCTTGCCCTCGATCCACGCGCTCAATGGCGCTCTCCCGCTAAAATGCCGATTATGCCAACGCGCAAGAACGCGGCGACGCTCGAAGGCAATCGGGTTCATCTGCGGCCGCCGCGGCGAAGCGACGAAGCCGCGTTCATCGCGCGGGCAATCGCGAGCCGGTCGCTGCACCGGCGATGGGTGCAGGCGCCCGATACGGCGGATTCGTTCGCGATCTACGTGGAGCGGTATCGCAGGATCGACACCGCGGCGCGGCACGCGGGATTCCTCGTCGTGCGCAACGACGACCGCGCGCTCGCCGGCGTGATCAACTTCTCCGAGATCGTGCGCGGCGCCTTCCTGAGCGCCTATGTCGGCTACTATGCGTTCGCGCCGTTCACGGGCAGCGGCTACATGACCGAGGGCTTCGCGCTCGCGCTCGACTTCGCGTTCGGCGGACTCGAGCTGCATCGCGTCGAAGCCAACATCCAGCCGGCCAACGCGCGTTCGATCGCGCTCGTCGAGCGCCTTGGCTTCGCGCGCGAAGGCTACTCGCGCCGATACGTGAAGGTGGCCGGACGCTGGCGGGATCACGTCCGCTTCGCGTTGCTGGCGGAGGACTGGAGCAGAAGGCGCGTCGCGGTACGCCGTCACGTCGCCCGTCGTCACGGCTGACCCGGCGTGATGCGTGCGCACGGACCGCTCGCGCGGATGGGCATCGCCGCCTGCATCACGGCCTGTGCGAGCGCGCCGCTCGGCAGCGACACGCGCGCGCTGGACGCCGTGGGGATCGCGCCGTACGGCCTGCATGACGAATGCTTCGATCTCGCGGTCGGGGACAAGCTCGACTACCGCTACGAAAGCCGTGGCCCGGTCGATTTCGACCTCCGCTACCGCGAGGACGGCTTCGTCGTGTCGCCGATCGTGCGACCGCATTCGATCGCGGACAGCGACATCTTCGAGGCGCTCGTTCCGGCGCGCTATTGCGCGACGTGGCAGGCGGGCGCGCAGGCCCTCGCCGTCACCTATCGACTCATCGTTCGGCGCGCACGCGCGCGCGGGCCGTCGTCGCGCTGAAACACCGGCTCAAAGCTCCTGCGCGTTGTACGTGCGGCCCTGCTCGACGCTCGCGAGCACGAGGTGGTCGACGACCTTGCGCGCGACGACGTCCGGCGCGACGAGCTGGCCGCCCGCGTGAAAGCCCTTGAAGAAATCGACGCTCGGCAGCCGGTTCCTGGACTGCGTGCGCGCGAACGTCTGCATCCGGGTGTCCATGACGCCCGGACGCAGGCTGATCGCCCGGAAACGCGGCGAATCGTGCTCGGCCGCGAGCATGCGCGTCAGCATCTCGAGGCCCGCCTTCGCGATGCAATAGAGCGACTCGCCGGCGATCACGCTTTGCGCCGCGCCCGAGGACACATTGATGATCCTGCGCTGCGTCGCGTCGTCGTGGAAGGCGCGGCAGAACTCGCTTGCGAGCAAAACGGGCGCGGCCAGGTTGACTGTCAGCGACGCGACGATGTCGTCGGCTTCCGCCGTGCCGAGGACGCCGACGGGGTCGAGCGTCGCCGCATTGTTGACCAGGCAGACGTACGACGGACGCTCCGACGCAAGCGCTGCAAGTGTCGACTTCAGCACGCGCGGCAGCATCGACGCCTCGGCCAGGTCGCATCGCAGGAACCGATAGCCTTCGCCACCGAGGCGCTTCGACGACGAGCGGCCGATGCCGAGCACGCGCATTCCCCGCGCGAGCAGGTCGAATGCGAGCGCCTCGCCAAGACCCTGCGAGACGCCGGTGACGATCACGTGGGTTGCGGATGCGGTCATTGCCGGCCTCCGAGGATGCTGACGACGATGACGAGCGCGACGATCGCGAGCACGAGCAGCGCGATCTTCCACGGGCTCTTCGGATACTGGCCCCGTATCGCGCCGGTAACGCCGTTCATCGCGCACTGGAAGCGCCGGCCACCGTAGGTGTAGGTGAGCAGCCACACGGGCACGAGGACGTGCTTGAACGTCTGCTGCGAATAATCGGCCTGCACCGCCAGGTTCCGGTACGTGTCGCCGGGGATCTGCGCCGCGCAAAGCGCGTTGAGCTTCGCATCCATCGCGACGCGCGCGCGCTGCGCCGCGCCGACCAGGTCGATCTGATAGCGCTCGACGACCCAGCCCGCGACGTACGCGGCGTCGTACGGTTTGAGCTCGCGCGTCGGAAACGGCTCGACGCCGCGGACGAGCGCGGGGTCGACGCCGACCGACGCGCAGACGAGGTCGTCGTCGAAGAAGTGCGACACGTGGCCGGCGGCGGGCTCCCATCGTACCCGCTGCACCTGCCGCACGCGCGGCTGGCCGTTCACGTACACGGTCTCGCTTTCGTAATAGTAGTGCCCGGCCTCCGCGCTCCAGTCGGCCTCGACCTGCGCGTCGAAGGTCCAGTAGGGCAGGTACACGCCGCGGACGGTGTCGGTGAGCGCGCTTCTCTTGAGCGCCGACGGCGCGAGCCACAGCTTTCCGTACCACTGGCGGATGCCGTCGCGCGCGCGCGTCTCCGCGACGGTGAACGGCAGCACGCCCTCGGGACGGAACGCGGGCTTCGTCTCGGCGTAGGGCACGAGCTGCGCCGAGCCGCAGAACACGCAGTTCTGCGCCTGCCGCGACGGATCGAGCACCGAAATCGCGTTGCAGCTCTGGCAGCGGACTTCGCGCGCGCCGCGGTCGAGGCCGCGTGCGGCGTCGGGAATCGCGCGCAATGCAGCGACCAGGTCGTGCTCGACGACGGTGCCGCCCGCGTCGACGTGTGCAGGCGAGACCGTGCCGCAGAATGGACAGACGAGCGCGCTCTTTGCGGGATTCCAGACGGCTTCGCCGCCGCAGGCAGGGCACGCGAACTTCTCGCGTGCGACGACTTCGCTCACGAAGCGAGGAACGCGTCGACCGCCGCTTTCGGCACGCGCCATTGCGTGCCGATCTTCTTGCCCTTGATGTCGCCCGACTCGAGGCTCGCGAGCACGTCCGATTCGGCAACGCCGAGCATCTGCGCGACCTGCGCCGGATTCAGCAACTCGGGCACGGTGCCGTTGCCACTCGGTGCGGCGTCCGGCGTGCCGATGCCCTTCGTCGCCTGCGCGGCGATGCCACCCGGCTGGTTCACCATCTGCTGGGCCATCGCCATGCCGACTGCCATCTCGGCGCCGACGCCGGCGACGCCTCCGGTGCCGCCCGCCGCCATGCCCTGCCCCATCTGATACTTGACGTAGTCGTTCAGGCTGCCGACCGCTGCCATGCTCGAGCGCTTGTCGATCGCCTGCTCGACCTCGGTCGGCACGGAGACGTTCTCGACGACGAACGAGGTCATCGCGAGCCCGTACTTGTCGCCGATGATCGGATTGATCACCGGCAGCAGCGCCTCGCCGAGCTCCTGATAGCGCGCCGCGACGTCGAGCGCCGGGATCTTCGCCTGCGCGAGCGCGTCGGAAAAGACGCTGACGATGCGCGAGCGCATCGTGTCGTTGAATTCTTCGATTCGGAAGTGATCGTCGGTGCCGGCCACGTCCTTCAGGAACTTCTGCACGTCCGCGACGCGGAAATCGTAGGTCCCGTACGCGCGGAGCCGCACGATGCCGAAGTCCTGGTCGCGCATCATCACCGGGTTCGCGGTGCCCCACTTGTTGCCGGTGAAGAGACGCGTGACGACGAAGTAGACGTCGGCCTTGAACGGGCTCGCGAACGCGTACTTCCAGCCCTTGAGGTCGGTCAGGATCGGGATGTTGTCGGTCGTGAGCGTGTAGCGGCCCGGGCCGAAGCGGTCGCCGAACTGGCCGAGATACACGAACTGCGCCGCCTGCGATTCGCGGACGATCAGCTGCGCGCCGTTCTTGATCTCCTTGTCCTCGTCGGGGAAGCGATACGACAGCGTGTCGCGCGAGTCGTCCGTCCACTCGATGATGTCGATGAACTGCTTGCCGATGAAATCGAGGATCGCCATCGTGTCACCCGGCTTCGCGCTTGCGGCTACTTGGGCGCGGTTGCCGCGACCTTCTTCGCCTCCGCTTCCGCGCTCGCCATCTCCTTCTCGATCTGCGGGAGCGGCAGTGCGCCGGGGATCATCGTCCCGTCCGCGAAGATCAGCGTCGGCGTCGCGTTGATGTGCAGCGATTGACCGAGCGCCTGCGTCTTCGCAACGGGATCGCCGCAATCGCCCTTGTTGTCGGGAAGCTTGCCCGATGCGAAGAACGCGTCCCACGCCTTCGCCTTGTCCGCCGAGCACCAGATCTGCTTCGACTTCTGCGCCGCGTTCGGATGCAGCTGGTCGATCGGGAACAGGAACGTGTAGATCGTGACGTTGTCGAGGTTCCTGATCTCGCTCTCGAGGCGATGGCAGAACGGGCAGTCGGCATCGGAGAAGATGACGAGCTTGCGCGATCCGTCGCCCTTGACGCGCTTGAACGCAAGCTCGTAGGGCAGCTTCGCGATGGCGACGCGGTTGAGCTTGCGCGACCGTGCCTCGGTCAGGTTCTGCTTCGTCGCCGTGTCGTACACGGAGCCGACGAACACGTAAGTGGCGGCCGGATCGGTGTAGATCAGGTTGTCGTCGAGCATCACCTCGTAGAGCCCGAAGTAGCTCGACTTCGCGATGTGGCTGATGTTGGCGCCCGGAAAGCGCTGCTCGAGCGTCTTGCGGATCGCGGCGGCCTCGGGCGACTGCTCCACGGCGGGAGCCGTCGATGCGCCGGCCGAGGGCGCTGCGGCCGGCGTTGCGACCGGTGTCGCGGCCGGTGTCGCGACCGGCGTTGCCGCGGGGGCCGCGCTTTGCGCGAGCGCCTGCGTCGTGAGCGCGCAGGCCGCGAAGCCGATGGCGAACGCCGCCCGGCGGACCCGTTGCGACCATCGGTTTTCGATTCGTTGCATTCGATTCTCCAGGAAGAAACCGTGGATCCGGCTACCGCATTGCGGGCTGCGCCAATGCGCGCTTCAGGAACGGCAACCGGTCGACAGCCGAAAGACCCGCGTTGCGCAGCGCCCGCAGCCACGGGGTCCGCGGGCCGAACAGACGCACGAGGCCATCGGTGACCGCATGCATCGCGAGGACCGGCTCCGCCCGCCGCCGTGCAAAGCGCTCGAGCAGGATGGGGGCGCCGGCGTCGGCGATCGGTCCGCGCTCCGCCAGGACCGAAGCCAGCGCCCGGGCATCGCCGAAGCCGAGATTAACACCCTGGCCCGCGAGGGGATGCACGCCGTGCGCGGCATCGCCGACGAGCGCCATCCGATGGGCGATGGACGTGGGCAGACGCAGCGACGACAACGCAAACGCGGCGGCCGGCGTGATCAGGCGCAACGCGCCGAGCGCATGTGCGCCCGCTTCGGCCACGCGTGCGGCGAGCGCGTCGGGCGCCAGCGCGAGCAGGTCCTGCGCGAGCGCGTCGGGCGCCGACCAGACGATCGAGATACGCGGGCCCGGCAGCGGCAGCCACGCGAGGACGCTTCCATCGTCGCGGAACCATTGTCGGGCACAGCCGTGATGGGCGATCTCGCATTCGAAGTTGGCGACGACACCGTGCTGGCCGTAAGACCTGGGCTCGGCGAGAATGCCCGCCGCATGGCGCACCCACGAGTGCACGCCGTCGGCACCCACGACGAGATGCGCGGCGAACCGCCGGCCATCGGCAAGCGTGAGACCGGCCTCGTCGGCGGACCACGTGAGCGAAGCGAACTCGACGCCGGACACGACGTCGATGCCCGGCATGTGAATGGCCGGCAGCAGGGCCGCGCGCAGCGCGCGCTCCTCGACGATCCATGCGAGCGCGCGCTCGCCCATCTCGTAGGCCGAGAACTGCAGCGTCGCCCCGGCGTCACCGACGATGCGCATCGACTCGATCGCCTCGATCCGCTCGCATGACAGCGCCTGCCACGCCCCGATGGCCGACAGGAACGCCGCGCTGCCGGGACTGATCGCGTAGACGCGCGGGTCCCACGTGTCCGGCTCCGACGGCGCGTTCCCGGGTTGCGCCCGGTCGAGCAGCACGACGGTGAGGCCGCTTCGCGCGAGCGCCGCGGCCAGCGCGAGGCCGACGAGGCCCGCTCCTGCGACGAGCACGTCCCTGCGGTCGGCGGGCATCACGCGGCCTCGAGCGTTTCGATGACGATCTGCTGGTTGGTGTAGATACAGATCTCTCCGGCGATCGAAAGGGAGCGCTCGACGATCTCGCGAGCCGAAAGCGACGTGTGGTCGAGAAGGGCCTTCGCCGCCGCCTGTGCATAGGGGCCCCCGGACCCGATCGCGACGATCCCCTGTTCCGGCTCGAGCACGTCGCCGGCGCCCGTGATGACGAGCGACACCGACCGGTCGGCGATCGCGAGCATCGCCTCGAGCCTGCGCAGCACGCGGTCGCTGCGCCAGTCCTTCGCAAGCTCCACCGCGGAGCGCGTGAGGTGTCCCTGATGCTTCTCGAGCTTCGCCTCGAAGCGCTCGAACAACGTGAACGCATCGGCCGTCGCGCCGGCGAAGCCGGCGAGCACCTTGTCGTGGTAGAGCCGGCGCACCTTGCGCGCGCTCGCCTTGATCACGATCTGGCCGAGCGTCACCTGGCCGTCGCCGCCGAGCGCGACCGCGCCGTTCCGGCGCACGGAGAGAATGGTCGTGCCATGAAAGACTTCGGCCATGACGCGAGCCGCGGTCAGTCCGTCTTCTTGACGAAGTGACGTGGCGAGATGCCGATCAGGAGGAGCAGCGCACGCACGATCGGTGTCGCGCCGGCGATCTGGACGGACTTGCCCTGGCTTTCGACGCGCGTGACCACGTTCGTGAGCGCGCCGGCGCAGATGAAGTCGATCCGCTCGACGCCGGTCATGTCGATCGCAACGAGCGCCTGGCGTGTGGCGAAGTCGGACAGCTTCGCGAGCGCCGGCGGCGCCGCGCCGGCAAGCACGCCTTCGAACACGACG
>DATIEN010000056.1:0-3929 GCA_035455705.1 Casimicrobiaceae bacterium | reverse complement strand
GCCGATGTTTCGCGTCACGGCCGTTTCGCTGCGCAGCGCGTCGCCGATCGCGTGATAGCAGTTCCAAGTCGCCATCCCGGCGTCGCCCTTGAGCGCCGCGCAGACGACGTCCCATTCGCTCGCGTCGACTTCGCCATCCGTCAGACGCGAAATTTGCTCGTTCATCACCATCTCCGGTTTTCATCGGTGCCGAGCAGCGGCCGCAATTCGGCCGCGATCGACTCCCGTGCGCGAAAAATGCGCGACCGGACCGTTCCGATCGGGCAATTCATCACGCTTGCGATTTCCTCGTAACTCAATCCTTCGATCTCGCGCAGCGTTATCGCCGTTCGCAGGTCGTCGGGCAACTGCTCCATCGCGCGATTCACCGTGGCGGCGATCTGCTTGCCGAGCAGTTCCGCCTCGGGAGTCGCCGCGTCGCGCAATTGTTCCGCATCCTCGAAGCTCTCGGCATCCTCGTGGTCGAACCCCGTCGATGTCGGCGCCCGCCTTCCCATCGCGACCAGGTAGTTCTTGGCGGTGTTGATCGCGATTCGATAAAGCCACGTATAGAACGCGCTGTCCCCGCGGAAACTCGGCAGTGCGCGGTAGGCCTTGATGAAGGCTTCCTGCGTCACGTCCTCGACCTCCGCCGGGTCGCGCACCAACCGGGACAGGAGTCGCCCCAGCTTGCGCTGGTACTTGGCGACCAGGAGTTCGAACGCACGCTTGTCACCCCGTTGCGCTCGCAGCACGAGCTCCTGATCGACTTCGCGATCACCCATCCGCGGGCAGTCCCTGATTCGCGTCGTTGTTATGCCCGCCGAACGGCGGGCGCGGCAGCCTGCAATGTCCGAGACGCCCCTGGGCGGAAGTGCTCGGCGGCACGTGGCGCACGCTTGGAGCAACAGACCGTTGCGCGCCTGCCAAGTTCAGCCGGTCACGCATCGGGCAGGGCCGACAGGTGAGGACGGTATGGCAAAAGCGCAACAGCCGGTCGGATCTCGCCGGTGGCGAGGCCCCGATAGTTGCGAACGGTTCGCACCCGCCACGGTTCGAGCAGGCGCCGGGCATGGGCGTCGGCGACGCCCAGCTGGCTGAGGACCTCGACGATCGCCGGGTAGAGGCCGCGCTTCTGGCCGTCGGCGACCTTGATCGCGATGCCGATGCCTTCGCTGCGGATGCCGATCGCCTGCACGCCCTCGGCCCCGATCTTCGTGACCCAGTCGCCGCGGCCCGCCTGCATCAACGCGAGATCGCTGCGGAACTCGCCGGACACCATCTCGGGATACGCCATCATCGCGTCCGCGAGCGTGCGCGGCGCCATCCCGTAGTCGGGATCGACCTCGGCTGCGGCCAGGCGGGCGAAGGCCGTGGCGAGCGCGGCGAGCGGTACGGCGTAGTTGGGCGCCGAGCAGCCGTCGATGCCGGCGACGAGGCGTTCGGACGCGACGCCGGTGAACGCGGACACCGCGCCGCGTATCGCCCGCTGCAGCGGGTGATCGAGCGCGAGATAGTCCCCGACCTGTTCGCCGTGCTGGACGCACCAAGCCAGCATGCCGCTGTGCTTGCCCGAGCAGTTGTGCGCGAGCGGCGAATAGGGAGGCGGCGGCGGGATCTCGCCCCGGGCGTCATAGAATCCGGGCGCGTGCGTGCCGCATTGCAGGTCCGCTTCCGATCGGCCGCAACGGGCCAGCATGTCGGCGACGGCCGCGACGTGCCGCGGCTCTCCCGAATGGCTCGCGCACATCAGCGCGACCTGCGCCTCGCTGAAGCCGAAGCGCTCGGGACCCCCGCCCGCCGTGAACGGCAGCGCCTGCAGCGGCTTCAGCGCGCTGCGCGTGAACGTCAGCGTGTACGGATCGCCGGCGGCCTTGAGGACCTGCCCGGTCCGGTCGACGACGGCCACGGCCCCGAAATGGCGACTCTCGACGGCATGTCCCCGCAGCACTTCGGTGAGAGGCGCGTGCGCGGGGACGACGGGAACGTCGGGCATTCGGTCGGTCGCGGGCAAACCGACATTATCTCACCCTGCCCAGGGTCCGGCGTCGGCAAGGGCGGCGCGGACCTGCTCGAGCGCGGCCGGGTCCTCGATCGTCGTCAAGTCCCCGGGGTCGCGCGCCTCCGCAAGCGCCTGGATCGAGCGTCGAAGGAGCTTTCCGGACCGCGTTTTCGGCAGCATCGTCACGAAGTGCACGCGCGACGGACGCGCGATCGCGCCCAACTCTCGGTCGACGGTCTGCTGCACCTCGCGCGCCATCGCCTCCCGCGACGGCGCATCGGCGACGCGCGCCGGATCCTTGACGACGGCGAATGCGATCGGGACCTGCCCTTTCACCTCGTCGTGAACGCCGACGACCGCGACCTCCGCGATGCCGCTGTGCGCCTGCACGGCCTCCTCGATCTCGCGCGTTCCGATCCGGTGGCCGGCCACGTTGATCACGTCGTCGGTGCGCCCGAGCACGAAGTAGTAGCCGTCGTCGTCGCGCGTCGCCCAGTCGAACGTGGAGTACAGCTCTCGGCCGGGAATGGTCGCGAAGTACGTCGACACGAAGCGCTCGTCGTCGCCCCAGACGGTGCTCATGCAACCGGGCGGCAGCGGCGGCGCGATCGCGAGCACGCCTTTCTGGCCGGTCTTCGAATCGGCGCCGGTGGCGCCGTCCACGAGCTTCACGTCGAAGCCGTAGACCGGAAACGACGGCGAGCCGAACTTGCGCGGCGTTTCCTCGACGCCGAGTTGCGCGGCGAGGATCGGCCAGCCCGATTCGGTCTGCCAGTAGTTGTCGACGATCGCGACGCCGAGCGCTTCGTTCGCCCAGCGCGCCGTCGGTTCGTCGAGGGGCTCGCCGGCGAGAAACAGGTAGCGGAGCGACGCGAGGTCGTGCCTTCGGATATACGCGGGATCGTGCTTCTTGAGAACGCGCGTCGCCGTCGGCGAGCTGAACATCGTCTTGACCCGATTCTCCTCGACGATCTTCCACCAGATGCCGGGATCGGGGTGGATCGGCAGGCCTTCGTACATGATCGAAGGCGACCCGTTGATGAGCGGGCCGTAGACGATGTACGAATGGCCGACGACCCAGCCGATGTCGCTCGTCGTGAACATCGTCTCGCCCGGCTCGAGGCAGAAGATGCGGCGCATCGACGACGCGAGCGCCACCGCGTAGCCGCCCGTGTCGCGCTGGACGCCCTTCGGCTTGCCGGTGGTGCCTGACGTGAACAGGATGTACGACGGCTCGGACGACTCGAGCCATTCGCACGGCACGCGTGCGCCGTCGTGGGCGCTACGCAGCTCGGCGTAATCGACGTCGCGCGTGGCGTTGCGCGCGAAGCCGCGGGCGATGCCGCGATCGACGATGATGACCTTGCGCGGCGGATGCCGCGCGATGCGCAACGACTCGTCGACGAGCGGCTTGTAGGCGATCGCGCGTCCGGCGCGCATGCCGGCGTCGGCCGTCACGAGGGCGGCCGGGCGCGCGTCGTCGATGCGCGTCGCGAGGCTCGCCGGCGCGAAGCCCCCGAAGACGACCGAATGGATCGCGCCGATGCGCGCACAGGCAAGCATCGCGAACACCGCCTCGGCGATCATCGGCATGTAGATCAGCACCCGGTCGCGGCGGCCGACGCCCTGCGCCTTCAGCATCGCGGCCACGGCGTTGACCTCGTCGAAGAGCTGCGCGTACGTGTACGTCCTCGACTGGTTCGTCTCCGTCGAGATGTAGACGAGCGCCGGCTGCTCGCCGCGCGCGGGAACGTGGCGGTCGACTGCGTTGTGGCAGAGGTTCGTGCGGCCGCCGACGAACCATTTCGCAAACGGCGGCCGCGAGTAGTCGAGCACCTGGTCGAACGGCGTTTGCCAGTCGACGAGCCGGGCCTCGTCGCGCCAGAACGCGTCGCGGTCCTCGATGGAGCGGCGGTGGAACTCCTCGTAGGTCTTCATGCGCTGGGCT
>DATIEN010000055.1:0-58610 GCA_035455705.1 Casimicrobiaceae bacterium | reverse complement strand
CGTCGTGTTCGCCGTGGTCGTGATCGGCGGCATGGGCTCGATCATGGGTGCGATCCTGACCGGGTTCGGCCTCGGGATCATCGAGGGACTCACGAAATACTTCTGGCCCGAGGCGTCGAGCACGGTGATCTTCGTGATCATGGTGATCGTGCTGCTCGTGCGGCCGGCCGGCCTTTTCGGCAAGGAGCGGTGATGGCGGCGATCGCCGAACGAGCTGCGATTCGGACCGCTTCGCGCAATCAATTCGTGGCGCCGACGATCGTCATGATCGTCGCGCTCGGCGTCGCACCATTCGCGGGGATATACCCGGTATTCATCGAGAAGGCGCTGTGCTTCGCGCTCTTCGCCTGCGCGTTCAACCTGCTTCTCGGCTTCGGCGGCTTGCTGTCGTTCGGGCACGCGATGTTCCTCGGCACCGCCGGCTATGTCGCCGCGCATGCCGCGAAGGTGTGGGGCGTGACGCCCGAGGTCGCGATCATCGGCGGGACGGCAGCCTCCGCCACGCTCGGGGCGGTCGTCGGCGCGCTCGCGATACGCCGGCAGGGCATCTATTTCGCGATGATCACGCTTGCGATCGCCCAGATGATGTACTTCTTCTACGTGCAAGCGCCCTTCACGCACGGGGAGGACGGCATCCAGAGCGTTCCGCGCGGGCACCTTTTCGGGCTGCTCGACCTCAACGATCCACTCGCGATGTACTACACGGTGCTGGTCGTTTTCGTCGCCGCGTTCGCACTCATCCACCGGATCATCCATTCGCCGTTCGGGCAGGTGCTGAAGTCGATACGCGAGAACGAGCCGCGCGCGATCTCGCTCGGCTACGACGCCGATCGCTACAAGCTGCTGGCGTTCGTGCTGTCGGCGACGCTCGCGGGTCTTGCCGGCGCGCTGAAGGCGATCGTGTTCCAGCTGGCGTCGCTGACGGACGTCTACTGGACCATGTCCGGCGAGGTCGTTCTGATGACGCTGCTGGGCGGCATGGGGACGATCTTCGGGCCGGTCGTCGGCGCCTTCGTGATCGCCACGCTCGAGAACTACCTGGCGGGTTTCGGCGAGTGGGTCACGATCATCACAGGGGTGATCTTCGTCGTCTGCGTGCTCGCGTTCCGACGGGGAATCGTCGGCGAACTCGCCGCGTGGTGGGCGGCGCGGCGCGCTTAGTCGGCGTCGTCGTGGCGGGCGCCGCCGCCGCGCTCGTGTCGGGCGCTCTCGCGGCAGCCGGAGATCTCGCCGCAACCGGCGGCTGCCGCGATGGGCGCGCGCAAGGGCCCTACCAGCTGCGAAGCGCAGGCGGGCAGCTGCGCATTGCGGGTGCGTTCAACGAAGGCACGCGCACGGGCTCCTTCATCTTCTGGCGGGACAACGGCACACGCGAGGCGCACGTCCCTTACGACAACGGCCTTCGCAACGGAACCGTCGCGACCTGGTACGACGGCCCTGCCGATCGCGAGCCGCCGCCGCACGCCGAGTCGGAATGGCGGCGCGGCTTGCGCGACGGCATTACGCGCACGTGGTATCCCGATGGGCACCGGCGCACGCAAACCGAGTACGCAAAGGGGCACGTCGTTGCGACCACCGCCTGGTCGGAGGCCGGCGCGCCGCTCGCGACGCGCGACGCGCGGGCGCTCGCCGAGGAGGACGAGAAGCTCGACGACGCCGCGTACGAGCGGCGCAGCGCGCTGATCGCCGCGCACATGCCCGACTGCGGCCAGAGCTGAAACGTCCGTGCCGCACGTGCTCGCGCGCGCACGCACCAACGCGCACCGTCGCGGTCCAACCGGCATTTCCGGCGAAGCTTCCGCGATGGCGCATCCATGGGAACGGCACGCGCAGCCCGTCGATGCGGCGGGTGCGCTCGACCGGCTCGCCGCGCGTGCCGCTCGCGCCGCGATCGTGCTGATCGGCGAGGCCTCGCACGGCACCCGCGACTTCTACGCCGTGCGCGCCGAGCTGACGCGCCGCCTCGTCACCGACCACGGATTCCGCGCGGTGACGCTCGAGGCGGACTGGCCCGACACGTTCCGCGTGCATCGCTACGTGACCGGGCGTTCCGACGACGCCGATGCGACGACGGCACTCTCCGACTTCCGCCGCTTTCCCGCATGGATGTGGCGCAACGAGACGATGCGCGACTTCGTCGACTGGTTGGCGGGATTCAACGCGGCGCGTGCGGCCGGCGAGCGCATCGGCGTGTTCGGGCTCGACCTCTACAGCCTGCGCGCCTCGATCGAATCGGTGCTCGCGTACCTGGATCGCGTCGATCCGGACGCCGCCAAGCGTGCGCGCAGCCGGTACGCCTGCTTCGAATATTTCGGCGACGATCCGCAGGGTTATGCGATCGGCGTGATGCAGGGGTTCGATCCGTGCGAGGACGAGGCGGTGGCGCAGCTCGTCGACCTGCGGCGGCACGCGATGCTGCCGGCGGCGTCCGGGGCAGGCGATCCGCTGGACGTGTTCTCCGCCGAGCAGAACGCGCGGCTCGTCGTGAACGCCGAACGCTACTATCGCGCGATGTACCGCGGACGTGAGTCGACGTGGAATCTGCGCGACCGGCACATGGTGGACACGCTCGCGGCGCTGCGCGAGCGCATCCCCGGCGCGGCGGATGGGATCATCGTGTGGGCGCACAACTCGCATCTCGGCGACGCGCGTGCGACGGAGATGAGCCGCCGCGGCGAGGTCAACGTCGGCCAGCTTTGCCGGGAGCGCTACGGCGCTGACGTCTACTCGATCGGCTTCTCGACGTTCGACGGCACCGTGACGGCGGCGTCCGACTGGGACGCGCCTGCCGAGCGCAAGCGGGTGCGGCCGGCCCTCGCCGGAAGCTACGAGCGCGCGTTTCACGAGGGCGCCGAGGATCGTTTCTGGCTCGATCTCGGCGAGCGCGAGGTCGCGACCGCGTTGCGCGGCGCGCTGCTGCAACGCGCGATCGGGGTCATCTACCGGCCGGAAACCGAACGCTGGAGCCACTATTTCGAGGCACGGCTGCCCGAGCAGTTCGACGCGATCGTGCACCTCGACAACACGGTCGCGCTGACGCCGCTCGACGCCGACGCCGGCTGGGACGAGGGCGAGCCGCCGGAGACGTGGCCGAGCGCCGTGTGACGCGCGGCTCGACCGACCGATGTTGCTGCCGCTCGCGTTGCGCCGCCTGCGTGCGCTCGCCGCCTGAGCGGCCGCGGCCGGCGCTCGCGTTGACCGGACCGTTGAAAAGACGTTAAAATCGAACGTTTGGTGCGCGAACGACGCGTTTTGACGCGGGTGGCGATGTTTCGCGGCTTCCAAGAGGAACTCGCGGGGCGCGCTCGATGCGGGACAGGCTGGTCGTCGGGAATTGGAAAATGAACGGCGATCTCGCGGCGAACGCGCGGATTCTGCGTCGCCTCGCGCCCGGGTGGCGCGTGACGAGCGGGCGCGTGCTGGCGGTCTGCGTGCCGGCGCCGTATCTCGCGCAGGCGCAAACGGAACTACAGGCATCTTCAGTGGCGTGGGGTGCCCAGGACGTGAGCGAGCACCGCCAGGGCGCGTACACCGGCGACGTGTCTGCCGCGATGGTGGCCGAATTCGGTGCCCGCTTCGCGATCGTCGGTCATTCCGAGCGCCGCCAGTTGCACGGAGAGACCGATGCGCTGGTGGCCGCAAAGGCGCGTGCGGCGCTGGCCGCGGGGTTGACGCCGATCGCCTGCGTCGGCGAGACCCTCGCCGAGCGAGAGCGCGGCGACACCGAGGCGGTGGTGGTGCGTGAGATCGACGCGCTCACCGACGCACTCGGCGACGATGCGCGGCGGATCGTCGTCGCGTACGAGCCGGTCTGGGCAATCGGCACCGGCAGGACGGCGACGCCCGAGCAGGCGCAGGCGGTGCACGCGAGCATCCGTGCACGGCTCGAGCGTGCGAGCGCCGGCGAGGTCGCGATCCTGTACGGCGGGAGCGTCAGGGCCGGAAACGCGGCGGCGCTTTTCGCGATGCCCGACATCGACGGCGGCCTCGTCGGCGGCGCGTCGCTCGATGCCGATGAATTTTTGACGATAGGGCATGCCTAAGGGGCGCCCTGTCCGCGGAGAAAGGCTGGAATGAACCTGATTCAATCGCTGGTACTCGTGCTCCACGTGCTGGCGGCGCTTTCGGTGTGCGGGTTCGTGCTCCTTCAGCATGGCAAGGGCGCGGACATGGGCGCGGCGTTCGGCAGCGGATCGTCGGGCAGTCTCTTCGGCGCTGCCGGCTCGGCGAATTTCCTGTCGCGCTCGACGGCGATTCTCGCGACCGTGTTCTTCGCGACGAGCGTCGCGCTCACGTACTTCGGATCCCAGCAGGGCGTGCCCCAGGGCGTGATGGAGAAGGGCGTGATGGAACGCGCGCTGCCGGCGAAGCCGTCGGAGGTGCCGGGAGCGAAGCCGGCGGAAGTGCCCGCGCCGTCGACGACGCCCGCACCCGCACCCGTCAACGCACCGGCGCCGAGCGGCGGCGGTTCCTCCGAAGTACCCAAGTGACATTCGGGCATGAGTCAGCAGAGGCGGGGAAGCGAGACGTTCCGCTCCCTGGCCCCCGAAACCTGATGCCCGGCGAAGCCGACGTGGTGAAATTGGTAGACACGCTGTCTTGAGGGGGCAGTGGCGAAAGCCGTGGGAGTTCGAGTCTCCCCGTCGGCACCATTTGCAGGCATCGGGTCGCGGGGATCAGCGGGGATGATCGATCGCCTCGCGCCTTCCTGATCCCGACGCCCGATATCCGATACGCGGCAATGCTCGATCAATATTTCCCCATCCTCCTGTTCATCCTGTTTGGCCTCGCGCTCGGCGGCCTGTTGCTCGGTCTCGGGCGCTTCGTATCGCCTTCGCATCCGGATCCCGAGAAGCTGTCACCGTACGAGTGCGGCTTCGAGGCGTTCGAGGACGCGCGGATGAAGTTCGACGTCCGCTACTACCTGGTCGCGATCCTGTTCATCCTGTTCGATCTCGAGATCGCGTTCCTCTTCCCATGGGCGGTCGTGCTGCAGGACATCGGCCATTTCGGCTTCGTCGCCATGCTCGTCTTTCTTGCGATCCTGGTCGTCGGCTTCATATACGAGTGGAGAAAGGGAGCGCTGGAGTGGGAGTGACTTGCCATGGCAATTGAGGGCGTACTCGAGAAGGGCTTCGTGACGACCACGCTGGACAGCGTCATCAACTGGGCGCGCAACGGCTCGATGTGGCCGATGACGTTCGGCCTCGCCTGCTGCGCCGTCGAGATGATGCATGCCGGCGCGTCGCGCTACGACCTCGACCGGTTCGGCGTCGTGTTCCGTCCGAGCCCGCGGCAGTCGGACGTGATGATCGTGGCCGGCACCCTTTGCAACAAGATGGCGCCCGCGCTGCGCAAGGTCTATGACCAGATGGCCGAGCCGCGCTGGGTGATCTCGATGGGAAGCTGCGCGAACGGCGGCGGCTACTACCACTACTCGTACTCGGTCGTGCGCGGCTGCGACCGGATCGTGCCGGTGGACATCTACGTGCCGGGCTGCCCGCCCACCGCCGAGGCGCTGCTCTACGGCATCCTGCAGCTCCAGAACAAGATCTGGCGCACGAACACGATCGCGCGCTGATGAGCAACGAAACCGACAGGCTGACGGCCGCGCTCGCCGGCTGCTTCGAGGACGGCGCGATCAAGCGGACGATCGTCGATCGCGGCGAGGTGACGGTCGTCGTCGACGTCGACCGCTATCTGGACGTGATGCGCACGCTGCGCGACCGGCGCGAGCTGGCGTTCGCGATGCTGATCGATCTTTGCGGCGTCGACTATTCGAGCTTCGGCGGCGGAACGTGGGAGGGCGCGCGGTTCGCGGCCGTTTCGCACCTGCTCTCGCTTTCGCACAACTGGCGCATTCGCGTGCGCACGTTCGCCGCGGACGACGCGTTTCCCGTCGTGCCGAGCGTCGTCGACATCTGGCCGGCGGTGAACTGGTTCGAGCGCGAGACGTTCGACCTCTTCGGCATCATGTTTCCCGGCCACCCGGACCTGCGGCGGCTACTCACCGACTACGGCTTCGTGGGCCACCCGTTCCGGAAGGACTTTCCGATCTCCGGCCACGTCGAGATGCGCTACGACCCCGAGCAGGGTCGCGTGATCTACCAGCCGGTGACGATCGAGCCGCGCGAAATCACGCCGCGGGTGCTTCGCGAAGAGAACTACGCGGAGAACGAGTAGCTCCGTGCCCGAGATACGCAACTACACGATGAAGTGCGACCGCCGCTTCGCGGCACGGATACTTGCCGCTCCGCTTGACCTGCTTTCGCAGGTTAGCGGTCGCCGAAGTTCATGGTGTCGTTTCCTTCGTCCGACTATCGCTTCGACTCGGTACTGAACGCTCCGTGCCCGAAATACGTAACTACACCATGAACTTCGGGCCCCAGCATCCGGCGGCTCACGGCGTGCTGCGCCTCGTCCTCGAGCTCGATGGCGAGGTGATCGAGCGCGCCGACCCGCACATCGGCCTCCTGCACCGGGCGACCGAGAAGCTGGCCGAGCATCGGACGTGGATTCAATCGCTGCCGTACATGGACCGGCTCGACTACGTGTCGATGATGTGCAACGAGCACGCGTACTGCCTCGCGATCGAGCGCCTTCTCGGCATCGACGTGCCGATCCGGGCACTCTACATCCGCACGATGTTCGACGAGCTGACGCGCATCCTGAACCACCTGATGTGGCTCGGCTCGCATGCGCTCGACATCGGCGCGATGACGCCGTTCCTCTACGCGTTCCGCGAGCGCGAGGACATCTTCGACATGTACGAGACGGTGTCCGGCGCGCGGATGCACGCGGCGTACTACCGGCCGGGTGGGGTTTTCCGCGACCTGCCGGACCGGATGCCGCAATACCAGCCGACGAAGACGCGGAGCGCGCGCGAGCTCGACGACCTGAACGAGAACCGGCAGGGATCGCTCCTCGACTTCATCGACGACTTCACGCGACGCTTTCCGGCGCACGTCGACGAGTACGAGACACTGCTCACCGACAACCGGATCTGGAAGCAGCGCACGGTCGGCATCGGCGTCGTGACCGCCGAGCGCGCGATCGCGCTCGGTTTCACCGGTCCGATGCTGCGCGGTTCGGGCGTGCCCTGGGATCTGCGTCGCAAGCAGCCGTACGCGATGTACGACAAGATGGCGTTCGACATTCCGGTCGGCGTCAACGGCGACTGCTACGACCGCTACCTCGTCCGGATGGAGGAGATGCGGCAGTCGAACCGGATCATCCGCCAATGCATCGAATGGCTGCGCGCGAACCCCGGCCCGGTCATCACCGACAACCATAAGGTCGCGCCGCCGACGCGCGAGGAGATGAAGGAGAACATGGAAGAGCTGATCCACCACTTCAAGCTCTTCTCCGAAGGCATGCACGTTCCCGCCGGCGAGGTGTACGCGGCGATCGAGCACCCGAAGGGCGAGTTCGGCGTCTACGCGATCTCGGACGGAGCGAACAAGCCGTACCGGATCAAGCTGCGACCGCCGGACTACGTGCACCTGTCGGCGCTCGACGAGATGGCGCGCGGGCACATGATCGCCGACGTCGTCGCGATCATCGGCACGCAGGACATCGTGTTCGGGAGCATCGACCGATGAGCGTGGCGAGCCGCATCGCCGATCTCATCGCCCGTTTTCGAGGCGACCGTGCGCTTGTCCCTCGCGCCTCTTCGGCAGGGAGAACGGGTTGCTGAGCGATTCCGCACTGAGCCGCATCGACCGCGAGGCTGCCAAGTATCCGGCGGATCAGAAGCGTTCGGCGGTGATCGCCGCCCTGGCGATCGCGCAGGACGAGCACGGCTGGCTTTCGGCCGAGGCGATGGACGACGTCGCCCGCCATCTCGGGTTGCCGACGATCGCCGTCTACGAAGTGGCATCGTTTTACTCGATGTTCGAGCTGAAGCCGACGGGCCGCTTCAAGCTCACGCTCTGCACCAATCTGCCGTGCGCGCTATCGGGCGCGGCGACGGCGGCCGAGCATCTGAAGAAGCGTCTCGGGATCGGCTTCGGCGAGACGACCGGCGACGGCAAGTTCACGCTCAAGGAAGGCGAATGCTTCGGCGCGTGCGGTGACGCGCCCGTCATCCTCGTCAACAACAAGCGGATGGTGAGCTTCATGAATCCGCCGCAGCTCGACGCGCTGCTCGACGAGCTTTCGGCCGCGGCCGATCGCGGCGAAGGCGCCGGCGCGACGAGGCCGACGACGCGCGTCGACGGGCCGCCCCGGGGCGCGAGTTCCACCCCGTCCGCGGGCAGCGCAGTGGCGAAGCCGGCAGCGCGGGGGGACGTCTGATGAACGCGCCGTCGGAATTCCTGGATTACGGTCCCGATGCCGTGCTGATGGCCGGTCTCACCGGCCGCAACTGGCGCCTTGCCGATTACGTGCAGCGTGGCGGCTACGAAGCGCTGCGGAAGATTCTCGCCGAGAAGGTCCCGCCCGAGCAGGTCGTTGCCGAGGTGAAGAAATCGGCGCTGCGCGGTCGGGGCGGCGCCGGCTTCCCGACGGGCCTCAAGTGGAGCTTCATGCCGCGCCAGTTCGCGGGTGACAAGTACCTGGTCTGCAACTCCGACGAAGGCGAGCCCGGCACGTTCAAGGACCGCGACATCCTCCGCTACAACCCGCATTCGCTGTTCGAGGGCATGGTGATCGCCGCGTACGCGATGGGCTGCGCGCGCGGCTACAACTACGTCCACGGCGAGATCTGGGACGTCTACGAGCGCTGCGAGGAAGCGATCGCCGAAGCGTACGAGGCGGGCTTCCTCGGCGACGACATCCTCGGCAGCGGCGTGAGCTTCCACCTCTACAACCACCATGGCTACGGTGCGTACATCTGCGGCGAGGAAACGGCGCTGCTCGAGTCGCTCGAGGGCAAGAAAGGAATGCCGCGCTTCAAGCCGCCGTTCCCGGCGAGCTATGGGCTCTACGGCAAGCCGACGACGATCAACAACACCGAGACGTTCGCGGCGGTGCCGTGGATCATCCGCAACGGCGGCCAATGGTTCCTCGACCTCGGCATCCCGAACAACGGCGGTACGAAGATCTTTTCGGTGTCGGGCGACGTCGAGCGCCCGGGCAACTACGAGATCAAGCTCGGCACGCCGTTTTCGACGCTGCTCGAGATGGCGGGCGGCGTGCGCGGCGGTGCGCTGAAGGCGGTGATACCCGGCGGCTCCTCGGCGCCGGTGCTGCCCGCCGACGTCATGATGGGCCTCACGATGGACTACGACTCGATTGCGAAGGCCGGCTCGATGCTGGGTTCGGGCGCCGTGATCGTGCTGAACGACACGCGCTGCATGGTGAAAAGCCTGATGCGGCTCTCGTATTTCTACTACGAGGAGTCGTGCGGCCAGTGCACGCCGTGCCGCGAGGGTACCGGCTGGCTGTGGCGGATGGTGAACCGCATCGAGAACGGCAACGGCCGTCCCGAGGATCTCGATCTGCTGCCCGACGTGGCCGACAACATCCTGGGCCGTACGATCTGCGCGCTCGGCGATGCGGCGGCACTGCCGGTCAAGAGCTTCGTCAAGCATTTCCGCAGCGAGTTCGAGCACCACATCGCGCACAAGCAGTGCCTCGTTCCGTCGTATGTCTGAACCGATGAGCGCCGCCGGGCCGGCCCAAGGCGCGAAGCCCGCCCCCGCGGGGGGCAGCGCTGCGGCGACAGCCGCAAGCGTGGGGGGGTCACCTCCCAAACTCCTGAGCATCGAGGTCGACGGGCGCGCGGTGCAGGTCCCGCACGGCAGCACGGTGATGGATGCCGCGAACAAGCTCGGCATCTACGTCCCGTTCTTCTGCTATCACAAGAAGCTGTCGATTGCGGCCAACTGCCGGATGTGCCTGGTCCAGATCGAAAAGGCTCCGAAGCCGCAGCCGGCGTGCGCGACGCCCGTCACCGAGGGCATGAAGGCGTGGACGCACTCCGAGCAGGCGATCAAGGCGCAGAAGGGCGTGATGGAATTCCTGCTGATCAACCATCCGCTCGACTGCCCGATCTGCGATCAGGGCGGGGAATGCCAGCTGCAGGACCTCGCCGTCGGTTACGGGGCGTCGGCGTCGCGCTATCGCGAGAAGAAGCGCGTCGTGTTCCACAAGTACATGGGGCCCCTGATCTCGGCGGAGGAGATGACGCGCTGCATCCACTGCACGCGCTGCGTGCGCTTCGGCATCGAGATCGCCGGCATGATGGAGCTCGGGATGTCGGGGCGCAGCGAACATGCCGAGATCCAGACGTTCGTGGGCCGCACCGTCGATTCGGAGCTTTCGGGCAACATGATCGACATCTGCCCGGTCGGCGCGCTCACGTCGAAGCCGTTCCGGTTCGCCGCGCGGCCGTGGGAGCTCTCGCGGCGCAAGAGCGTGTCGCCGCACGATGCGCACGGCAGCAACCTGATCGTGCAGGTCAAGAACAACCGCGTCATGCGCGTGCTGCCCCTCGAGAACGAGGCGATCAACGAGTGCTGGCTGTCCGACAAGGATCGCTTCTCCTACGAGGCGCTCGGCAGCGAGGAGCGGCTCACGCAGCCGATGCTGAAGCAGAACGGCGAGTGGAAGACGGTCAACTGGCAGACCGCGCTCGAGTTCGTCGCACAGGGTCTCGCCGACACGGCTGCGAGGCACGGCGCCGATGCGATCGGCGCGCTCGTCTCGCCGCATTCGACGCTGGAGGAGATGGCGCTCGCCGCTCGCCTCGTGCGAGGCCTCGGCAGCGACAACATCGACTTCCGCCTGCGGCAGACTGATTTCCGCGGTGACGCGCATCGCGAGGGCATTCCCTGGCTCGGGATGCCGATCGCCGACGTAAACAAGCTCGACCGCGCACTCGTCGTCGGGAGCTTCCTGCGCAAGGACCATCCGATGCTGGCGTTGCGACTGCGGCAGGCGGCGAAGAAGGGCGCGCAAGTGTCGTCCGTGCATTCCGTCGACGACAACTGGCTGATGCCCGTTGCGCACCGCGCGATCGTGCCGCCGGCGCAGCTGCCGTCGATGCTAGCCGAGATCGTCGTCGCGGCGGCAAGAAGCGCCGGCCGGGACGTGCCGCAGGCGCTGCGCGACGTTTCGCCGTCCGCGGTCGCGGAAAGGATCGCCTCGAGCCTCGCAAGCGGCCGGCGGCGGGCCATCCTCCTCGGCAACTACGCGATCCAGCATCGCGACGCATCGCAGATCGTCGCGCTTGCGCAGATGCTCGCATCGATCACCGGCGCGACGTCTGGCGTGTGCGGCGAGGCCGCGAACAGCGTCGGCGGCTATCTCGCGGGCGCGCTGCCGCAGGCCGGCGGACGCAATGCACAGGCGATGCTCGGCGCGGACGGCGCCGAGCCGCGGCGCGCGTATCTGGTGCTGCACGCCGAGCCCGAGTTCGACTGCGCGACTCCGGTCAGCGCGCGCGCCGCGCTCGAGAAGGCGGATCTCGTCGTCGTGCTGTCTCCGTTTCGCACGGCGACGCGCTACGCCGATGTGCTGCTGCCGGTCGCGCCCTTCACCGAGACGTCCGGCACCTTCGTCAACTGCGAGGGCCGCGTGCAGCCGTTCCTTGGCGTTGCGCAGCCGCTCGGCGACACGCGTCCGGCGTGGAAGGTGCTGCGGGTGCTCGGCACGATGCTGAGCCTCGAGGGTTTCGCGTTCGACACTTCCGAAGAGATTCGCGAATCGGTGCTGCGCGACGCGGGCGACATCGCGGCCCGGCTCGCCTATGCATCGCGGGTCGAGATCGGGCAACCGGCGCGCGTGAACGGCTCGATCGAGCGCGTCGCCGACGTGCCGATCTACTTCGCCGATCCGCTCGTGCGCCGCTCCGAGCCGCTGCAGCAGACCGACGATGCGAAACCGCCGCGCGCGCGGGTGAACCGCACGCTCCTCGACCGCCTGGGCATCGACGAGGGCGCGCAGATCAAGGTTCGCCAGGGCCGAGGGGAGGCCGTGCTCGCGACGCAGGTCGATCCGGGGGTGCCGCCGGGCGTCGTGCGCATCGCCGCTGCGCATCCGTCGACGTGCGGGCTCGATGGCCTGTCGGGACCGATCGAGGTCGAAAGAGCGTGACCGAGCTTCTCGCCCCCGTGCAAAGTGCCATGGGTCCGTGGTGGATCCCGGTGTGGACGATCGTCAAGATCGTCGTCATCGCGGTTCCGCTGATCCTCGGCGTCGCCTACCTCACGTACGCCGAGCGCAAGGTGATCGGCTGGATGCAGGTGCGGATCGGCCCCAATCGCGTAGGGCCGCTCGGCCTTCTGCAGCCCTTTGCCGACGTGCTGAAGATGCTCTTCAAGGAGATCATCGTCCCGACGGGCGCGAGCCGGGCGCTCTTCTTCATTGCGCCGATGCTTTCGCTCGCGCCCGCGCTCGCCGCCTGGGCTGTCATTCCGTTCACGCCGACGCTCGTGCTGTCGGACATCAACGCGGGTCTGCTCTACATCCTCGCGATGAGCTCGATCGGCGTCTACGGCGTGATCCTCGCCGGCTGGGCGTCGAATTCGAAGTACGCGTTCCTCGGGTGCCTGCGGTCGGCGGCGCAGATCGTCTCTTACGAGATCGCGATGGGCTTCGCGCTCGTCGGCGTGCTGATGGCCGCGAACAGCCTGAACCTCGGCGACATCGTCGCGGGGCAGGAGGGCGGAGCCGCGTACTGGTACATCTGGCCGCTTCTGCCGCTCTTCGTCGTCTATCTCGTGTCCGGCATCGCGGAGACGAACCGACACCCGTTCGACGTCGCGGAGGGCGAGTCCGAGATCGTTGCCGGCTTCCACGTCGAATACTCCGGCATCTCGTTCGCGCTGTTCTTTCTCGCCGAATACATGAACATGATTCTCATCGCGACGCTCACGTCGATCATGTTCCTGGGCGGGTGGCTCTCGCCGTTTCCGATCCTGAACGACGTCGAAGTGCTCGGCGTGCACCCGTTCGGCGACGGCTTCCCGTGGCTCGCGATCAAGGTATCGTTCGTCCTGCTGGTCTTCCTCTGGATCCGCGCGACGTTTCCCCGTTACCGTTACGATCAGATCATGCGGCTCGGCTGGAAGGTATTCATTCCGGTCACGCTGGTCTGGATCGTGTTCATCGGCACAATGATGCAGACGCGGTACGCGGGGCTGTTCCATTAGCATGAACGTGCTGAACCGCATCCGGGATTTCCTCAACACCTGGTTCCTGCTCGAGCTCTTCAAGGGGCTCGCGCTGACCGGCCGCAACCTATTCGCCCGCAAGATCACCGTGCAGTTCCCGGAGGAGAAAACGCCGCAGAGCCCACGCTTTCGCGGCTTGCACGCGCTGCGCCGCTATCCCAACGGCGAGGAGCGCTGCATCGCGTGCAAGCTGTGCGAGGCAGTCTGCCCGGCGCTCGCGATCACGATCGAGTCCGATCAGCGCGACGACGGTACGCGGCGGACGACGCGCTACGACATCGACCTCACGAAGTGCATCTTCTGCGGCTTCTGCGAGGAGAGCTGCCCGGTCGATTCGATCGTCGAGACGCGGATCCTCGAGTATCACGGCGAGCGTCGCGGCGACCTCTACTACACGAAGGAAATGCTGCTCGCCGTCGGCGACCGCTACGAGGCCCAGATCGCGGCGGACCGGGCGGAGGACGCAAAGTATCGATGAAAAGTCCGCGCGAGCGGTTTCCCCGCCGCGGGGACACTTTATGATTTCATGAGCTTTCAGACGTTCACCTTCTACGCTTTCGCCGCGATCATGATCTTCGCGGCGTTGCGCGTGATCACGACGCGCAACCCGGTGCATGCGGCGCTCTGGCTGGTGCTGTCGTTCTTCACGGCGGCCGGCATCTGGCTGCTGCTCCAGGCCGAATTTCTGGCGATCGCGCTCGTCTTCGTCTACGTCGGGGCCGTCATGGTGCTGTTCCTCTTCGTCGTCATGATGCTCGACGTCAACTTCGAGATGCTGCGCCAGCACTTCCGCAGCTACCTGCCGATCGCGGCGGCCGTCGGCGTGCTCGTCCTCTTCGAGATGGCGCTCGTGATCGTCGACAGCGCGATCGGCAGCACCGCGACCGCGGCGCCGGCGCCGACCGGCAGCAACACGCGCGCGCTGGGGCGCCTCCTCTACGTCGATTACGTCTACCCGTTCGAGATCGCGGCGGTGGTGCTGCTCGTGGCGATCATCGCCGCGATCGCGCTCACGTATCGCGAGCGCCGGGAAACAAGAAAGCATCAGGATCCGGGCTGGCAGGTGAAAGTGCGGCGCGAGGATCGCATCCGCCTGATCGATCTGCCTTCCGAGAAACCGCCGGCCTGAGTGGGCTGGCGTCCGGAAGGGGGCCGGAACGGCGTGCAAAGACGCCGCCGCCTCGGACCGGGGCCGAAAAAGGGAGTGACGACGTGGCATTTGGCGCACCGACGCTTGCGCATTACCTCGTGCTGGGAGCGATCCTGTTCGCGATCAGCATGGCGGGCATCTTCCTCAATCGCCGCAACGTCATCATCATGCTGATGGCGATCGAGCTGATGCTGCTTGCCGTCAACCTCAATTTCATCGCGTTTTCCCGCTACCTGGGCGACATGGCGGGACAGGTGTTCGTGTTCTTCATCCTCACGGTCGCCGCTGCCGAGTCGGCGATCGGGCTCGCGATCCTCGTGCTGCTGTTCCGGAGCACCGGCTCGATCGACATCGAGGCGCAGGCGAGGCTGCGCGGATGAGCGCGCGCAGCGCGGAGTCGCAGCGATGAGCGAGGCCGCGGGCATGCGGGCGCTCTACCTGCTCGTCCCGTTCGCACCCCTGCTCGCGTCGATCGTCGTCGGCCTGTGGGGACCGAAGCTCGGACGCGTCGTGTCGCAGACGCTGTGCATCGTCGGCGTCGCCGCATCGTTCGTCGCCTCGATCGTGATCCTTCGCGACGTCCAGGCGGGGCACGTGTTCAACGGCGACATCTACGCGTGGCTCGTTTCGGGCGACTTCAAGATCGCGATCGGCTTCCTGATCGACCCGCTGACCGCGACGATGCTTCTCGTCGTGACGTTCGTGTCGCTGATGGTGCATGTCTACACGATCGGCTACATGGCCGACGATCCGGGCTATACGCGCTTCTTCTCGTACATCTCGCTGTTCACGTTCGCGATGCTGATGCTCGTGATGGCGAACAATTTCCTGCAGCTCTTCTTCGGCTGGGAGGCGGTCGGTCTCGTCTCGTACCTGCTGATCGGTTTCTGGTACGAGCGCCCGACGGCGAACTACGCGAGTCTCAAGGCGTTCATGGCCAATCGCGTGGGAGATTTCGGCTTCATCCTGGGTATCGGGCTCGTGCTGGCGTACTTCGGCACGCTCGACTACGCACCCGTCTTCGCGAAGGCTGGAACGATGGCCGCGACCGTGCTCCCGTGGGGCGGCGCGCGTTGGAACCTGATGAGCGCGATCTGTATCTGCCTTTTCGTCGGCGCGATGGGCAAGAGCGCGCAGGTCCCGCTGCACGTGTGGCTGCCCGATTCGATGGAAGGCCCGACGCCGATCTCGGCGCTGATTCACGCGGCGACGATGGTGACGGCCGGCATCTTCATGGTGGCGCGGATGAGTCCGCTGTTCGAGTGGTCGGAAGCGGCGCTGTCGTTCGTCACGATCATCGGCGCCATCACCGCGCTCTTCATGGCGTTCCTCGGAATCGTGCAGAACGACATCAAGCGCGTCATCGCCTACTCGACGCTGTCGCAGCTCGGCTACATGACGGTCGCGCTCGGCGTATCGGCGTATTCGGCGGCCATCTTCCACCTGATGACGCACGCGTTCTTCAAGGCGCTGCTCTTCCTCGCCGCGGGCTCGGTGATCATCGCGCTGCACCACGAGCAGGACCTGCGACGGATGGGCGGGCTGCGCAAATACATGCCGATCACGTACGTCACCGCGGTGATCGGATCGCTCGCGCTCGCCGGCATTCCGCCGTTCGCCGGCTTCTTCTCGAAGGACTCGATCATCGAGGCGGTGTCGCTTTCCCACGTTCGCGGCCACGCATTCGCGTACATCGCCGTGCTCGGCGGCGCTTTCGTCACGGCCTTCTACTCGTTCCGGATGCTGTTCCTCGCGTTCCACGGCGAGGAGCGATTCGGCGGTCATGCGGCCGCAGGACAGCACGCGGACGTCGCAGCGACCTCGCAGGCGCACGAACAATCCGCGACCGCGGACCAGGAGCCGGACCCGCACGGCCACGAGGGCGGGCCGCCCCGCGAATCGCCGTGGGTCATCACGGTGCCGCTGATCCTGCTGGCGATTCCATCGGTCTATGCGGGCTGGGCGTACATGGAGCCGATGCTGTTCGGCAACTGGTTCGGCAACTCGATCGTCGTACGCGAGCCGCACGCGGTCGTCGGCGAGTTGAAGGGCGAGTGGCACGGGGCCGTGCCGTTCATCCTGCACGGCCTCGCGTCCGCGACGTTCTGGCTCGCGGTCGCGGGCATCGTCGCCGCCGTCTACCTGTACCTGGTGAATCCCGCGATGCCCGCGAAGATCGTCGCGCGCTTCCGCCCGATCTACACGCTGCTCGACAACAAGTACTACTTCGACCGCTTCAACGACTGGTTCTTCGCCGGCGGGTCGCGCTGGCTCGGCCGTTTCGCATCGAACTACGGCGACCGGACAATCATCGACGGATGGGTTGTCAACGGCTCGGCCGCGCTCGTCGGCTTCGTCTCGCGCGAATTCCGGCGCATCCAGTCGGGCTACGTCTATCACTATGCGTTCGTGATGATCGTCGGCGTATTCGTACTGCTTTACTGGTGGGGCGTTCGATGAGCGTCGCCGGGCCGCCCCGGCGCGCGAGTTCCGCCCCCTCGGGGGGCGGTGCAGCGGCGAAGCCGCAAGCGCGGGGGGAACATGCAAGCGGCGCCGGCCGGGCGGGGGAACGCCGATGACCGGCACGCCCTACCTTTCGCTCGCGATCTGGGTGCCGATCGTCGCCGGCGTCGTCGTGCTCGGTTTCGGCCGCGACCGCGATGCCGGCTTCGCGCGCTGGATCGCGCTGATCGGCGCGGTCGCGGGCTTCCTCGTCACCATCCCGCTCTATCTTCATTTCGACACGTCCACGTCGGCGATGCAGTTCGCCGAATACGCGGATTGGGTGCCGCGCTTCGACATCCATTATCACGTCGGCGTCGACGGCATCTCGGTCCTGTTCGTCCTCCTCAACAGCCTGATGACCGTGCTCGTCGTCTGGGCCGGCTGGGAAGTGATCACGACGCGCGTCGCGCAGTACATGGCCGCATTCCTGATCATGTCGGGGCTCATGAACGGCGTGTTCGTGGCGCTCGACGGCGTGCTGTTCTATATATTCTTCGAGGCGATGCTGATCCCGATGTACCTGATCATCGGCATCTGGGGCGGGCCCAACCGCGTCTACGCGGCACTCAAGTTCTTCCTCTACACGCTGCTCGGCTCGATCCTGATGCTGGTCGCGCTGATCTACCTTTACAGCGTGTCCGAGAGCTTCGAGATACTCGAGTGGTACAAGGTGCCGCTGGAAATGAGCGCGCAGATCTTCATTTTCGCAGCGTTTTTCCTGGGCTTCGCCGTCAAGGTTCCGATGTGGCCGGTGCACACCTGGTTGCCGGATGCGCACGTCGAGGCGCCGACCGGCGGCTCGGTCGTGCTGGCGGCGATCATGCTCAAGATCGGCGGCTACGGCTTCGTGCGCTTCATCCTGCCGATCGTCCCGGACGCATCGCGCTTCCTGTCCGGGTTCATCATCACCCTGTCGCTGATCGCCATCATCTACATCGGCTTCGTGGCCATCGTGCAGGCCGACATGAAGAAGCTGATCGCGTATTCGTCGGTATCGCACATGGGCTTCGTGACGCTCGGCTTCTTCCTCTACAGCCAGCTCGGCGTCGAAGGCGGGCTGGTGCAGATGCTGTCGCACGGGTTCGTATCCGCGGCGATGTTCCTGTGCGTGGGCGTCATGTACGACCGGCTGCATTCGCGGTTGATTGCCGACTACGGCGGCGTCGTCAACACGATGCCGAAGTTCGCGGCGTTCATGATGCTGTTCGCGATGGCGAACGCGGGATTGCCCGGAACGTCGGGCTTCGTCGGCGAGTTTCTCGTGATACTCGCAGCGGTGAAGGTGAATTTCTGGATCGGTTTCGGTGCCGCGATCACGCTGATCCTCGGTGCCGCATACTCGCTTTGGATGTACAAGCGCGTGATCTTCGGGGCGATCGCAAACGCGAACGTCGCCGCGATGGTCGACATCGGCCGCCGTGAATTCTGGCTGCTTGCGGTCCTGGCGGCCGCGGTCCTCTGGATCGGCATCTGGCCCGCACCCATCGTCGACGTCATGCACGTCTCGGTCACGGATCTGCTGCGGGTCGCCGCGCGGTCGAAACTCTAGCCTCGGGCCATGTTCGCTCAACTCCATTACTGGGCGGCGCTGCCCGAGATCGTCGTCCTGGCCGCGGCGTCGCTGATCCTGCTGATCGACCTGTTCGTGCCCGACGAGCGCCGCTACGTCACGTATTGGCTCACGCAGCTCGCGCTGCTCGTCGCGACCTGCGTGACGCTGACGACGCTGCGCCTCGACGCGATCAAGGGTTACAACGGCATGGTCATCGACGACATGCTGGCGGACTTCCTGCGCATCGCGTGTTTCGTTGCCGTGTCCGCGATGCTGTTCTATTCGCGCGCCTACATGGCGGTGCGGGGGCTCTTCCGCGGCGACGTGTTCGTCCTGACGCTATTCGCGCTGCTCGGCATGCAGGTGATGATCACCGGCAACAATTTCCTGACGCTCTACCTCGGCCTCGAGCTCATGTCGCTGTCGCTCTACGCGCTCGTCGCGGCGCAGCGCGATCACCCGCGCGGCGCCGAGGCGTCGATGAAGTACTTCGTTCTCGGCGCGCTCGCGTCCGGGATGCTGCTCTACGGCCTGTCGATGATCTACGGAACGACCGGTTCGCTCGACCTCGACACCGTGGCGAAGGCGATCTACGGCCGCCGCGAAAGCTCGCTGCTGCTGACGTTCGGCCTCGTGTTCGTCGTGTCGGGCCTCGCGTTCAAGCTGGCGGTCGTGCCGTACCACATGTGGGTGCCGGACGTGTACGACGGCGCGCCGACGTCGATGACCGTGCTGATCGGCACGGCGCCCAAGATCGCCGCGTTCGCGATGACGCTGCGCATTCTCTCCGGCGCGCTGCAGGGAGCCGCGTTCGACTGGCAGGGCATGCTGATCGTGCTCTGCGTGCTGTCGATGGTGCTCGGCAACCTGATCGCGATCGCCCAGGCGAACCTGAAACGGATGCTCGCCTATTCGACGATCGCGAACATGGGCTACATGCTGCTCGGCTTCCTCACCGCGAACCGCTACGGATTCTCGGCGGCCATGTTCTACACGATCGCGTACGCGCTGACGAGCCTCGCCTCGTTCGGGATGATCATGCTGCTTTCCCGCGAGGGTTTCGAGAGCGATCGCCTCGACGACTTCAAGGGGCTCAACCGGCGCTCGCCGTGGTGGGCCTTCATGATGCTGCTCGTGATGTTCTCGCTGGCGGGCCTGCCGCCGACCCTCGGGTTCTACGCGAAGTTCATGGTGATCGAATCGGCGATCAACGAAGGCTTCGTCTGGCTCGCCGTCATCGCCGTCGTCACCTCGCTGATCGGCGCCTTCTACTACTTGCGCGTGGTGAAGCTCATGTACTTCGACGAGCCGCGCGAGACGGCGCCGATCGCCGTGCGCACCGACACGAGCGTCGTGCTGTCGATCAACGGCCTGCTGCTGCTCGTGCTCGGCGTGCTGCCGCAGCAGCTGATCGGCCTTTGCGCGATCGCGCTCACCCAGTCGAACTTCCGCTAACGCCGGATCACGCTTCGCTCACGCCCGCGCGCCGAGGAAGCGGCGGGGCGCGTGCTACCATCCGCGGTCCCATGCGCGTCGGCTTCTTCGTCACCTGCCTGGTCGATTTGATGCGGCCCTCGATCGGCTTCGCGGCGATCAGGCTGCTCGAAGCGGGTGGCGCCGAGGTGTACGTGCCGGCGTCGCAGACGTGCTGCGGTCAGCCGTGCTACAACTCGGGCGACCGCGCCGACGCGATTGCGCTCGCGAAGAAGGTCATCACCGAGTTCGAGGCTTGCGACTACCTCGTCGCGCCGTCGGGCTCGTGCAGCGGCATGATCAGGACGCATTACGCCGAGCTATTGGCCGGCGACGAGGCGTGGTCGGCACGTTGCGCAACGCTCGCCGCGAAGACGCACGAGCTGACCGACTTCCTCGCCAACGTGCTGTCGCTCGACCGCGTGCCCGGCGACTTCCGGGGGATCATCACCTACCACGACTGCTGCGCCGGGCTGCGCGAGATGGGGGTCAAGGCGCAGCCGCGCGCGCTGCTCGCGAAGATGGAGGGCGTGCGGCTGTCGGAGATGGGCGACGCCGAGGTTTGCTGCGGCTTCGGCGGCACTTTCGCCGTCAAGCTCGGCGAGATCTCGGCGCGCATCGCGGACAACAAGTGCCAGCACATCGCCGGTAGCGGCGCCGACGCCGTCGTGCTCGGGGATCTCGGCTGCATGCTGAACATCGAGGGACGGCTGCGCCGGCGCGGCGAAGCGACGAAGGTGCTGCACGTCGCCGAGGTGCTGGCCGGCATGTTGCCGGACGGGATCTGACATGCAGGTTGCCTCGATGCACTTCAAGGAGCGTGCGCACGAGAAGCTGCACGATCGAAACCTTCAGGCAAGCCTCGTCAAGTTCCAGGGCAAGTTCGTGCCTGCCCGCAGGACCGCGATCACCGAGCTCGACGATTTCGAAGGCACGCGCGACGCAGCGGCCGACATCCGCCAGCGCGTCCTCGACGACCTCGACGTATGGCTCACGATCTTCGACGAGAATGCGCGTGCGCGCGGCGCCACCGTGCTCTACGCGCAAACGCCCGCCGAGATCAACGAACTGGTGCTCGAGATCGCACGCCGCCACGGCGTGCGCAAGATCATCAAGTCCAAGTCGATGGTGTCGGAGGAGTCGGCGCTCGATCATGCGATCGAGGCGGCGGGGCTGACGGTGGTCGAGACCGATCTCGGTGAATACATTCTGCAGATCAACGACTACGAGCCGCCGTCACACCTGATCGGGCCGGCGCTGCACAAGTCGCGCGAGGAGGTGTCCGCGCTCTTCGAGAAGCGCCACGGCACGCCGCGCAAGGAGTCGATCGACGAGCTCTGCCTCGAGGCGCGCGGCGTGCTGCGCGAGCACTACCTGACCGCCGACATGGGCATCTCGGGCGGCAACTTCTTCGTCGCCGAAACCGGTTCCCTGGTGCTGGTGACGAACGAGGGCAACGCCACGCTCGCGACGACGTTGCCGAACGTGCACGTGGCGATCTCCGGGATCGAGAAGGTCGTCCCGACGCTCGAGGACGTTGCGACGCTGATGCGCCTTCTGCCGCGATCGGCCACCGGGCAGTCGATATCGAACTACGTCGACATCCTGACCGGCACCAAGGCGCCGGGAGAATTCCACGGCGTCGAGCACATGTACTTCATCGTCGTCGACAGCGGGCGCACCGACGTGCTGGCAAGCGACGTGCGACAGGCGCTGCGCTGCATCCGCTGCGGCGCGTGCATGAATCACTGCCCGGTGTACCAGACGATCGGCGGCCACGCGTACGGGTGGGTGTATCCGGGGCCGATCGGCAGCGTGTTGACCCCGATGTACGTCGGTCTCGACAAGGCGCTCGACCTGCCGTTCGCCTCGACGATGTGCAATCAGTGCGGCGTCGTGTGCCCGGTGAAGATTCCGCTGCCGGATCTGCTGCGAAAGCTGCGCGAACAGGCATTCGAGCGCGATCTGCAGCCATGGCACGAGCGGCTGGCGCTGGCGGCATGGGGCTGGCTCGCGCGGCGCCCGGCGCTCTACGGCGCGGTCACGCGCCTTGGCGTACGCATGCTGCGCGCGCTCGCCGGAAGCAACGGCATGATCCGCAGACTGCCGTTCGGCAGCGGCTGGACGAACGAGCGCGACATGCCGGCGCCGGCCGCGCGCACGTTCCGCGAGCTGTACAGGGCGCGCGGCGGCGATCCCGGCTCCGATCCCGTTTCGTCGAGCGATGCGACGCGCGCGAGCGAAGGTGCAGGTGAAAGATCGAGGAAGGAGATCGTCCGATGAACGCACCCCACCCGCCGCTCAACGCGGTTCCGCGTCTGTCCCGTCGCGGCGAGTCGCTCGGCACCGAGAACGCCTTCGTCGTGCTCGCCGAAGTGAACGCCCTCGCGAGAAGCGGCAAGGACATCGTCTCGTTCTGCATCGGCCAGCCCGATTTCCCGACGCCGCCCAACGTACAGGATGCGGCGATCGCGGCGATCCGCGGCGGCAAGCACGGCTACACACCGTCGGCCGGCATCGACGAATTGCGTGCCGCGGCGGCCACGGACATCGGCAAACGTCGCGGTATCGACGTGCAGCCCGACGACGTCGTCGTCGGCGCCGGCGCGAAGCCGTTCATCGCATACGCCATCGCGTCGGTGACGGACTATGGCGTCGGCGACGAGGTGATCTACCCGGTGCCCGGCTTTCCGATCTACGAGTCGCAGATCGTCGCAAACGGCGCCGTGCCGGTGCCGATCTTCCTGCGCGAGGCGCGTGACTTCGCGTTCGATCCCGCCGAGCTCGAGGCGAAGATCACGCCCAAGACGCGGCTTCTGATCCTCAATTCGCCGCAGAATCCGACGGGCGGCATCCTGACGGCCGAGGATCTCGACGCGATCGCCGCGATTCTCGCGCGTCACCCGCAGGTCTGGGTGTTTGCCGACGAGATCTATTCGCGCCTCGTCTACGACGGAAGGTTCGACAGCCTCGCTTGCCGCGCCGGCATGCAGGCCCGCACGATCGTCTGCGACGGCGCGTCGAAGACGTGGGCGATGACCGGCTGGCGCCTGGGCTACGTTGCGAATCGCGCGCTCGCTCCGACGCTCACCCGCTGGATCACGAATACGGAATCGTGCGCGTCGCAGATTTCGCAGTGGGCCGCGATCGAGGCGATCCAGGGCCCGCAGGACGCGGTCGACGCCATGCACGCGCAATTCCGCGCACGGCGCGACCTCATCGTGAGGCTGCTGAACGACGTGCCGGGCGTCACCTGCAAGGTGCCCGGAGGCGCGTTCTACGCGTGGCCGAACGTCAGCGACGCGTGCCGCCGCGTCAAGGCCGCGGATTCGGAAGCGTTTCGCAAGCGCCTTCTTCACGAGGCCGGCATCGCCGTGCTGGCGGACATCCACTTCGGACGCCGCGTGCCCGGCGACGGCCAGCACATCCGCTTCTCGTACGCCGCGTCGACGCCGGCGATCGAGGAGGGCATAGGCCGTCTCGACGCGTTCGTGCGCAAGCACGCGGCCTGAAGCGTGTCGATCGGCGACAACCAGCACTCGCGCGAAGCGGTGCTCGCGCGCGTGCGCGCGGCGCTCGGGCGCAAGGGTCCCGACGACGAGGCGCGTGCCGCGGCCCACGCCTGGCTCGCGGCGCGTCGCCAGGGACCGCGACCCGCGCTGCCTGCCGACCTCGTGCAGCGCTTCCTGCAGCGGGCCGCCGACATGTCGAGCACGACGGCGCACGTTTCGGCGCTCGAGGACGTGCCTGCCGAAGTCGCGCGCTATCTCGCCGGTGCTCATCGGCGCGCCGTCTGCTGGCCGGCGCTTGCTGAGCTCGACTGGTCGCGCGCAGAACTGCAGGTCGACGCGCGCGTGACGAGCGGCGACGACGCGGTCGGCATCACCGGCTGCTTCTGCGCGATCGCGGAGACCGGCACGCTCGTCTTCGCGAGCGCCATCGATGCGCCGCCCACGACGTTCCTTCTGCCGGAAACGCACGTCGCGATCGTGCGCGCGGATCAGATCGTGGCCGGGATGGAGGAGGCGTTCGCGCGGCTGCGCGAGGAGCGCGGCGCGCTGCCGCGGGCGGTCAACCTGGTGTCGGGACCCTCGCGCACCGGCGACATCGAGCAGACGATCGTGCTCGGCGCGCACGGACCGCGCCACGTCCACATCGTGTTGGTCGGTTGAAGCGAGCGAAACGTTGCGCGGTCGTTAATCCGCGAACTCGCGCATGATCGTCTCGACCGCCGAGCGATCGGACAGGAACGCGTCGATGCACGTCGGATCGAAGTGCTTGCCGCGCTGCGACTTCACGAACTCGACCGCGTTGTCGAGCGTCCACGCCTTCTTGTACGGGCGCTCCGAGACGAGCGCGTCGAACACGTCGGCGACGGCGACGATCCGCGCGACGAGCGGGATGTCCTCGCCGTGCAACCCGTTCGGGTAGCCGGAGCCGTCGAACTTCTCATGGTGGCCGAGCGCGATGATCGCGCCCATCGACAAATATTTCGACGGGCTGCCTTTCAGGATGTCGTAACCCATCCGCGGATGGTCGCGCATCACCTCGAGCTCGTCGGGTGCAAGCGGCCCTTCCTTCAGCAGCACCGAGTCGGGGATGCCGATCTTGCCGATGTCGTGCATCGGCGCGGCGACCTCGAGAACGTGCACCGTTTCCGCGCCGAGACCGAGATGCTGGCCGATCAGCGCCGAATACTTCGCCATTCGCATCAGGTGATTGCCGGTCGTCTTGTCGCGGAACTCGCCGGCCTTCGCGAGCTTCGACAGCGTCTCGAGCTCGCGCTCGTGGATTTCCGCGACCGACTTGTCCACCTGGTACTGGAGCACACGCGCCTGGTCCGACAGCACGATCTTGTGCCGGCGCAGCTCGAGCAGGTTCGCGCAGCGCGCGCGCGTCTCGTGGTCGTCGAGCGGCTTGATCAGGAAATCGGTCGCGCCGGCTTCGAGCGCGTCGTAGCGGATCTTGCGATCGTCGACGACGGTGATCACGACGATCGGCACATCGACGCAGTGCGGCAGCGCGCGGAGCTGCTTCACGAGCTCGATGCCGTCGAACTCCGGCAGCTTGTAGTCCGTGAGCACGATGTCGACGCGGTTGTTGCGCGCGAACTCGAGCGCGCGCGACGGCGTGTCGAACAATTCGAGATTGAGCTTGCCGTCGATCTGGCGGACGATCTCGGCAAGCAGAAGCCGGCTCGAGAAGAGGTCGTCGACGATGAGCACGGTGTTCCGCTGCGCCCGCGCGAACGCGAGCTCGGAAACGACACCGGTGGCCGCTGGGGCGGGACGTGCCAAAGCCGACATTGGATTCCTTTGCTGAACGTCGGGCGAAGCGCCTGACGCGTGTGCGCTCAAAGCAAGAAGGGTGCCGTCCGTCCGGCTATTAGCTTACCCCTTCTCCGGCCGCCGCGATAGCCGGCTTGCGAGGCAAACGGATCAGCGGATCAGCCACTTCGCACGCAATCTTCAAGTAGGGGTGACGGGTATGCGGTGCGTGGCGTCGGTCGAGGCGCTGCCGCCTCGCGTCCCGAAAGTGACAAGGCGGGCACCCGCGACCGGGCAGGCACCGAAAAACAAGCATTATATCGCCGCATGTTCTACCAGCGTTCGGCAGTATAATGCCGGCATGTCCACGACGAAACGTTCGCACCAGGGCAGCATTCGGCCGACGTCCATCCCGGCGCCCGCGGACGCCGACGCCCGGTTCGTGGCCGAGCTGGGCGCCCGCATTCGCGGGATCCGCGAGCGGCGCGCGATTTCACGCAAGCGCCTCGCGCACGAGGCGGCAATCTCCGAGCGCTATCTCGCGCAGATCGAGTCGGGCGAGGGCAACGTCTCGATCATGCTCCTTCGCCGCGTGGCACGCACGCTCGGCGTCGAGATCGCGCAGCTCCTCAGCGTCGACGGCGTGCACGCCGAGGCGCGCCAGCGACGCATCGCGTTGATCGGGATGCGCGGCGCGGGCAAGTCGACGCTCGGCGCGTTGCTCGCCGACGCCTTGCGCATTCCGTTGATCGAGCTCAATCACGAGGTTGCACGCGAAGCGGGCTTGCCCGCCGGCGAGGTGATGGCGCTGTACGGGCACGCCGCGTATCGGCGCATCGAGCAGCGCGTGTTCGAGCGCGTCGTGCGCGAGCAGGCGCAGTCCGTGATCGTCGCCGGCGGCGGCATCGTCAACGAGGAAGCGGCGTTCGACCTGCTGCTCGGTAACTGCCTCACCGTGTGGATCAAGGCGCAGCCGGAGGAACACATGGCGCGCGTGCTCGCGCAAGGCGACCTGCGGCCGATGGCCGGCAATGCGCGGGCCATGGACGATCTGAAGCGGATTCTCGCCTCCCGCGAGGCGATGTATCGGAAGGCAGATCTCGTGATCGACACGTCGGGGGAAACCGTGCGCCAGAGCTTCGCCAAGCTCCGCGCCGGCGTGCTCTCGGCCTTCGAGCCGCGCGCACTCGAAACGGAGACTGCACGATGACCGTCGATGCACCGATCGCCCCGCTGGCGCCGATCGATTACCAGACGGAACCCGACCGCTACCGGCACGTTCGCGTCCGTTACGACGGTCCCGTCGCGACGATCGCACTCGACGTCGACGAGAACGGCGGCATCCGGCCGGGCTATGCGCTGAAGCTCAACTCGTACGACCTGGGCGTCGACATCGAGCTGCACGACGCGCTGCAGCGCATCCGCTTCGAGCACCCGGAGGTCGGCTGCGTGGTCATCACCAGCGCGAAGGAACGGGTGTTCTGCTCCGGCGCGAACATCTTCATGCTCGGCCGCTCGTCGCATGCGTGGAAGGTCAACTTCTGCAAGTTCACGAACGAGACGCGCAACGGCATCGAGGACGCGAGCCGGCATGCGGGCATCCGGTTCATCGCCGCCTGCAACGGCATCACGGCCGGAGGCGGCTACGAGATCGCGCTCGCCTGCGACGAGATCGTGCTCGTCGACGATCGATCGTCGGCGGTGAGCCTGCCCGAAGTGCCGCTGCTCGGCGTGCTGCCCGGGACCGGCGGCCTTACGCGCCTGACCGACAAGCGCAAGGTACGCCACGATCTCGCCGACATCGTTTGTACGACGACCGAAGGCATTCGCGGCCAGCGCGCCAAGGATTGGCGGCTCGTCGACGCCGTCGTCAAGCCGAGCGAGTTCGCCGCGTACGTCGAGCGGCGCGCGCTCGAGCTGGCGCGCGAGAGCGACCGGCCCGCGGATGCGAAGGGCATCGTGCTCACGCCTCTCGAGCGAACGGTCGACGAGGGCGGATATCGCTACACGCACGTCGCCGTACGCATCGACCGGGCCGCCCGCCGCGCGACGTTTCGCGTCACGGCTCCGTCGACCGCGCAACCGGACGACGTTCGCGGAATCCACGCACTGGGCGCGCAATGGTGGCCGCTCGCGATGGCGCGCGAGCTCGACGATGCGATCCTCTCGCTGCGTACGAATGCGCTCGACGTCGGCACCTGGCTTTTCACCACCGAGGGCGACGTCGATGCGCTGCTCGCGGTCGACGCGTCGCTGGCACGTCACGCCGGCGACTGGCTCGTTCGCGAGACGATCGGCCTGCTCCGCCGCACGTTCGCGCGGCTCGAGGTTTCGTCGCGGACGATGATCGCGTGCATCGATCGCGGCTCGTGCTTCGCAGGGACGCTCTTCGAGCTGGCGCTCGCCGCGGACCGCAGTTACATGCTCGATCTTCCCGGCGAGCCCGATGCGCCGAACATCGCCGTGTCGGCGATGAATTTCGGCGCGTATCCGCGCGTGGACGGCCGCTCGCGCCTTGCTGCGCGATTCCACGACGAGCTCGAGCCTCTCGCCGCGGTACGCGCGGTGCAGGACGCGAAGCTTTCGGCGCACGATGCCGAGCGCCTGGGTCTCGTGACCGTCGCCCTCGACGATATCGACTGGGACGACGAGCTTCGCCTGGTGCTCGAGGAGCGGGCCAGCATGTCGCCCGACGCGCTCACCGGCATGGAGGCGAACCTGCGCTTCGGCGGGGGCGAGACGATGCAGTCGCGCATCTTCGGGCGGCTGTCCGCCTGGCAGAACTGGATCTTCGTGCGTCCGAACGCCGTCGGCGAAGCCGGCGCACTGAAGGTCTTCGGAACGGGCACCAAGGCGCGCTTCGACTGGGATCGCGTTTAAGCCTCCTTGCGGAGAAGCTCATGCAGACGACGAACGACGCGGACCGAATTCCGAACAACGTGAATCTGTCCCAGGACCGCACGCTCGCGCGGGCGCTCGAGCGCTGGCAGCCCGCATTTCGCGACTGGTGGCGCGAGATGGGCCCCAGCGGGACGGTGGACCACGACGTCTATCTGCGCACGGCCGTGAGCGTCGAGCCGCAGGGCTGGGCGCAGTTCGGCTACGTGAAGATGCCCGACTACCGCTGGGGCATCTTCCTGGCGCCGGTCGCAGGCGCCGCGACGATCAACTTCGGCGAGCACAAGGGCGAGCCCGTGTGGCAGGACGTGCCGGGCGAGCATCGCGCGAACCTGCGGCGCATCATCGTCACCCAGGGCGACACCGAACCCGCGTCGGTCGAGCAGCAGCGTCACCTGGGCCTCACCTGTCCGTCGCTCTACGACCTGCGCAACCTGTTCCAGGTCAATGTCGAGGAGGGGCGGCACCTGTGGGCGATGGTGTATCTGCTGCATCGCTACTTCGGACGCGACGGACGCGAGGAAGCGGAGGCGCTGCTGACGCGCCGCTCCGGGGACCCGGACCATCCGCGCATTCTCGGCGCGTTCAACGAGAAGACGCCCGATTGGCTGTCGCTCTTCATGTTCACGTACTTCACCGACCGCGACGGCAAGTTCCAGCTCGCCGCGCTCGCCGAGTCGGGATTCGAGCCGCTCGCGCGCACGACGAGATTCATGCTGACCGAGGAAGCGCACCACATGTTCGTCGGCGAATCGGGCGTCGCCCGCGTCATCCAGCGGACGTGCGAGGTGATGAACGCGCTCCGCAGCGACGATCCGCAAAGGGTGCGCGCGCAGGGTGCGATCGACCTGCCCACCCTGCAGCGCTATCTCAACTTCCACTACAGCGTGACGATCGACCTCTTCGGCGCCGACCAGTCGTCGAACGCCGCCACGTTCTACACCTCGGGCCTCAAGGGGCGCTTCGACGAGACGAAGCGCGACGACGACCACGTGCTGAAGGACCGCTGCTATCCGGTGCAAGCCGTCGTCGACGGCCGCCTGGTCGAGCGCGACGTGCCGATGCTGAACGCGCTGAACGAGGTGCTGCGCGACGATTTCATTCGCGATTCGGTCGCCGGCGTCGGCCGCTGGAATCGCGTCATCGAAAAGGCCGGCCTGCCATTCCGCCTGAGCGTGCCGCACAAGGCGTTTCACCGCAAGATCGGCACGCTCGCGCAGGTCCACGTCGCACCCGACGGCCGCGTCATCTCGGAGAGTGAATGGAACGCGAACGTTCGCGACTGGCTGCCGACCGTCGACGATCGCGCGTTCGTCGCGTCGCTGATGGGTCGCGTCGTCGAGCCGGGCAAATTCGCGAACTGGATCGCACCACCTGCCGTGGGCATCAACCGGCAGCCGCTCGATTTCGAATACGTACGGTTCGGCTGAACCGGTTGCGCGATTCGATCGCATTGGCCGAAACGTTCATGAGCGAAGCGCCGAGCGCCGATTACGCCCTGCAGCACCTGATCGACCCGGAGGTCTGCATTCGCTGCAACACCTGCGAGTCGACGTGCCCGATCGGCGCCGTGACGCACGATGCGCGCAACTACGTCGTCGATTTCGCGAAGTGCGGCGCGTGCCACGCCTGCATTCCTCCGTGCCCGACCGGCGCGATCGACCATTGGCAGACGGTCCGCAAGAATTCGCCCTACACGCTGGAGGCTCAGCTAAGCTGGGACACGCTGCCGGCGGCCACCGACGTCGAGGTCGGCACCAGTGTCGAAATTCCGGACGAGGTGCGGCGCCTCACGGAAGCGGCGACAGCGGGGCAGGCGGGAGCGGCGGTCGCGCCGTGGTCCGCGGCGACACCGTGCGTCAATCTCTACGCGCCGGCGAAGCCGGCGATCGCGCGCGTCACCGGCAACTACCGGCTCACGGCGGCCGATGCGTCGGCCGACATCCGCCACATCGTGCTCGATTTCGGGAGCATCGCCTTTCCCGTGCTCGAGGGGCAGTCGATCGGTATCGTGCCTCCCGGATGCGACGACAGCGGAAAGCCGCATTACGTCCGGCTCTATTCGGTTGCGAGTCCGCGCGATGGCGAGCGCCCCGGCTACAACAACGTCGCGCTGACCGTGAAGCGCGTGCGGGTCGATCACGAGGGGCGAGCGGTTGCCGGCGTCGCATCCAATTACCTGTGCGACCTCGCGATCGGCGACGAGGTCCGCGTCGCCGGTCCGTACGGCTCGACGTATCTGATGCCGGACCATCCGGGATCGTCGCTGATGATGATCTGCACGGGTACCGGCTCGGCGCCGATGCGGGCGATGACGGAACGCCGGCGCCGTCGCAGGGCAACGAACGAGGGGGGAGAGCACCTGCTGTTCTTCGGCGCACGTGTCGTGCACGAGCTGCCTTACTTCGGACCGTTGATGAAGCTTCCGAAGGACTTCATCGACATCAACTTCGCATTCTCGCGCGTACCGGGCGAGCCCAAGGTGCACGTGCAGGATCGCATCCGCGAGCGCGCCGGCGCGGTTGCGCGCCTGCTCGCCGATGACGATTGCTACGTCTACGTCTGCGGCGTCAAGGGCATGGAGAGCGGCGTGATCGACGCGTTTCGCGACATTTGCCGCTCGCACGGCCTCGACTGGGACGCGATGCAGCCGGCGCTCCTCGCGAAGGGCCGGTTGCACGTCGAAACGTATTGAAGCGGGCGTTCCGTCCTATTGAGGAAGCGGGCGTTCCGTCCTACTGAGTCAGCACGAGTGCGAGCGGCAGCCAGAATCCCAACAGCGACAGCATCAGGCCGAACAGGATGCCGCGTGCCGCATCGAGCGGATGGTCGTCTGCCAAGCGCTCCCGGCGCGGCGCACGCGTTCCCGCGAAAGGTTGGGCGAGCGTATGTGCCATGGTGGGCCTCGCGAACTCGATGTGACGAGCTTGCGCCTCTGTGACAGCAAACGTGATCGGCGGTCGCCGGCAATTGTTGTAGGACATACGCGTCTTGTCGTTGCCATAAGCCGAAAGCGCTTCCCGAGGTAGGCAGGGTCCTACCCGAGGCGGCGCGAACCTCCGATAGCGCGCGTGCTCGGCAGCACCTACGATCGAAGGCATTGCACGCCGCTCGCGTGCACGAAACTTCGACTCGAGGAGCAAGCATGCGCAAAGCGATCGCCGCACTGGCCCTTCTGTGTTGTTGCTCGACCCCTCCTGCGCTCGCGCAGGTGAGCTTCGGGTTCGACAGTCCCGGCATCAGCATCGGGGTGAACCTGCCGGTTTATCCGGATCTCGTTCGCGTCCCCGGCTATCCCGTCTACTACGCGCCGAATCTCGACGCGAACTACTTCTTCTACGATGGCCTGTACTGGGTCTTCGTGAACGGCAACTGGTACGCGAGTTCCTGGTACAACGGCCCCTGGCAGTTGGTCTCCGACGACACCGTTCCTCTGTACATCCTGCGCGTGCCCGTCCGGTATTACCGGGCGCCGCCGGTCTACTTCCGGACGTGGTCGACGAACGCGCCGCCGCATTGGGGCGAGCATTGGGGCGCGCGCTGGGAACAGCGCCATCGCGGATGGGACCGCTGGAACCGCGCGTCCGCACCGGCGCCCGCGCCGCTGCCGACGTACCAGCGGCAGTACGGCGGCAATCGCTATCCGCGCAGCGTCGAGCAGCAACGGACGCTCGAAAGCCGCAATTATCACTATCAGCCGCGCGACCGTTTCGCGCAGCAGCAGGTCCGAAGCGGCGCGACGGCGCAAAACGAGCGAACGTCACGTTCGAACGCGCGCATGAACGCCGCGAACGAGCGCTCACGTAACGAACCCGCCCAGCGCGCCCCCACGCCGCCAAGCGTCGCGCACCAGGCCGTGCCACCAGCGGCGCCCGCGACGACGCCGCCGGCGGTTGCGCAACAGCACCGCGCACCGATGACCGAGCAGCGCGCGCAAGCGCCACGACCGGAGCAGCGCGCCGCCGCACCGCGACCCGAGCAGCGTGCGGCTGCCACCGCGCGCGCGCCCGCGGCGCCACCGCCGCAAGCACAGGCACGCGCACCGCAGTCCCGTCCGCCACAGGCACAGGCCCGCGCGGCCGAATCGCGTCCGCCGCAAGCGCAGCAGGCACGCACACCGGAATCGCGTCCGCCGCAAGCGCAGGCACGCGCACCGCAATCCCGTCCGCCGCAAGCACAGGCACGCGCGCCGCAATCGCGTCCGCCAGAGGGCGGGGGACAGCCGCAGGCGGCGCACCGCGGCGGCAACGACAACGCGCGCGCCGGCGAGCGCCGCAACGAGAACAACGGATAGACTCGCTCCTGGACGACGACAAGGCCACCCTCGCGGTGGCCTTTTTTCGTTCGGGTATGGGTGCCGATTCGACCGCAAGCCGCGGAGTGCGGGCGCGGTCGCGGACCCCCAGAATGAACCCGTCGATAATAGCGTTCACGAGGCTTCCATGATCAAGACCATTCCGGGCAGGACGACCGCGACGAGCATCGAAGGCGATCCGCGCTGGGCGGCCGTCCTCGCGCGCGACCACGGCAGCGACGGCAGCTTCTTCTACTCGGTGCGTTCGACCGGCGTGTATTGCCGACCGTCGTGCGGGGCGCGCACGCCGAAGCCCGCGAACGTGACGTTCCATGCGAGCGCGGCCGACGCCGAGCGCGCGGGGTTCCGTCCCTGCAAGCGGTGCCGTCCCGATCGCCTGTCGCCTGCAGCAGAGCAGGCGGCAATGATCGAAGACCTCTGCCGCTTCATCGAGACGGCCGAGCACGTGCCGACGCTCGATGCACTCGCCGCACGCGCAGGCCTCAGCCCGTACCATCTCCATCGGACGTTTCGCGCGGTGACCGGCGTCACGCCGCGCGCGTACGCAGCCGCCCATCGCGCGCAACGCGTGCGCGAGGCACTGCCGTCAGCCCCGAGCGTCACCGATGCCATCTACGATGCCGGTTATGGCTCGAACGGCCGCTTCTACGACGAATCGAACGCGGTGCTCGGCATGACGCCCACCCGCTACCGCAATGGCGGAAAGGGTGCCGAGATTCGCTTCGCGGTCGGCGAATGCTCGCTCGGCTCGATCCTCGTCGCGCAAAGCGATCGCGGCATCTGCGCGATCGCGATCGGCGACGATCCCGATCGGCTGGCCCGCGACCTGCAGGATCGCTTCCCGCTCGCGCGCCTCGTCGGCGGCGACGAAGCGTTCGAGGCGCTCGTCGCCAAGGTGGTCGGTTTCGTCGAGGCGCCGAAGATCGGTCTCGACCTGCCGCTCGACGTGCGCGGCACGGCATTCCAGCAGCGGGTCTGGCACGCCATGCGACGGATTCCTCCGGGCAAGACGGCGAGCTACGCCGAGCTTGCGCGGAGGATCGGCGCACCGAGCTCGACTCGCGCCGTCGCCGGTGCGTGTGCCGCGAACCCGCTGGCCGTCGCCATTCCGTGTCATCGTGTCGTGCGCAGCGACGGGGGCCTCTCCGGCTATCGCTGGGGAGTCGAGCGCAAGCGCGCGCTGCTCGAGCGCGAGGCACGCGAATGACGCGGCGCCGACGATGAACGCACGCTCGCGCGGCGAACTCGACGCAGCCGGGGAGGCGCAATTCCGTGCGCGCGTCGACGCCCTCGACTGGACCCGCGTCGGAGACGAACTCGACGCGCAGGGGAATGCCGTCGTCGCCGGACTGCTTTCACGCGGCGAATGCGCGGCGCTGGCGTCGCTCTACGGGCGCGACGAAGCGTTTCGCAGCCGCGTCGTGATGAGCCGGCACGGCTATGGTCGCGGCGAGTACCGATACTTCGCGTATCCGTTGCCGGCAACCGTCGCGGGCCTGCGTGCGGCGGTGTATCCGCACCTTGTTCCGATCGCCGACCGATGGCACGAGGCGATGGGCAGCGACGTCCGTTTCCCGGCCGATCACGCGCGATTTCTCGCGCGTTGCCACGCGGCGGCGCAGAGCCGGCCCACGCCGCTGCTTCTTCGGTACCGCGCTGGCGACTACAACTGCCTGCATCAGGACCTGTATGGCGAGCACGTCTTCCCGCTGCAGCTGACGATCCTGCTATCGGAGCCCGTACGCGACTTCGACGGCGGAGAGTTCGTGATGACCGAGCAACGTCCGCGGATGCAGTCGCGGCCCCAGGTCGTGGCGCTCCGGCAGGGCGACGCCGTCGTGTTCGCCGTCAACCACCGGCCGGTGCGCGGCACGCGAGGGTTTCATCGCGTGACGATGCGTCATGGCGTAAGCCGCGTTCACCGAGGCGAACGCTACACGGCGGGTATCATCTTCCACGACGCGGAATGAACGGTAACGCATCCCGGGCGCCGCGAAGCACCGGTCGTTGGATGGAGGCCGCCGACCTTTTCGACGCCGACGTTTCGGAGAGTGCGCAGGCGCTGGCTCCCGGGGCGTCGCTGCTGCGTGGCTTCGCGGGCCGTTTCGAAGACGGGCTCCTTGCCGGCCTCGCGCAAGTGCTCCGGGTCGCGCCCCCGCGTCATATGCTCACGCCCGGGGGTTTGCGGATGTCCGTGGCGATGACGAACTGCGGGACGCTCGGCTGGGTCTCGGACCGAAGCGGCTACCGTTACGACCCCTGCGATCCGGAGACCGGTCGCGCGTGGCCGGCGATGCCCGCCGCATTCGCGGAACTCGCGGAGCGCGCCGCGGCGCGGGCCGGCTTTCCCGGCTTCATACCGGACGCGTGCCTCGTCAATCGATACGATGCCGGCGCGCGTCTCACGCTCCATCAGGATCGCAACGAACGCGATTTCGACGCCCCGATCGTCTCGGTCTCGCTGGGACTGCCGGCCGTATTCCTTTTCGGTGGCGTGCGGCGCGCGGAGCGTCCGCTGCGCGTTCCGCTTCGGCATGGCGATGTCGTCGTCTGGGGCGGTCCTGCCCGGCTCCGCTATCACGGGGTCGCCGCCGTTGAATCAGGCCATCATCCAAGGGTCGGCGATCATCGGATCAACCTGACGTTTCGCAAGGCCGGCTGATCGAGCGAGCGGGCCAACAGGCAGGTCGCATCCCCTTCAGCGGCACCCGGGACTGCTTTGCTCGTAGATGGCGTGCTCGACGACCTCGCCGCGATCATCGGCGATCGCCTGTGCGTAGTACGCGCCCTTGGTCGGCGCATACGATCGATATCCCGGCGGCTTGAACCAGCGGCCGATGCATCCGCAGGGATCGCCATTCCACATCCGCATCCGCAGGCCTTTGCCCTGGAACACGAATTCGATGTAGCAGCCGGCCGCGAGCACGCCGTGCGCGTGCGGCGTGCACCACGCGCGCTCCGTTCCGGGTACCACGTGGAGTTCGTGCGCGGCGAAGAATCCGGCCGCGCCGTCGCGATAACCCTTCGCGGGCAAGAGCGCGAGAGCAGCGGAATCGTTGCGGGAAAGCGCCGCTTCCAGTCCCCTGTCCTGCGTGTAGGCGTGAGCGGCCGGCTCGATCGACACGAGCAACGACAACGCGAGCAGCGCGCGCGACGAGCGCGCGCGCCTGCGCCGAGAGCTGCGCGCGCCGGACGTCAGAGCGGCTTGATCTCGACCTTGCGGAACTTGACGACGCCCGCTGCCCACTGAAGTCCGATGTTCCCGCGCAGCGCGTTCGCCTTGTCCGTCTCGCCGGTCTGCATGCCGTTCAGCACGACGACGATGCGTGGGCCGCGCGCGGTGATCTCGTACGTGTTCCACTTGCCGCCGGCCTTCGGCATGTTCTTGATGGGCGAGAGGTTCGTGATCGCGCCCGTTCCGTACGTGGGATCCGGGCGCTGGTCGAAGATGTTCGCTTCGGTGCAGTTCGTATCCTTGATGTCCGCGAGATCCGGGCAGCGCATGTAGATGCCGGAGTTGGCGTCGTCGCTTACCCAGAACTCGGCGCGTAGCATGAAATCGCCGTACGCCTCCTTGCTCATCAGGTAGCTGCTCTTGCCTTTAGCGCCGGCGTCGGCCTGTGCGACGCCGTCGACAATGCGCCAGTTCGCGTCCCCGATCCGGTCCCAGTTCTCGGTGAAACCCTTCGGCCCGTCCAGAAGCGTGATCCAGCCGGAATCGTGCGGCTGCGCCGACATGTCGGCGCAGCCGGCGAGCGCCATGAGGACGACGGCGATGCTGCCTGCAAAGCGTTTCATCGCGTGACTCCGGTGATGGACGAGCGGCCGCAGGATGCAGCAGCGGAATCGACGCGTCAAGCGGCCCGTCAGCGGCTGCCCACGTCCGTCTCGGCGATCCGCTGCACGAGGTGCGCCATGCCGCGCCTCCACGTCTCGTCGGTGTTTCCGCGCAGGTCGACGGAGCGCACGAGCAACACCCGGCCACTCGGTGCATCCTCGATCCGGACGTTGATGTTGAGAATCAGGTTGCTCACCTTCTGCACCCAGCCGACGAGCACCCGGTCCGCGTGCAGCGCGCGTGCGATTTCGAGCTCGCAGCCGTTGCACGCGTGCAGTTGCATCCGCGAGCGATAGCTGTCGATCATGGCCGAAACCGGCGCGGCGTCGACGACCCGGTAGAGGCGTCCCGTCGCGAGCGCGCGCTGCAGTTGCTCGCGTATCGCGGTCAGCCGCTGGTACTCGACGGTCGCCGGCGCGAGCGCCTCCTGATCGTCGAGGAGGTCGAACTCGAGCACGGCGATGCTTTTCAACGACGGGTCGTCGGCTGCATCGACGCGCGGTGCGGATGCCGGCGCGAGTGCGCAGCCCGCGAGCAGCAGGAGCACTCGCCGTCGCGACCCGTTCATCGCTTCGCGCGGCTTTTCGACTCGCGTGAAGGTCGGGGCGAGGGCGGCGATGGCGGGATGGGCGGCGCGAGGCGTGCGCTGAGCGACGCGTTCAGCGCCGTGGTCAGCGCGGCATCACCGCTCACGAGATCGCGCCACCTGAGCTCGAGGCCCTTGCGACGACCCTTGAGCACGAGCGACATTGCATTGGGCGCCACCGTCAGCGTGTACGGCGTGCCGTCGATGTCGATCTCGCGCTTGAGCGGTCCTTCGAGCTTTGTCGTCATGCCGGCCCCGACCCCGACGAGACGTCGCGCCACAATTGCGCCGCGTCCTGCATCCGCGCATAGCGGCGCTTTCGCGCGCAGTAGGTGACGTAGCGGCGCAGGAACAGCGCGACGAGGAAACGCTCGACGGCATCGATCGTCGGCGGGCATTCGAGATGCGGATCGATTTGCGGTGGCGCTTCCGACAGGCGCTTCAGCTCGTCGTGAGGTAAGAGCGGATACGGATGGAAATAGCGGCGCCTCGAACCAGGCTCGCGGACCTCCGGCGGACCGATGAGCTGCCACTCGGCGTGTCGCGCCTCGATCTCGTGCAACTCCGCGACGTAGCGCGACTTCACCCACTTGCCGGTCGTCTGGTCGCGGTAACAAAACGGATAGAGCAGCAGCCGCCGCATGCGGTCCATTCTACCCGCGCGGGTGACGGGACCGGAGGTTCGCGATTCGCACAAGAATCGCGGCATGACCGATGTCCACTTCGCCATGCTGCGGCAGCCGAGAACAGCAGGCGAGGTGCTTGCCGCGGAGTTCTCCGCGTAACGCATCGAGCGGATTGCCGGTCGAAGCGACCGATCCACCGGCAATGAGCGTCATGCAGCATTTCGCGGGTCGCAGACGAGCCAATGCGAGAACCTCGTCGCACCTGTCAGCGCGGCGTCACGATGCACGCGCGCATCCCGATCGCGCGTTCGATCGCGTTCTCCAGGTCTTCCACCGAAACCGGCTTGACGAGGTGGCCGGTGAAGCGCGCTTCCGTGGTCTTGCGCCGGTCGTCGCTGCGGCCATAGCCCGACACGGCGAATATCGGCAACTTCGAGTGCGTCGGCATTGCCCGCACCGCGTCGGCCAGTTCGTAGCCGTTCATGCCCGGCAAGCCCAGGTCGAGGAATGCCGCATCCCAACGCTCGTTCGCTGCCGTCCGTAACGCCGACGCCGCGTCGTAGGCCGTCGTGACATGATGGCCGCGCAGCCGCAGCAGTTCCGCGAGCGCGTCGGCTGCGTCCTCGTTGTCGTCGACGATGAGGACGCGGGCCGCATACGCAGCGGGCTCGGGCACAGGCTCGGCGGCCGGTGGTGTCGGCGCTTCGCCCTGAGCGCGTGGCAGGCGCACCACGAACTCGGAGCCGCGGTTGCGGCCTTCGCTGTGCGCCGATACCGTGCCGCCGTGCAGCGCGACGAGATTGCGAACGATCGCAAGGCCCAGCCCGAGGCCACCGTGGCCGCGGTCGAATGTCGTACGCGCCTGGAAGAACATCTCGAACAGTTGCGGAAGCGTCCCGGCGTCGATGCCGACGCCGCGATCGATCACGCGCACCACGACCTCGCTGCCTTCCGCGCGGGCAATCACGCGGATGCAGCCGCCGTCGGCCATGAACTTCGCCGCATTGGTCAAAAGGTTCGTGACGACCTGCAACAGTCGCTTCTCGTCACCGTCGACGGGCAAGCCCGTCGCGGGCGCCTCCACGTCGATCGCGTGGTTGCGTTTCTCGATGAGCGGGGCCGCCTGCTCGACGGCTGCGGTGATCACGTCGGCCATCTCGAGGCGGCGGGTGCGCAGTTCGATCTTGCCCTGGGTGACGCGAGAAACATCGAGCAGGTCGTCGACGAGGCGCATCAGGTGGCCGACCTGCCGCTCGATGATTTCACGCTCGTGCACCCCCTCTCGGCCATCGCGAAGTCGCATGATCTGCAGTGCCGTGAGGATCGGCGCCAGCGGGTTGCGCAGCTCATGGCCGAGCATCGCGAGGAACTCGTCCTTCGCGAAATTCGCGACCTCTGCCGCATGCTTGGCACGCGCGAGCTCCGTCACCTCGTATACGACGACGAGGATGGCCTCGGTGGCTCCCGCCTCGTCGACGAGCGGCTGGTACACGAACGAGAACCAGCCTTCGTCCGGCCGCCCGTGGCGGTTCACGCGGATGTGACGCGATTGTGCGACGAACGGCTGCCGGGTCGAGCGCACCTGCTCGAGCAGTTCGAAGATGCCCTGTCCTTCGAGTTCGGGCATCGCCTGGCGCAGCGTCTTGCCGATCAGTTCCGTGCGTCCCACGAGCTCGCAGTAGGGCGGGTTCGCGATGGCGAACGTGAATTCGGGTCCCTGCAATAGTGCGATGGCGACGGGCGCCTGCGCAAAGAGGCGCTGCAGGCGCTCGGCGGCCTGCTGCATCTCGCGGCGCGCGTGCGCACGCATCAACTGGTTTTCGACTCGCGCATAAAGGTCGCGAGCGGTGAACGGCTTCACGAGGTAGTCCTCGGCGCCGGCGCGCAGGCCGTCGAGACGCGCATCCTCGCCGGCACGCGCGGAGAGGAGCACGACGGGCAGCGATGCAGTCGCGCGGTCTTCCCGCAACCGGCGGATCAGCTGAAAGCCGTCCAGCTTCGGCATCATCACGTCGGACACCAGGAGGTCGGGCTGCCAGCTTCGAGCGAGTTCGAGCGCGGACTCGCCGTCGTTGCACGTGCGTACTTCCCAGCGCTGCGAGATCAGGCGCCCGACATACTCCCGCATATCGGCGTTGTCGTCGGCGACGAGGATGCGTGCGGCGCCGCGCGAAGGAACGGAAGCGGCGGGCCGCAATGGCGGCGCGTCGGGCAACCAGCGCAACGCTTCCTCCACGTAAGCGGCGGCGCCCGGCGTCTGCCCAGGGGATGTCGCCGGCGGCGCATCGAGTGTCGCCCCGGGCGTCGCCTCGAGCCGCGAATCGATGATGACGCCGAACACGGATCCCTCGCCTTCGCGGCTTTCCACCTGCACGTCGCCGCCATGCATGCGGGCGAGCTCGCGCACCAGGGCGAGGCCGATGCCGCTGCCCTCGTGCGTGCGCGAGCGTACGTTCGGCACGCGACGGAAGCGCTCGAAGATAAGCGGCAGCTGGTCGGGCGCGATACCGATGCCCGTGTCGCGCACGTCGAGCCGGACGACGTCGCCCTCCTCGCGCAAGCGCACCGTGATGCGGCCCGCGAACGTGTGCTTGAGCGCGTTCGACAGCAGGTTGAGGACGGTCTTCTCCCACATCGACGCGTCGACGCAGACCGGCCGCGCGAGCGGCGGACAATCGACGGCCAGTTCCAAACCGGCGCGTTCGATGGCCGAGCGGAAGGTGCTCGCGAGGTCCGTCGTCAGTTGTGCGAGGTCGACGCGCTCGAAACGCGCCTGCATGCGACCTGCCTCGATCCGCGAGAAGTCGAGCAGGCTGTTGACGAGCTTCAGCAGGCGCGCGGCGTTTCGCCGCGCGATCTGCAGCGATTCGAGCACCTCGCCCGACGTGGCCGCGATCGCTTCGTCGAGCGGCCCGATCATCAGCGTGATCGGCGTGCGGAATTCGTGGCTCACGTCGCTGAAGAAAACGGTCTTGGCGCGATCGATCTCCGCGAGCTCGGTCGCTCGCCGGCGCTCGTGCTCCAACGCCTGCGCCTCGGCGATCTTGACGGCAACGTTGGCGGCCACCGAGCGGAGAAAATCGGCGTAGCGGTCGGCGAATGCCAGGCGAGGGCTGAGGCCGATCGCGAGCACCACCTGCGGCTCGTTTCGTCCCGGCGCGGCAACACCGATGCAGGCGACCCGTTTCACGGTGCCGACGCCGGAGCCAGCCGGCTCGACGCCGTTCGTGAGCTCGATCGCGCGTAGCGTGCCGACACCCGCGTGCGCAGCATGAGGCGTCGTTTCGGCGACCACGCGCGCGAGCGAAGGCGCATCGAGGCCGCCGTGCAGGGCGACGGCCAGCGTGCCAGCGGCATCGGCACGGTACGCGACGACGAAGGGCATGTCGTCGGGGTCGCGCGCGAGCGCTTCCATCGAACCCGCGACGATCGCATCGATGTCCTCGTGCGTGTGCTTCTCGAGCAACTCGCGCAGCACCTGGTGCCTGCGCTCGGCGAGCACGCGGTCGGTGGTTTCGAGGCACGTCACGAGCACGCCGCCCACGCCGTCGTCGGAGGGGATGGCGCTGTATGAGAACGTGAAGTAGCACTCTTCCGGAAAGCCGTGCCGCTCGAGCAGCAGCAGCTGGTCGACATAGGTGCTCGCAACGCCGCTTTCGAGCACGCCGCGGAACATCGGGCCGATGAAGTCCCAGATCTCGCTGAACGTCTCGGCCGTACCGCTGCCGAGCGCCGACGGATGCTTGGTGGACCCGAGGATCGGCCGGTAGGCGTCGTTGTAGAGCTGCGTGAACGAACGCCCCCAGGCAATGTACATCGCGTAGCCCGAGCTCAGCATGATGCCCGCGGCCGTCTTCAGCGCCTGGGGCCAGCCGGCGGGATCACCGAGCGGCGTGCGTTTCCACGGGTGCCGGCGAATGAGCTCGCCCATCTCGCCGCCACCTGCGAGGAACGAGGGGCTGGTGGGAGCAACTTCGAGCATGCGAAAGGAGAGTAAACGAGTTCCCGGCGTGCGCCAATTACCGAGCGAACTTCGAAAGAGTCATCGCGCAACCCTTGCGCGCGAAGGACCGGGAGCGTGGACGACGGTTCGCCAGAAAGGGCGGCGCTCCAGCCTATCGAGGCGCCAGGTACAAGCCGTCGAGCATTTCGCCCGAGACCTGCGCGGCACGCAGCCATGTCCTACATGCATGCGCAGGCGCGCCTGACTGATTTTATCGTCGCCGGCGGGCAAGCTGGGGGGCATGAAAGTTCTCATCGTTGACGATGATCGCGATGTCGCCGACTCATTGGCCGCGCTCGTGCGCGTCGTCCTCGATTACGACGTGTGCGTGCGGTACAGCGGCGAAGACGCTATCGCGACAGCCGGGGAATATCGGCCGGACGCGGTCATCCTGGACGTCAACATGCCGGGTGTCGACGGGCTGCAGACGGCCCGAATCCTGAAGACCGATCGCCGACTCGCGCGAAAAGCCTTCATCGCGCATACCGCCGATGACGGCATGTTCGTGCGAAAGGTCGCGTCGCGACTGGGCTTTCATCACGTTGTGGCAAAGGGCAACACGAGCGACCTGTCCCAACTCATCGATCTGCTTTCGATCGTGGAAGCTGGCATCCGAAACGGAAGACGTTGAACCTTTTGTCCAGCAAGCAAGCCTGCTGAATAGCAAAGCCGGTCCGCGCCTACAGGCAAATCCGCGCGGCGCCGATAGCACGCGATGGTCCCGTTCGGCACACTGACGCTTCCTACGTAGGAATGGAGGTGCGTATGAGGGCGAACCAATGGTTGCAAATCGTGACGATCGCGTCCGCGCTCGCCATGGCCGGAACGGCGGCCGCCAATGGCCCCAACGAGAACGCCGGCAAGGTGCAGGCAGGTGCGGCCGTGAACAGCAACGCGCCCGCGCAGCTCGGTACCAACACGGACAGCAATACTGCGGCGCAGCTGGGAACCGATACGCCGAAGACAACGGTGCCGAGCGAGTCCGATGCGGCGTCCACCGGGACCGACGTCGATACATCCAAGCCAATGGCGAAACATCCGCCGACGAGAAGCATGGACCAGGCGACGCCTACCGAAAAGACGCCGAGCGACAGGGTGGCAAAGCATCCGCCGACCGCTCGGATGGATGCGGCGACGCCGGACCAGAAGTCGCCAGCGGCTGCGCAGTAGACCGCCCGGCCGGGAGGGACCGGGCCGCCGCCATCTCGATTGGTCGGGGCGAAGTGATTCGAACACTCGACCCCCTGCACCCCATGCAGGTGCGCTACCAGGCTGCGCTACGCCCCGACCGAACGACGATTATACGTCCGGCGTCATCGGCTCGCGCCGAGGAGGCGCCGGATCTCGCGCAATTCCTGACGAATGTCGGCGGTATCGAGCGGTCGCTGCGGTGGCGGCGCGACGCTCGTCGTCGAGGGCGCGATCGTTCGTGCGGCGGCGCGGGGCTCGCTCGAGGGTTCTTCGGAATCGAGACGATGCCGCGCGCCGTTGATCGTGAAGCCCTGCTCGTACAGGAGATCGCGGATGCGCCGGATCAGTAGGACTTCGTGGTGCTGGTAGTAGCGCCGGTTGCCGCGCCGCTTCACCGGCTTCAACTGCGCGAACTCCTGCTCCCAATAGCGCAGCACGTGCGGCTTCACCGCACATAGCTCGCTCACCTCGCCAATCGTGAAATAGCGCTTGGCGGGAATTGGAGGCAGCGCCGCCTTAGTTCGGCTGGCTTCGGGCATGGTTCGCCGCTTCGACCATGGCCTTCAACTTCTGGCTTGCATGGAACGTCACCACGCGGCGCGCGGTGATCGGGATCTCTTCGCCGGTTTTGGGATTCCGTCCGGGCCGCTGCGGCTTCTCGCGCAGCTGGAAATTGCCGAATCCGGAGAGCTTGACGCTCCGGCCTTCCTCGAGCGCGGTGCGGATCTCCTCGAAGAAGCGCTCGACCATGTCCTTCGCCTCGCGCTTGTTGAGGCCCAGTTGCTCGAAGAGGAGATCGGCCAGCTCGGCTTTGGTGAGCGTCATCTTGTAAGCCTACTGTCTCAGGGTCGCGCCGAAGCGGGCGTGCAGCGTGGCGAGGAGGGCCGCCACGATCCGCTCGGCGTCCTCGTCGGTCAAAGTACGTTCAGTATCCCGCATAAGCACAAGAATCGCAACGCTTTTCCTGCCGTTCGGCAGCTCGCCGCCGCGGTAGACGTCGAAGACGTCGAGCGCCTCCACCTGGGGCGACGCGAGGTCGCGCAAAACTTGAAGAATATTTTGCACTTCTATGTTTTCGTTGACAATAACGGCGATGTCGCGGCGAACAGACGGCAGGCGCGACAGCGGCCGCCCATGCGGCAGCGGCACGCGTGTCAGTGCATCGAGATCGAGCTCGAACGCGATGGGAGCGGCGGTCAGTTCGAACGCGCGCATGAGGCGCGGGTGCAGTTCGCCGAGCCAGCCCGCGGCCTTGCCGCCGATCTCGATGGCGGCGCTCCGTCCCGGATGCAGCCAAGGCTTCGGTGCTGCGTGCGTGGCGAGCGACAGCGGGGCGGCGAGCGCTTCCAGGTCGCCCTTGACGTCGAAGAAGTCGACCGGTCTCGACGGCGACGCCCACTGCTCGGGCAAGGCGGAGCCGAATGCGAGCCCGCCGATCCGCATCGGCTGCCCCGGCTCGCCGCGTCCGAAGGTCCGGCCCACTTCGAAGATGCGCACGCGGGCGAGCTTACGGTTGACGTTCGTGCGCAGCGTCTCCAGCAGGCCCGGCAGCAGCGTCGTGCGCATTGCGTCGCGCTGCGCGGCGATCGGGTTCAGCACCGCAATCGGCCGCGCGTCCGGATCGAGGGTCTGCTCGTCCGCGGTAGCGACGAAGCTGAACGTGATCACCTCCTGGTAGTCGCGCAGCACGAGCCGGCGCTTCAGCGCACCGGCGCCGCGCCGTTCCTCGGGCGAGGGCAGCATCGCCTGCACGTGCGCGCGCGGCGTGTCGGGAATCGCCTCGTATCCACGGATGCGCGCGATCTCCTCGATCAGGTCTTCCTCGATCGCGAGGTCGAACCGATACGAGGGCGGCGTGACGACGAAGTCGTCGCCTTCGCGCACGAACGGCAACGCGAGGCGCGTGAAGACGTCGGCGATCGCGTCCGGCGGGACGGCGACCCCGAGCACGCGCGTCGCGCGCGCGCTGCGCAGGCGGACGGGAGTTCGCGCCGGGAGCGGTCCCTTCGCGTCGGTCAGCGGTCCTGCCCGTCCGCCGCAGATATCGACGATCAGCTGCGTCGCGCGCTCGACGGCGCGGGGCCCGAGCTCGAAGTCGACGCCGCGCTCGAAGCGGTAGCCTGCGTCGCTGACGAAGCCGAGCCGCCGCATCTTGCCCTGGATGACGGCCGGGTTCCAGAACGCCCCTTCGAGGTAGACGGTCGTCGTGTCGTCGCCGATGCCCGAGTGTTCCCCACCCATGATGCCGGCGAGACCGAGCGGCTTTCGGCTATCGCAGACGAGCAGCAGATCGGGTTCGAGCGCGAGCGTGTCGCCGTTCAGGAGCGTCAGTGTCTCGTCTTCCCGCGCGAAGCGCACGACGATGTCGCCTTCGAGCTTTCGATCGTCGTAGGCGTGCAGCGGCTGGCCGAGCTCGAGCATCACGTAGTTCGTGACGTCGACGACGGCCGAGATCGAGCGGATGCCCGAGCGCTCGATCCGTTGCTTCATCCATTCGGGTGTGGGTGCCTTAGGATCGATCCCTCCGATCGTACGGGCGGCGAATCGGGGGCACGCGTCCTCGTCTTCGACGCGCACGGCGCGCGTCGTGGTCGACGATACGCGGACGGGCGCTGCATTCGGCAGCGACAGCGGCGCGCGGGTGATCGCCGACACCTCGCGCGCGATGCCCACGATCGACAGGCAGTCGGGACGGTTGGGCGTCAGCTTGAGCGTGATCAGCGCGTCGTCGAGCGCGAGCGCTTCGCGCAGATCCTGGCCGGGCTTCGCGTCGGCCGCGAGCGCGAGCAAGCCCGATGCGTCGTCGGCGATGCCGAGTTCGCACGCCGAGCACAGCATGCCCTGCGATTCGACACCGCGCATCGTCGTGCGCGCGATCGCACGTCCGCCGGGAAGCGTCGCGCCTTCGAGGGCGACCGGCGCGCGCATGCCGACCGCCGCGTTCGGCGCGCCGCAGACGATCTGCAGCTCGCGCTCGCGGCCGATGTCGACGCGGCAGATCCGCAGGCGCTCGGCGGCGGGATGCGCTTCCACGCTCGTGATCGCGCCGACGACGACGTTCGCGAAGGCGGGCGCGGCACTCGCGACGTCCTCGACCTCGAAGCCCGCCATCGTCAGCTCGTCGCAAAGCGACGCCGTGTCGATTGGCGGATCGACGAGCGTGCGCAGCCATCGCTCCGGGAATTTCATTGGAATTGACGCAGGAAGCGCAAGTCGTTCTCGTAGAAGAGCCGAAGATCGTCGACGCCGTAGCGCAGCATCGCGAGGCGGTCGGGACCGATCCCGAACGCAAAGCCCTGCCAGCGCTCGGGGTCGATGCTCACCGCGCGCAGCACGTTCGGATGCACTTGCCCGGCGCCCGCGATCTCGAGCCAGCCGCCCTCGCCGAAGCGCATGTCGATTTCGGCCGACGGTTCCGTGAACGGGAAGAACGACGGGCGAAAGCGCAGCGTCACGTCGTCGCGCTCGAAGAAGTTGCGCAGGAACTCGCTGAAGACGGCCTTCAGATCCGCGAACGACACGTCGGCGCCGATCCAGAGCCCCTCGACCTGGTGGAACATCGGCGAATGCGTCGCGTCGCTGTCGACGCGGTACACGCGACCCGGCGCGATGATGCGGATCGGCGGCGCGTGCGTCTCCATGTAGCGGACCTGGATCGGGGAGGTGTGGGTGCGCAGCACCAGGCCGCCCTCGACGTAGAACGTGTCGTGCATCGAGCGCGCCGGATGGTTCTCCGGCGTGTTGAGCGCGGTGAAGTTGTGGAAATCGTCCTCGATCTCGGGACCGTCGGCGACGTCGAAGCCGAGCGAGCGGAACAGGGTTTCGACGCGCTCGAGCGTGCGCGTGAGCGGATGCAGTCCGCCCGCGCGCACGCCGCGTCCTGGCAGCGACACGTCGAGCGCTTCCGCCGACAGCTGGGCGGCGAGCCTCGCGTCGGCGATCCACTGCCGCCGCGCGACGAGCGCCTCCTCGAGCTTCGCCTTCGCGGCGTTGATCCGCGCGCCGGTCGCCGCGCGCTCGTCAGGAGCAACCGTACCGAGCGACTTCAGGCGCGTTGTCAACGCGCCCGCCTTGCCGAGGTAGCGCGCTTTCGCGTTCTCGAGCGCGGCGGGATCGGTGCACGCCTGGAAGTCGGCGAGGGCGGTATCGACGATGCGGTCGAGCTCATCCATGGCGTTCGATAAAAAGAAAGGGAGGCATCCTGCCTCCCTTTCGGTGCGATCGTCGGTTCAGGCCCGGGTGGCTTTGGCCTGTTCCGCGATCTTCGTAAAGGCCGCCTTGTCGTGCACGGCAAGATCGGCAAGGACCTTGCGGTCGATGTCGATCGACGCCTTCTTGAGTCCGTTCATGAAGACACTGTACGTGAGGCCGAGCTCGCGCACCGCCGCGTTGATCCGCGCGATCCACAGCGCGCGGAACTCGCGCTTCTTCTGGCGGCGGTCGCGGTACTGATACTGGCCCGCCTTCATCACCGCTTCCTTCGCGATGCGATAGACGTTCCCGCGGCGGCCGCGGTAACCCTTCGCCTGCTCGAGGACCTTCTTGTGCCGCGCGCGGGCGGTCACGCCACGTTTGACTCTGGGCATGGTCGCTCCTTACGCGTAAGGCAGCATGGCCGCGACGGCCGCTGCGTTGGTCTTGTCGACGCCGAGCGAGCCGCGCAGCTGCCGCTTGTTCTTCGTCGACTTCTTGGTGAGGATGTGGCGCTTGAACGCCTGCGAGCGCTTGACCGAACCGCTGCCGCGTACGCGGAAGCGCTTCTTCGCGCCCGACTTCGTCTTCATCTTCGGCATGATGCCGGTCCTTTATTTGCTGCCCACGGCGGTGCGCTCCGCTTTCACGGGTGCGGCTTTGGCGCCTTCCGGCTTACCGTCCTCGGGCTTGTCCGGGTGATGCGTCTTCGGCAACGTCTTCTTCGGAGCCAGCAGCATCACCATTTGCCGGCCCTCGAGTCTCGGAAACTGCTCCACGACCGCGATCGGATCGAGATCTCCGCGGATCCGCTCCAGCAGTCGCACGCCGAATTCCTGGTGCGCCATCTCGCGACCGCGGAAGCGCAACGTGACCTTGGCCTTGTCGCCTTCGGACAGGAACCGCGTCAAGTTGCGGAGCTTGATCTTGTAATCGCCTTCGTCGGTCCCAGGCCGGAATTTGACTTCCTTGACCTGGATCTGCTTCAGCTTGAGCTTCGCCTCGTGCTGCTTCTTCGCTTCCCGGTACTTGAACTTGCCGTAATCCATGATCCGGCAGACCGGGGGTTTCGCCATCGGAGCGATTTCGACGAGGTCGAGCTCGGCGGCTTCCGCCTTGCCGAGCGCCTCGGCCAGCGAAACGATGCCGAGCTGCTCGCCGTCCACCCCGACCAGTCGTATTTCGGGGGCGTTGATTTCGCCGTTCAGTCGCTGGTGCTGCTTGTCAAGAGCTATGTGGCATTCTCCCATTCAGTGACAAAAAACGGCCGGCACCCCGGGGCTCCGCCTATCGGCGGGTCGCAACCTCCTCGTGGAGGCGCGCCAGCAAGGACGGCACCGGCATGGCGCCCAGGTCCTCGCCGCCGCGGGTACGCACGGCCACTGTGTTCGCCTCCCGCTCCTTATCGCCGACGATCAGCTGATAAGGCAGCTTTTGGAGGCTATGTTCGCGTATTTTATAGCTAATTTTCTCGTTCCGCAAATCGGTTGCGACGCGCAGGCCGGCCGCGCGCAGCGCGTTGGCAACATCCTCTGCATAGCGGCGCTGACGGTCGGTGATGCTCATCACCACGGCCTGGACCGGGGCGAGCCAAAGTGGCATCGCTCCGGCATGATGCTCGATGAGGATGCCGATGAAGCGTTCGAGCGAACCGACGATCGCGCGGTGCAGCATGACCGGCACCTTGCGGGTGTCGTCGGCGGCCACGTACTCGGCGCCGAGCCGGCCCGGCATCTGGAAGTCGACCTGCATCGTTCCGCACTGCCACGAGCGGCCGATCGAGTCCTTGAGGTGATATTCGATCTTCGGCCCGTAGAACGCGCCCTCGCCGGGTAGCTCCGTCCATTCGACGCCGCATTCGGAGAGCGCGTCCCGCAGCGCGTTCTCGGCGCGATCCCACGTCGCGTCGTCGCCCAGCCGCTGGTCGGGTCGCAGCGCGAGCTTGATCGTGATGTGCTCGAAGCCGAATTGACGATAGACGTCGAGCGCCACCTGGTTGAACGCAGTCACCTCGGACTGGATCTGCTCCTCGGTGCAGAAGATGTGGCCGTCGTCCTGCGTGAAGCCGCGCACGCGCATGAGCCCGTGCAGCGCGCCCGACGGCTCGTTGCGGTGGCAATTGCCGAACTCGCCGTAGCGCAGCGGAAGGTCGCGGTAGCTGCGCAGGTCGGCATTGAAGATCTGCACGTGGCCCGGGCAGTTCATCGGCTTGATCGCGAAGTCGCGCTTCTCCGACTCCGTCGTGAACATGCTGTCCTTGAAGTTCTGCCAGTGCCCGGACTTCTCCCACAGCGTCCGATCGAGGATCTGCGGACAGCGCACCTCCTGGAAGCCGCTCTCGCGGTAGATGCCGCGCATGTATTGCTCGACCTGCTGCCAGATGGCCCAGCCTTTCGGATGCCAGAACACCATGCCCGGCGCCTCATCCTGCAGGTGGAAGAGGTCGAGCTGCTTGCCGAGCTTGCGGTGGTCCCGCTTCTCGGCTTCCTCGATCCGGTGCAGGTACGCGTCGAGGTCGTCCTTCTTCGCCCACGCCGTGCCGTAGATCCGCTGCAGCATCTCGTTCTTCGAATCGCCGCGCCAGTACGCGCCCGCGACCTTCATCAGCTTGAAGACCTTGAGCCGCCCGGTGGACGGCACGTGGGGACCGCGGCACAGGTCGACGAAGCTGCCCTCGCGATACAGCGAAATGGGCTCGTCGGACGGGATCGACGCGATGATCTCGGCCTTGTAGTGCTCGCCGATCGACTCGAAGAACTTCACCGCCTCGTCGCGCGGCATCAGCGACCGCACGATCGGCTCGTTCTTCCTCGCGAGCTCCTCCATCTTGCGCTCGATCGCCGCGAGGTCCTCCGGCGTGAACGGGCGCTTGAACGAGAAGTCGTAGTAGAAGCCGTCCTCGATCACCGGACCGATCGTGACCTGCGCGTCGGGAAACAGCTCCTTCACCGCGTAGGCGAGGAGGTGCGCCGTCGAATGGCGGATGACGTCGAGGCCGTCGGCGTCGCGCTCGGTGATGATCGCGACCTGCGCGTCGCGGTCCACCACGTGCGACGTGTCGACGAGCTTGCCGTCGACGCGCCCGGCGAGCGCGGCCTTGGCGAGACCGGGACCGATCGACCCGGCGATGTCGGCGACGGAAACCGACACATCGAAGTGCCGGACGGCGCCATCGGGAAGTCTGATGTCGGGCATGGCGAATCTCCAAAATGAAAAGTGCGGCGGGGGCCGCACTTTTTCAAACGAAGACGGACGATACCGTCACGCGCGCGACACCGCGATCGAACCTAGTTCGGACCTCCACGCGTTCGCGGTGTCATAACCATGCCTTTCGTGCCCTGGGTTTGCCGGACATCGCGCCCGATTCGCCGGGCGAACGGGATCGACGCCGCAATGATTATACGTGAGCCGGCATCGGACGAGCGCGCCCGACGGACGTCACTTGCCCTTCATCAGGACCTCGCCGGTTTCGAGCAACGACTTCAGGTTCGACAGGATCTTCGGCCAGCCGGCTCCGACCGCCTCGATCAGCTTCGAGCCCGAGCGTGCCATCTCGTGGGTCACCGTCAGCTTGACGGCACCGTCGGCCGGCTCGAGCTCCATCGTGCAGCGCGTGTTGCCTTCGGCGTTGAGCTCCGGGCTCCATTCGTTGCGCCATTCGAGCACCAGCCGCCTCGGCGGGTCGATCTCGACGATCGTGCCGGCGTCGGCGACGCGGCCGTCCTTGAACTGGAGCCGCCACGACGAGCCGCGCTTCCATTGCGTCTCGATGTGGCAGCCGAACCAGTACTGCCGCATGAACTCGGGCGTCGTCAGTGCCGACCAGAGCCGGTCGGGGGTCGTGCGGATATACGTGACATAGACGAAACGGCTTTCCGCTGCATTACTCATCCTCGTCTCCTTCGAGAGCGCGCTTCAGGTTCGAGAGGGCGCGAAGCCGGGGCCGGTCGAACCTGGCCATCCAGCGCTCGGCAATCGCGTTGATCGGGACGACGTTGATGAAGTGAAGCTTCTCGCGTCCGCGCCGCCTGGTCGCCACGAGGTTCGCCTCCTCGAGTATCGCGAGATGCTTCGCGACCGCCTGGCGCGTCATGTCGAGCCCCTCGCAGAGCGAGGACAGCGTCTGCGCGTTCCGCTTGCGCAGCCGGTCCAGGAGCAGGCGCCGGCTTGCGTCGGCGAGGGCGTGAAAAACGGCATCGTCGTCCATGTCGTTCAGGTAACCGTCAGGTTGCCTGTGGCGAGTATAGGCAACCGAAAGGTTGCGTGTCAAGCGGCGCGGGAAGGCGTGCCTGACGAACCCATGCGCGCAATGGGTCTCGAAGGATGCGCGAACGCCGGCGCGAGGCCGCGCGTGCGGTATCGCGAGGAAGTAGCGGCGGGGAGGGGCTTGGTAGGCGCGATTGGACTCGAACCAACGACCCCCACCATGTCAAGGTGGTGCTCTAACCAGCTGAGCTACGCGCCTGCACCGGACATTATACGGGATCGAACCGAGGATGTTGCGCGGCCGACGACTGCGTTTTGCAGAGCGCTTGCATTGCCGGTCCGCTAGTGCATTGCTCCGCGCGCCGGCGCAGGATTCGCGGCTACCGCGGCGATCCACATCTCGAACACCTCCGGCGGCTCGAGGTCGACCACCTTCAATACGGCCTGTTCGGCGCGGCACCGCCACCGCCCCCGACGTCCGCGACGTCGCCGATTCCAACGCTGTCGGACGTCGCGCTTGCGTCGCTGGCGTTGGTTGGTGCGGCGTTCGGCCTCGCGATGCTCAAGAAACGGCGAGCCTGACCGGCTCGCCGGATTCCGGCGGCGGCCGCGTCAAGCGGTCGCCGCTGCCGAGGCCCTCACCCAGCGTCGGCGCATGCCCTTTAGCGCGCCGATCGCCAGCAATGCAGTGATCACGTCCAGCACGATGACGATCACGAACACGCTCGTCCAGCTGCCCGTCGCTTCGCGAATGTAGGCGGCGACCGGGCCGCCGAGCACCGAGCCGACCCCCTGCGCGATATACAGGAAGCCGTAGTTCGTCGTAGCGTATTTCGTGCCGAAGAGGTCGGTGAGCGTCGAGGGGAACAGCGAGAAGATCTCGCCCCAGCCGAAGAACACGAGCCCGGTCAGCACGACGAACACGGCGGCGTTCCGCGCAAACACCAGCAGAAGCAGGATCGCCGCTGCCTCCAGCATGAACGCGATGAACATCGTGTTCTCGCGTCCGATGTGGTCGGAGACCCAGCCGAAGAACGGCCGTGTGAGTCCGTTCGTCGCGCGCGACAGCGTGAGCGAGAGCGGCAGCGCCGCGAGGCCGAGCACGAGCGTGTCCTTCACGCCGAAGTCGGCCGCGAACGGGCCGACCTGCGACACCACCATGAGACCGCTCGTCGCCATCATCGACATCATCGCGAACATCAGCCAGAACACCGGCGTGCGCAGCATCTCGGCCGCGCGGTAGCTGCGCTGCGACTGCCGATCGGCGCGCTGCGTGGCGACGGCGTTGGCGGCCGGTTGCCACGATGGGTCGGGAAGGCGGAAACCCTGGCTCACCACGACGCCGACGACGAGCTGTATCCAGCCCCAGACGAACAGCGTGTGCCCGTAGCCGGACGCCGGGATCATGCCGGCGATCGGAAACGACGTGAGGATCGCACCAGCGCCGTAGCCCGCCGCGGCGATGCCGGCTGCGAAGCCGCGCCGGTCCGGAAACCAGCGCACCATGTGCCCGATGATCCCGACGTAGACGATGCCGGTGCCGAAGCCGCCGATGACCCCGTACGTGAAATACAGCGCCCAGATGTTGCTCACGTACGACGACAGAACCCAGCTCAGGCCGGACAGCGCGCAACCGATCGAGATCAGGAGGCGCGGACCGAAGCGGTCGACGAGCCACGCCTGGATCGGCGAGCAGAACGTCTGCAGCACGATCAAAAGCGAGAACGTCACCTGCAACTGCGCGAGCGTCGCACCCATCTTCCCTTCGAGCGGATGAACGAACAGCGTCCACGTGTACTGCGGGCTCGAGATGGACATCATCGCGACGAATCCAAGCAGCATCTGCCACCAGCGGGTCGCGTCCGATGCGGACGGCTCTGCGGCGTTCGGCAACACGGTGCTCATCGTTTCCTCCTTCGGTCGGTGAACGGACGGCGAATGGGTGCCTACGATTTGTATCGTATTACGATCGAGTATGCGCGCCCGGCGCCGCGCGGGCAAACCGCTTCCCGGCCGCGATGCGCCGAAGCGCCACGCGGGCCGCCGCGCGAAGCGTCAGTGCAGTGCCGCCCAGAGCAGCAGCAACAGTACCGGCTGATGGACGAGGTAGACGAGCAGGCTGTGCCGGCCGAGGAAGGCAAGCGCCCGCGGCAACCGGGCCAGCGGATGGAGCGCCGCGAAGCGCGTCCCCACAAGCCAATGGCCGGCGGCGATGCCGAGCAGCAGCACGCCCATCCACGGGAAGAGGGGCACGTAGTCCTCGGTGATGGGCTTTTGCGTCATGAACCCGGCGAAGCCGATCAGCCGATTGTCGAACGCCGGATTCGCGTAGGCGACGCCGGCGGCGATGGCCGCGACGCCGGCGATCGCGGCGAGGCGAGGCCGCGTGAGCAGCGGCTTGGCGAGCAGCAGCGACAGCGCAATCGCGTGCAACACGCCGAACCAGATGAACGAACCGGGGAACAGGACGTAGCTGCCCGCGCTCACGAGCAGCGCGGCGCCGGCGATGATCGCGACGTGGCGCAGCCAATGCGCGATCGGAGCCGGTTGCCGATTCGCGAGCACCGCGCTCACACCGGCGATCAGCAGGAACGACGACAGAATCGTCGCGCGCGCGGCGAGCCATCCGGCGCCGTGCTCGAAGTCCCAGCGCGTGAGGCCGAAATAGCGAAGGTCGAAGCAGAAGTGATAGCCGATCATCGCGACGATTGCGAGCCCGCGGGCGGCATCGAGGCCCGCGATGCGGCCGGTCCGGACGCCCGCCCGGCGCACCGTCCGCGATGCGGCTGCGGATAGCGGCGCCGCATGCGCGCGAGCCGCCGTCTTCAACGCTGGTCGCTTCGCCACGTGAGCGTCACCGTGCCGGCATCGTCGGCGCGCGCCGTCAACGCGAGCAGCGCGCGCAGCGCCGTCGACGCACTCGCCGTCGGTGTGACCTTGATCGACGCCGCCGCGACGCCGCCATGCACGTCCACGGTGCCGTCGATCGCCAGTGCGCCGCCGCCGTTGCGGACCGAGCCCGCGATTCCCTCTCCCGCCGGGTGTGCATTCAGGACGACGCGGCCGAGATCGACCGGCAACGCGCCGGCGACGAGCGTCGCGGGCTGCCACGTCGCGTCGATCGTTCCGCGCGCGAAGTCGCGTCGCCACGCGAACGACGGCGCGCGGACGTCGACGTCGCCACGCAGGGCGATCCCCGAAACTGTCGGAACGAGCGCCGCCACGAGGGTCGCGGGCACGACGGCGTGCAGGTCGCGGGCGTCGAGCGCGCCGTCGCGGATCGCGAGCGTCCCGCTCGGCATCGCCGGCACGTCGCCGTCGAACGTCACCACGATCGCGCCGCCCACGAGCGGCGCGAGCGCCACGCGCCATGCGACCGGGATGCGCAGAGGATCGTCCCGCGCGGCCAGGACGGCCCGTCCCCGCCACCAGAAGCCGCTCGCATCGGCGAGGCGCAACCGTTCACCGGTGCGCCGAGCGAGCGGTGCGTCGAGCAGCGAGGCCGGTGCGAGGAGCACGCACGCCGCGGCGAGCACGACGGCCCCGAGCACGACGCGCAGCAGCGTTCGCACGTTTTACCGTGCGAGCGCGAGCTCGGCCCTCACGGTTCCCGGGTCGATGCGCGCCGCGATGCTCGCGTCGACGACGCGCACGCCGTCCTCGCGCATGAGCTGGTCGAGGGTGCGCACCAGCGCATCGAACGGCGCCGCCTCGATCACGATGTGCTGCGCGTCGTCGCCGCGCTGCCCGTCGACCGCGCCGTAGCGCAAGCCGTTCGCGGTCAGCACGCGCTCGACGGCCGCGCGAAGGTCGTCGTTTCGCGCCGGCACGCTCGCACGTGCGAGCGTCAGGCTTTCCGCCGCGCGCGCGCGGGCGACGTCGAGCAGTGCGCGCTCGCGGGCGACGTCCTCGCGCGAGCGGGCGATCGCATCGTGCAATCGCAGCCCGACGAACGCGGCGACGATGCAGGCCACGACGATCGCGAACGTGAGCCATGCGCCGCGCCGGGCGCGCGGCAACGCGTCGAGGGCGCGTGCGAGCCTGGACGGCGTTGGCATCGTCTCGTCAGCGCGCGGTGGGCGCGAGCGAAAGCCGCATGCGCGTGCCGCCCGATGCCGGCGCGGCGAGCGCGTCGAGGCCCGCGTCGGCGAGGCGCCGCTCGAGACTCGACAGCGTCACGGCGTCGAGTTTGGCGAGCTCGACGGTCCACGCCTCGGAGGCATAACGTGCCGAGCGCAGCGTACCCGCCGGCAGGGGTCCGAGCGCCGGCGCGGCGCGTGCGAGCAGCGGCAGCGCGTCGCCCGGTGCCGCCTGCGACGTGCGATGACGCGCACCGGCGTACTGGCGCGCGATCGCCTGCGCGGCCGCGGCCGCGCTGCCGGCATCCGGCAACTGCGCGGCCTTCGCGGTGTCGACGAGCGCGCGCGACAACCGCCAGTGCTCGATGCCGAGCCACGACCACTGCACGACCGACGCAACGAGGTGAATCGCGAGCGCAAGGGCCCCGAGCACGATGGCCGGCCGGAAACGTTGCAACGCGAGCGAGCGGTGCGTCTGCGCGTCCGGATGCGAGGCGTCGCGGAGGAAGTCGGGGGCCGCGGCGAACGCGGCCGCGCTCGCCTGTTCCCATTGCCAGGGCGGCGCGCTGGCGAAGCGAACACCGGTCGCCAGCGTCCACGGCGCGAGCCGCGAAGGCTCCACGGCGAAGGCGACGTGAACGCTCGCCGGCGCGTCGTTCGCGCGCTTCGCCTGTGCGAGCGCGGCGGCCAGCTCGGCCGGCAGTGCGTCGTCTCCGACGCGCTGCACCGCGAATGCGCTGCCGTCGTCGCGACGCACGAAGCCGTCGCCGGCGCTCGATGCGCACCACGTCCATCCATCCGTCGGTGGCGCGAGCGCCGATTCCGGAACCAGCCGCGCGAAGCGGCGCTCGTGCGTGCGGGTTTCGCGGACCAGCTCGGCCGACGCGACGGCGACGACGCATTTTCCGCTGCGGGGCTCGGCGATGGCGATCGCCGATTCGTCGAGCGGCGTCGCGATCCGGTCCTCCAGCGCATAACGCACCGCGCCCCGCAGCCGCTCGCGCGGCATCGGCGGCAGCGCCAGCGCGATCACGCGCACGTGGCCGGCGGCGAGCACGCCCTCGATGACGGTGTCGGCGGGCCAGCGCGACGGAACGTCCTCCCCCCGGTCGACCATGCGGCCATCGGCGTTCACGCGAATCCAGCGATCGGCGCGGCCGGCGCGAGGCGAAGCGGGAAGGAAGACACGCAGCATCGGGCCGCAGTGTAAGCCTATTCGACCGTTTGCCACACGACCGACGACGTCGAGGCGTCGCGTTGGATCAACGCGCGCGCGTTCGCGATCGTCTCGCCCTGCCGCGCGCGCACGAACACGAGAAAATAGTGCGTGTCGACGGAGACGAGCGCCGGGTCGATGATCGACACGCCCGGCGGCAGCCGGTTGCGAAAATCCTCGACGCGTGCGAACGGATGCAGCCTCCGATCGGCGACGAGCGTCGCGAGTGCGGCCGGATCGATTCCGTCGAGCAGTGCGGACAGCACGGCGGACGGCGCGGTGTTGACGTTCACCGGCGCATCGCCGGGCAACGCGGTGACGAACGGCGCCAGACGCTCCATCGTCTGCGGCGTCATGCCGCGAATCGCGGACAGCTCCTCGAACCGCGTCGCGGCGCCGTTCGCGGCGAGCGACGGCTCGTCCTGCGCCATGTACCAGGCATCCTCGGCACCGCCGTTTCCCGCCGCATCGTCCGCGTCCAGCCAGTCGGTGAGCGACGCGAGCGCAGGAGCCGGGATCGCCAGCGCGGCGAAAAGACGCGCGAAGCGCTGCTGCGCGGCACTCGCGTGTTGCGCGCTCCCCAGCGTGTTGACGTTGAGCATCGATTGCGCGTCGACGATCCGGCCTTGCACGTCGCCGTTCTCGACGGGCGTCGGCGGCAGCGGCAGAGCCCACGGCTCGCCCAGGTGGTCGATGCCAGGCGCGTCGGCCTCGACGATCGCGCGCGCCCAGGCGATGCCCGCCGTCGCGATCGATTGCGCTTCCACCTGATCGCGACGGTGCTCGACCTGTGCGAGCCACTGCGACTGCGCGGTCGCGACGGAGATCGCGACAGCCGCGGCGAGGGCCGCGACGAGCATTGCGACGATCAGCGCGAGGCCGCGCTGCGGGGGTCGAGCGGCCGACGGCGGATGCATCGCCTTCATCGCAGCGCGAGCCAGCGCTCGACGACGCCGCCGTCGGCGAGCTCGATGTCGACGCGAACGCCGCGGGGAAGCGCGTGCGGCTCGATGCCCGGCAACGGCCAGCGATCGCTCCAACCTCCGTCGGGCGCGAGCTCCAGGATGCGGAAGCGTGCGATGCCGTCCGCGAGCGGGTACGCGGCGGGGTCCTTCGCCGCGACGTTGTCGAGGCGCGGCCAGTAGAGCACCTCGATGCGCCCGTCGCGCAGACGGTAGCCGACGCGCTGTCCGCCGTTCCCGGGCTCGTCGAGCGCATCGGGACCCGCGCGCGAGAAGACGAGCGACGTGTTGCCGGCGCCGTCCACCGGCGCCGCGGACCATGCGACCTCCTGCGAGGCGCCGTGGCGCGACGTGCGCGGAATGGCCTCGCGCATGTCGGCCTCGATCCGCGTCAACAGCGCATCGAGCTGGCGCCACCGTGCGGTTTCGGCGGCAAGGCGCGCCTCGCTGTCGCTCATCGACGCCGTGGCCCGCCATGCGATCAAGGCGACGATCGCGAGGATCGCGACGGCCACGAGCGCCTCGACCAGCGTGAAGCCGCGCGGCCGTCGCCGCTCGATCACCTCGCGATCAGCGATGCGCATTGCCGACATAGCCGACAAGGCGCGCCAATGCATAACCCGGTACGCGCGGCTCGGTGACGACGATCTCGATCCGGCGAAACGCCGGATTCGGCGTTTCGCTGACCGTTTCCCGCCACGCGAGGCGCGTGCCCGCCTGCGTCTCGTCGCCTTCGACCACGCCCCGGGCGGGCCACGGGTCCGCGAGTTGCGCCTGCGCGAGACGGTTCTGCGCGATCCACAGCGCCAGCGTGGAGAGACGCAGCGACGCTGCGCCGTCGGCGCTTTGCGCAACGGCGCGCATGCCGGCGGTGAGCGCGACGGCGAGGATCGCGAGCGCGACGAGGACCTCGATCAGCGTGAATGCGCGTGCGCGGTGCATTTCAGCACTACGGCGCCGTTGCATCGGGTCCCGCGATCGACGCGCGGTTCAGCGGATCGAGCCCGACGAGCGTGCGGTAGCGAGGCGTGGCGAGCAGGAATGCGAACGGCTCGTTGCGGCCGGATGCGCGCAGAGGAACGATCGCGTTCGACGCGACGCTGCGGCCCGCGTACGCGTAGGCGATCGCATCGAGCGGCGCCGCGAGCACGTGCGCGCGCAGCACGTCGTCGTCGTCGAGCGGGCTCCAGCGATCGTTCAGGACGTCGCGGCGCCAGTAGCGAAGCACGCGGTGGTCGGCCGATACGCCGAGCATCTCGTTGCGCCACTGCGCCCGCGCCGCCGCGTACTCGAGCGCGCCCGCGAAGCCGCGCGCTTCGCGCGCCGCCACGTCGCGCTCGCCCGGCTCGACGAGCGCGACGGCAACGCCGGCGACGAGGCCGAGGATGACGAGGACGACGAGGATCTCGACGAGCGTTACGCCCGAGATGCGTG
>DATIEN010000054.1:0-43362 GCA_035455705.1 Casimicrobiaceae bacterium | reverse complement strand
CACGCCGGAAGAGGCGATTCGCAGCGGCGCGAGCTACCTCGTCGTCGGCCGGCCGATCACGGGCGCCGCGGACCCGCTCGCCGCGCTCGCCGCGATCGACCGCTCGCTGGAGTCGCGCGCATGAGGCTCACGATGATCGGCACCGGCTACGTCGGCCTGGTCAGCGGCACGTGCCTCGCCGAAGTCGGCAACGACGTGCTGTGCCTCGACGTCGACGCGCGCAAGATCGACCTGCTGCAAAGCGGCGGCGTGCCGATCCACGAGCCGGGCCTCGAGCCGATGATCCGCCGCAACGTCGCGGCCGGCCGGCTGCGCTTCACGACCGACGTCGACGCCGCCGTCGGGCACGCGAACGTGCAGTTCATCGCCGTCGGCACGCCGCCCGACGAGGACGGCAGCGCCGACATGCGCTACGTGCTGCAGGCCGCGCGCAACATCGGGCGGCGGATGACGCAATGGACGCTCGTCGTCGACAAGTCGACCGTACCGGTCGGCACCGGCGATCGCGTCCGCGCGACGATCGCCGAGGAGCTGGCGGCGCGCGGCGTCGACATTCCTTATGCCGTCGCGTCCAATCCCGAGTTCCTCAAGGAGGGCGCCGCGATCGACGACTTCATGAAACCGGATCGCATCGTGATCGGCGCCGACAACGAGCGGGCCATTGCGATACTGCGCGGCATCTACGCGCCGTTCCAGCGCAATCGCGAGCGGCTGCTGGTGATGGACGTGCGCTCGGCCGAGCTCACGAAGTACGCGGCGAACGCAATGCTCGCGACGCGGATCTCGTTCATGAACGAGCTCGCGAACCTCGCCGAAAAGCTCGGCGCCGATATCGAGCACGTGCGCCAGGGCATCGGTTCCGACCCCCGCATCGGGTGGCAATTCCTCTATCCCGGTGTCGGGTACGGCGGAAGCTGCTTCCCCAAGGACGTCAAGGCGTTGCGGCATACCGCCGCGCGCGCCGGCGTCGCGCTCCAGGTGCTCTCGGCGGTGGAAGCGGCGAACGATGCGCAAAAGCACCTGCTCGTCGACAAGATCGTCGCGCGTTTCGGCCAGGACCTCTCGAGCCGGCGCTTCGCTATCTGGGGCCTCGCGTTCAAGCCGAACACCGACGACATGCGCGAGGCGCCGTCGCGCGTGATCATCGAGGCGCTCGTCGCACGGGGCGCGAGCGTTTCGGCGTACGATCCGGTGGCCATGGACGAAGCGAAGCGATTGCTGGGGGGCGTGCCGCGGATCGGTTTCGCGGCCAATCCGCTCGCGGCATGCGACGGCGCCGACGCGCTCGTCGTCGTGACGGAATGGAAGGAGTTCCGCAGTCCCGATTTCGACGCGCTCGCCCGCCGCATGAACCAGCCGCTGATCTTCGACGGGCGCAACCTGTACGAGCCGGACCTCGTGCGCGGGGCCGGCTTCGAGCACGTGTCGATGGGAAGACGATGAGCGCCGGATTCGAGTACGTGTCGATCGCAGCACGATGAGCGCGAACGCGCCACGCGTGCCTCGCACGGGATCGCCCGCGCCCAAGCGCGCAGAAGCCGGAAGCGAGGCGCGCGGCCACTTTTCGACGTGGCGCGCACGCGTCGCCGGCGCGAACGTGCTGATCGTCGGCGACGTGATGCTGGACCGCTACTGGTTCGGCGACGTCGAGCGGATCTCGCCCGAGGCGCCGGTGCCGGTGGTCAAGATCGCGCGCTCGGAGGAGCGGCCGGGCGGCGCGGCGAACGTCGCCCGAAACGTCGCGGCACTGGGCGCGAACGCCATCCTTCTTTCTGCCACCGGCAGGGACGAGCCCGCTGAAGCGCTGTTGCGCCTGCTCGACACCGATCGCATCCGCACGTCGTTCCTGCGCGACGACGCGCTGAAGACGACGGTGAAGCTGCGCGTGATCGGGCGCCAGCAGCAGCTTCTGCGCATCGACTTCGAGACGCCGCCGCCGCACGAGCTCCTTGCCGCACACCTTGGAGAGTTCGATCGGATGCTCGGCGATGCCGATGCGCTCGTGCTGTCCGATTACGGCAAGGGCGGGCTCGCGCACATCGCGACGATGATCGAGCGCGGCCGTGCCGCCGGCAAGCCGGTGCTCGTCGACCCGAAGGGCGACGACTGGCAGCGCTACCGCGGCGCGAGCGTGATCACGCCGAACCGCAGCGAGTTCCTGCAGGTGGCGGGCCGGGCGCGCGACGAGCAGGACCTTGCGCGGCGCGCGCAGGCGCTGCGGCGCGATCTCGCGCTCGACGCGCTGCTGCTCACGCGCTCCGAGGAGGGGATGTCGCTCTTTACGAATGCGGGCGCCCTCACCATTCCTGCGCAGGCGCGCGAAGTCTTCGACGTGTCGGGCGCCGGCGATACGGTGATCGCGACGCTCGCGACGCTTCTCGCAGCCGGCGCATCGCTGCCCGACGCCATGGCGATCGCGAACGAGGCCGCCGGCATCGTCGTCGGCAAGCTCGGAACCGCCGTCGCCGAACCGGACGAGCTCGGCTGAACGCGCGCTCGACACCCTGGCGCGTGCGGCGCTTGCGCGAAGCGTTCGACGTCTGATCGATGGCGAAGCCCAAGCCCGTCTATTCCTGCACCGAATGCGGCGCGCAAGCGCCGAAATGGCAGGGCCAATGCCCGCAGTGCGGCGCATGGAACACGCTCGTCGAGACGCTCGCCGCTCCGGTCGCCGCGCGCTTCGAGAACGTTGCCGGTGCCCGCTCGACGGTCACGCCGCTCGCCTCGGTGACGCCGCGCGCGACGACGCGGATCGCGACAGGCCTCGAGGAATTCGACCGCGTGCTCGGCAACGGGCTCGTGCCGGGCGGGGTGATCCTGCTCGGCGGCGACCCGGGCATCGGCAAGTCGACGCTGCTGCTGCAGGCCGGCGCGGCGCTGGGCGCGCTGCATCGAACGCTATACGTGACCGGCGAGGAGTCGGCCGAACAGATCGCGCTGCGCGCGCAGCGGCTCGGCCTCGTCAACGCGCCGATCGAGCTCCTCGCCGAGGTGCAGCTGGAAGCGATCCTCGGCGCGGTCAACGCGACGTCGCCCGAGATCGTCGTCATCGACTCGATCCAGACGATCTACACGGAATCGCTCACGTCGGCGCCGGGCAGCGTCGCGCAGGTGCGCGAGTGCGCCGCGCAGCTGACGCGCCTCGCCAAGCAGCGCGGTATCGTCGTGATCTTCGTCGGGCACGTGACGAAGGAGGGTGCGATCGCGGGTCCGCGCGTGCTCGAGCACATCGTCGACACGGTGCTGTATTTCGAAGGCGACCCTCATTCGAGCTTCCGGCTCGTCCGCGCCATCAAGAACCGGTTCGGCGCCGCGAACGAGCTCGGCGTGTTCGCGATGACGGAACGCGGCCTGCGCGGCGTGTCGAATCCGTCGGCGCTGTTCTTGTCGCAGCACGCCGAAGGCGTCGCCGGCTCCGCCGTCGTCGCGACGCTCGAAGGCTCGCGCCCGCTGCTCGTCGAAGTGCAGGCGCTCGTGGACCCCGTCCAGGGCGGCATGCCGCGCCGGCTTGCCGTCGGGCTCGATCCTCAGCGGCTCGCGCTGCTGCTCGCGGTCCTGCACCGCCACGGGGGGGTCGATACGGGCGGATTCGACGTTTTCGTCAACGCCGTCGGGGGCGTGCGGATCATCGAGCCCGCCGCCGATCTGGCTGTCATGCTTGCCGTCTGCTCATCGTTGAAAAACAGTCCATTGCCGCGTAAATCTCTCGTGTTCGGTGAAGTTGGTCTCGCGGGCGAGATACGTCCGGTCCAGCGCGGCCAGGAGCGGATCCGGGAGGCAGCGAAGCTCGGATTCGAAACGTTCGTGATACCAAACATGAATAAACCGAAGCAAGCCATTGAAAAAGTAACGATCGTCGGTGTCGACCGGGTTGACCAGGCGATTGGCTGGCTGCGGGGATGACACGGGCGGCCCCGCGACCGAGAGGGCCAACTCAGCGGGCGGCTTCGACATGGATCAGCTGTCGCACGTGTCGTCGGTACTGGTCGGCCATCTCGAGATACGCGGCCTCGAGCGCGCGAGTCGTGGCGGCGGTATCGAACAGAGGGCTCGACCGGCCGGGACCTTCCAGATGTGCGCGCAGGCGGCCGCGCTCGGCCGCATCGCGAGCGAGCGCGACGACCTTCGCGACGTACGCATCGACGTCGTCGCAGACGAGCTCGGGCAGGCCCACGGCATGCAGCAGGCTCGCGGCAACACGCGACGCGAACGTATCGCCGCGTAACGTGACGAGCGGACAGGCCGACCACAACGCGTCGCTCGCCGTCGTGTGCGCGTTGTACGGCCACGTATCGATGAACAGGTCGGCCGCGCGGTAGAGCGCGAGGTACTCGGGATTGGGCCGCGCGCTCGCGAAGACGAGACGGCGCGCGTCGAGGCCGCGGCGAACCATCTCGCGACGCAGGTTACTCACCCAGCGCTCCTCGCCGCGACGGGCGAGCAGCCACAGCACGGCCTCGGGCACCTGGGCGAGGATCCGCATCCATGCGTCGAACACTTCCGGGTTGAATTTGTAGCCGCTGTTGAAGCAGCAGAGCACGACGCCGTTGCGCGGCAGGTCGAGCTCGGTGCGCGCCGGCGTCTGCGCGATCGGCCGTTCGCGATCGTTGACCTGGTAGCTTCCGGGAAGCAGCGCCAGCGTTTCCGAATAATCGCCGGCATCCTCGGGCGGCGTCACGACGGCGTCGCCGATCAGGTAATCCGCGAGGTTGCCGCCGAGCGTTCCAGGATAGCCGAGGTAGTGCACCTGGATCGGCGCGGGACGCATCCCGAGCACCGAGGGCGGCGCGTCCTCCGTGTGTCCCTTCAGATCGACGAGGACGTCGATCGCGTCATTGCGGATCGCGGTGGCGAGCTTCTGCGGAGGCCATCCCGCGGCCTCGACGAAGCGGTCGAATCCGCGCACCAGCCGCTCGCGCATCGGACTGCGATCGTCGGCGCCCGTCGAGTAGCCGACGATCTCGAAGCGGTCGCGATCGTGATGCTCGAAAAGTCCGGCGGCGAGGAACGCGGTCGCGTGCGTCCTGAAATCGGACGACAGGTAGCCGATGCGGAGCCGCCCGGCGTTCAACACCATCGTCGCCTCGGCCGGCCGCGCGGGCGCCAGTTGCGCGCTCCAGGCTTCGGCGCAGCGTCGTTGTTCCGCGCGCGTCGAAGGCTGCGAAAGCAGCACGAACGGCGACAGCAGCGTCATCTGGCTTGCAACGCCGTCGCGGAACCGCCGCCGCAGATCCGGCAGGTCGTGCCAGTCGCCGATGCGCTGCCGAAGGAAGAGCAGCTGCGAAAGCGCCGCGCCGTCCGCGGGATCGATCTGCACGACGTCCTCGTACGCGCGCATCGCGCGGTCGAGCTCGCCGTCGCGCTCGAGCAGCGTCGCGAGCTGGAAGCGCAACGGCGCCGCGGCGGGCTTGCGCGCGAGCGCGGATTCGAGCGTCGCCCGTGCCTTCTTGCGCATCCCGGCGGTCGCCTCGAGCTGCGCCTTGAGACCCGCGTAGGGCACCTGTTCCGGGTCGAGCGCGTTCGCGCGCGAGGCGGCATCCATGGCCTCGAGCAGACGTCCCTGCGGCTCGAGCACGAGCGCGAGGTTGTGCCATCCGGCAGCGTGCCGCGCATCGACCGCAACCGCGTTGCGCGCCGAGGCTTCGGCATCGGCGACGCGTCCGAGCGCGAGTTCGGCCGCCGCAAGATTCGCGAAGATCTCCGGCGCGCGTGGCGCGAGCTTCGCCGCTTCCTTCAGCGCATTGACCGCGGCCTCGCGCCGTCCCGCCGACTCGAGCACGAGCGCCAGGTTCGACCAGGCTTCGGCCGACGTCGGCTCGAGCTTGAGCGAGGCGCGAATGCGCTCCACGGCTTCCGGGATTTTGCCTGCCTGGTAGAGCACGACGCCGGAATAGTGCAGGGCAGGGGCGAACTCGGGATCCGCCGCGAGGACCGCGTCGTAACGCAAGAACGCTTCGCGCAGCTTTCCCTCCTGATGCAATCGATAGGCGCGGTCGAATTCGGAAGCAATGCTCATCGCGGAACACCGCGCGCACGACGGCGGCGCAAGTGAGGGGTCAGCGCGAATTTACCATCGGCGCATTGCCGCTCACGGGGTCGAGCTCGCGGTAGTGACGAAAGATCCCTTGCTCATTGAAGGGCAGGCGCCGCGCGGAGGCGAGGTAGGCCGCGATGCGCGGGCGGTCGCGCACGCGATCGTGCAGGCGCACGAGCGCCGGCAGCTCGGCCTCGAGGGCCGCCATCGCGTGCGGAAATGCGTAGCGCAGGCCCGCGATCACCTGGAACATCGACAGGTCCGCGTAGGTGAGACGGCTTCCGACGAGCCAGCCGCTGCGCGAATTGCGCGCGAGCACGCGTTCGAAGTAGCCCAAGAATTTCGGCAGGCGCTGTGCGCGCAGGTCGGCCGCGCGGCGCTTCGCCTCCTTGCGCTGGTCCTCGTAATAGAGGCTGCTCGCGATCGGATGGTGCGTGTCGTGAACTTCGGCGACGACGTCGGCGATCGTGAGCTGCAGCTGGTTCGTCCACAGGCGGCCGGCCGAGTCGCCGGGCGCGAGTCCGAGTGCATCGCCCAGGAAGAGCAGGATGTTCGCCGTCTGCCCGATCAGCAGGCGGCCCGCCTTGAGGAACGGCGGCGCGAAGGGCGGCCGCGCAACGCGCTCGCCGTCGAGCAGCGCAAGCATCGCTTCCTCGCCGCCGTCGTCGCGCGCGACGTCGACATAATCGGCGGCGGCTTCCTCGAGTGCGAGGCGGACGAACTCGCCGCGCCCCTGGATTCGCGGCCAGTAGTAAAGCTCGTAGCGCACGGCGTGGTTTCGTCGATCGTCGAGCGCCGATTCTATCGCCGTCGTCCGTTTCCTACACGCGTTGCAGCGTGCGCCGGACATGTCTGCTGCGCCCTTCGCCGTACAGTCGGATTCGGCTCAAACTCCCCGGGGAGAACCCATGTTCGGATCGACCAATGACAATGGTGGCGTGAACGCCATCGAACTTCTGAAGAACGACCATCGGATGGTGGACGATCTTTTCAAGCAGTACGAGGACATCAAGGACGGCGCGGAGGACGCGGCGAAGGAAGAGCTCGTCGCGCAGATCTGCGATGCGCTGACCGTGCACGCGCAGATCGAGGAGGCGATCTTTTATCCCGCGGCGCGCCAGGCGCTGCAGCAGGAGGAAGGACAGGATCTGCTCGACGAGGCGGCGGTCGAGCACCAGACGCTGAAGGACATCATCGGGCGCCTCGAAATGGCACCGACGAGCGATCCGCTGTACGACGCGGGCGTGAAGGTCCTCTCCGAATACGTGAAGCACCACGTGCGCGAGGAGGAGAACGAGCTCTTTCCCAAGGTGCGCAGCGCCGACATGGATCTGCAGGCGATCGGCGAGCAGCTCGCGCGCCGCAAGCAGCAGCTCGAAGGCGGCGCGTCGCGCGCGTCGCGCAACGGCTCCCGCGGACGGCAGGCACAACGGGACCGCGAAGCCGGCGACGAGCGCCGTTCATCCCACTAGGTCGGGCCCGTCCTTCGGGACGGAGCCCTCGAAGCGCCGCAGAGGCCCGCGCACGCGGGCCTCGTCGCATGCGTCGTCCGCGCGCCGGCGCCCCCCGCACCCGTCGTTTCGGTCGCATGTGCTACTGCGTATAATTGGTATTATGTCAAATGATATTGAAACCGCTTCAGAGCGGACACGCCGCCGGTTGCAGTGGAGAGCTCAGGATCAGCGCCGCGCGAACGACGGCGCCGCGAGCCCTTCCATCATGACGTTGACGCAGGCCGGCAGCCCTGACGAAAGCGCACGCGCCGCCGCGGGCGCCATGTCGTCACTGCGGGTTACGAGCTCGCCGTATCCGCCCAGGCTCGCGCACGTCTCGTCGTAGCGCGTCGGCGCGAGCTCGCATCCGACGAGACGCGCGCTTCCGTATTCGCGCAGCTGGATCTGGTACTCGGCGTTCCAGCGCGCGTCGTTGCCGACGACCGCGACGAAACGCAGCGCGTAGCGCGCCGCCGTGTCCATCTCGGCGGCGTGGAAGCCGAATGTCCCGTCACCCAGCGTTGCAATGATCGGCGCATCGGGCAGCGCCGTGCGCGCGCCGATCGCGTACGGAAGCGCTGCGCCGATGGCGCCCGCCATCCCGTTGATGACGCGGTGCGGTGCGTGCAGAACCGCCTGCCCCCATTGTCCGAATTCGCCGCCGTCGGACACGAACACGGCATCGGGATGGGCGTCGAGAATGGGCTGCAGCGGGCGCAAGATCTCCAGCGGATGCAGCCGCCCGGCTTCGTTCGACGAGGCGTTCGCCCACGCGCCGGGCCGGTACGCGACCGCGTCGGCGACGTCCTTTCGCCATCCGGCGTGGCGGTCACGCGCGAATCCGCGCGCACGCGTCGACAACGTGCGCAGGGCCCCTTCCGCCGCGGCGTGCGCGGCCATGACGAGGCGCCCGCCGATCGCGCTGCGCGTGCGGTCGACCTCGCCATCCTCCGCATCGATCTGCAGCACGTCGCAATCGGCTCGCCACGCCGGCGGCTTGCCGAAGCGGAGCGTGAAATCGAGCCGCTTGCCGACCAGCAGCACACAATCGGCGTCGGCCAGCATCTCGGCGAACGCGCCGAGTGACGGATCCGCGATGCCGCGCGGGCTTTCCATGCCGACGACGGGAACGTTCGTCGCGTTTTCGAGCGCCCTCGCCGGCTTCGCGCCATGCCGCGTCATGCTCGCGGGTCCGACGATCACGAGCGGCCGCGACGCGCGCTGCAAGCGCTCGAGGATCGCATCGGCAACGCCGGGCCCGAGCAGAGCATCGGTGAGCGCCGGTGCTGCTGCGCGCTGCGACGACGCGATGCCTTCGAGCGCATCCGACGTGATGCTGAGGCTGACCGGACCCGGGCGACCGGATCGCGCGATGGCGATCGCTCGCGCGAGGTCGTTCGCGACCTCGTCGGCGCGGTCGCACGTCCATGCGGCCTTCGCGAGCGGCAGTGCGACGTCCGCCTGCGCCATCTCCTGAAACGCACCCATGCCGAGCTGGCTTCGCGGCGCCTGACCGGAAATGAGCACCAGCGGGGCTTCGGCCATCCGCGCCGTGTAGAGCGCCGACACGGCGTTGGCGTGGCCCGGTCCGCCGGTGACGAGTGCGATGCCGACCTCTCCCGACACGCGAGCGCGCGCATCGGCCATGTGCACGGTCGCCGCCTCGTGGCGCGCATGGACGAGGACGATGCCGGCATCGAGCGCGGCGTCGAACACCGACATCACGTGGTTGCCGGACACGGTGAAGATTCGCTCGTGGCCGTCGTCACGCAGAACGCGCGCGAGCGCGTCGGCACCCCGGTTCTTCATTCCAGCGGGAAAGCAGTCGTACGGATGAAGATGATCGCACAGCGATGGCGCACGCCGCCGAATTGCGACATCATCCGCTCGCCGCGAGGTCAGCGCGGATCGTTCCGGTCGTTCCGCCCGTCGCGCTGCTGCGCCTTGCGCCATGTGGCCAAGCCGAGGATCGCGACGGCGAAGACCGCGAGCGCCGCGGGCGGATACAGGACGACCGCTACGATGCACACGGCCAGCGTGGCGATCAGCGGCTGCACCGATTGAACGACTGAACGGGAGCGGGCGTGGCAAGCAGGCTCGACGTCGCAAGCCTCATACGGACGGTTCCCGATTTCCCGAGGCCGGGCGTGCAGTTCCGGGACATCACGACGCTGCTCAAGGACCGCGTCGGGTTCCATCGCGTCATCGAGGCCCTTGCCGATGCGCAGGCCGGACGCGGCATCGACAAGATCGCCGGCATCGAATCGCGCGGCTTCATCGTCGGCGCCGCCCTCGCCTGCCGGCTTCGCGTCGGCTTCGTGCCCATTCGCAAGCACGGCAAGTTGCCGGCCGAGAATTTCGGCGAGGACTACGCACTCGAGTACGGGCACGATCGGCTCGAAATGCATCGCGACGCGATGGACCGCGGTGAGCGCGTGCTGCTCGTCGACGATCTGATCGCCACCGGCGGAACGGCGCTGGCGGCAACCCGGCTGATCGAAACCGCCGGCGCCGCACTGGTCGGTTGCGCATTCGTGATCGATCTGCCTGACCTTGGTGGGCGTCGGCTTCTCGAGTCACGCGGGATTTCCGTGCAGGTGCTTTGTGAGTTCAGGTGATTAAGCTCATAGCCGACAATCGGTTACTGCGTAAACCTCGCATCATATCGAGCTATCGGTGGCAAGCGGCCCCGTGAGCGCGAAGTCGGCCAGCGCGTCGAGGACGTCGTCGCTCTCGCCGGCCGCCATCGTGACCTCCAAGGCCACGCCAGGGGCTGCTCCGCGAGCGGCCTCGAGTTGCCGGGGGAGATCGTCACGCAGGTGACCGCCGCGCCCGAAGAACATGGGTACGACGCGGACGTGCGTCACGCCCTGCGCCGACAGCTGCCGCACCGCAGCCGCCAGGTCGGGCTGCAGATGCTCGAGAAACGCAATAGCCACCACGCGCTCCGGCGACCGTGCGGCGACTCGCTCGCGCAGCCGCACGAACGGCTCGGCCCACCGCGGATCGCGCGCGCCGTGCGCGTAGAGGATCACGCCGTCACGTCGGCTCATGGCCCATTATAGGAACGCGCGATAACGGCATGGCGAGACGTTCCTTCCGTTCCGTGCTTAGGCCCGGTACGGTGTCGGATTGCGTGTTCTTCCGGCGACCCGATCGATGAGCGGAACCGTCTACCTGGTGGGCGCCGGACCCGGTGCGCCGGATCTGCTCACGCTGCGTGCGGCGCGAATCCTCGCGCGCGCCGATGTCGTGCTGCACGACGCGCTCGTGCACGCAGATACGCTGGCACTCGCGGCACGCGCGCAAAAGGTGGCCGTCGGCAAGCGTTGCGGGCGGCATTCGACGGCGCAGCGATTCATCGACAAGCGCCTCGTCGATGCGGCGCGCAAGCACCCGGTCGTCGTGCGCTTGAAGGGCGGCGACCCGATGCTGTTCGGCCGCGCGCAGGAAGAGATCGAGGCGCTCGAGGCGGCTCGCATCCCTTATGAAATCATTCCCGGCGTGACGGCCGCGCTGGCCGCGGCGGCCGCGATCCGCACCTCGCTCACGCAACGCGGCCGCGTGCGAACCTTCACCTTCGCGACGCCGCGCGTCGGGGACGGCGAACCCGAGAGCGACTGGCTCGACGGATTGCGGCACGCGAATGCAGGTGCGATCTACATGGGCCGGGGCGAAGCCGTCCGCATCGCAACGTCGCTGATCGGCGCCGGCATGCCTGCCGCCACGCCCGTCGCGCTGGTCGTCGATGCCTCGCTCGCGAGCGAGGCGGCGTACCACACGACGCTCGCGCAACTGCCTGCGACCGCGATGGCGGTCATCGACGGCGCGTCGCTGCTCCTGGTCGGACCGCAGTTCAGGGCGCGCGCGCGAAACAATACGCGCAACCTACGCACCGGCGAAGCGGCGCAGCGCGCATGACGGCGTATCATTCTCCGATGGCCCGCATCCGGCCTCTCGCGCAATGCCTGCGGCGCTCCGCCTTCCGCTTTTCGATCTCGATCCCCAATCGCAGCGCGCCTGGCTGATCGACCGCCTCGCTCGGCCCGCACCGATTTCCGCGCAAGGCCTGAGCGACGGCTTCCGGCTTCCCGGCCGCGAGGCGCTGTCGATCCCGGCCGCCGTCCTCGTGCCGCTCGTCAATCGCCCGCAGGGGCTGCAACTGCTCCTGACGCAACGCAGCGACGACCTGCCCGATCATCCGGGGCAGATCAGCTTCCCGGGCGGCCGGCTGGATCCGGGCGACGTCGATCATGCCGCGGCCGCGCTGCGCGAAACGTCCGAGGAGATCGGGATCGCGGCCGGCAAGGTGCAGGTACTCGGCGAGTTGTCGTCGTACGACACGGTGAGCGGGTTTCGCGTGCGCCCGGTCGTCGGCTGGATCGAGCCGCCGTTCGACCTGGCGCCCGACCCGGTCGAAGTGGCTGACGTGTTCGAGGTGCCTCTCGAGTTCATCCTGGACCCCACCAACCATCAGCGCCATTTCCGGATGCTCGGCACGATGCGCCGCGATTACTGGGCGATCCCGTGGCTTTCGCGTTACATCTGGGGTGCGACGGCCGCGATGCTGCTGATTCTCGACCGGACGCTGCGCGACGATTCCGAGAGCGCGTCGCCCGGTTAGGATCGGTCCTCGAATCGCTCGCCTTTCCTGCCCGTGCTCACGACGACCGCGCCCCGCACTCTGCACTTCAACGGCCTGTCGCCACACGGCTTCCATCGCGTCGTCTACTACGAGTGGGGCGAACGCGACAATCCGGAAGTCGTCGTCTGCGTGCACGGCATCGGCCGCAACGGGCGCGACTTCGACGTGCTCGGCGAGGCGCTCGCGCCGACTCACCGCCTGCTCGCGATCGACATGCCCGGCCGGGGGCAAAGCGAATGGCTGCGCGACCCGATGGATTACGTGCTGCCGGTCTATCTCGGTACGCTGACGGCGCTGATCGCGGCGAGCGGCGCCGAGAAGGTGTCGTGGGTCGGCACGTCGATGGGGGGCCTGCACGGCATCGTCGCGGCAGCCCAACCGGGTACGCCCGTGAAACGGCTCGTCGTCAACGACGTCGGCCCCGCGCTCGAGGCGGCCGCGCTCGCGCGAATCGCGCAGTACTTCGGCATGGATCCGCGCTTTCGCACCTATGCCGAGCTGGAAGCCTACGTGCGGCAGATCTCCGCACCGTTCGGGCCGCTGACCGACGCGCAGTGGGCGCACGTCGTGCGAACGAATGCGCGCCAGCATCCGGACGGCACGTGGGGCGTCGGCTACGACCCCGGCATCGCGGTGCCGTTTCGCACCGTCGTCGGCACGGGCGCGGACCTGTGGCCGCAGTGGGACGCGGTCCGCTGCCCGACGCTCGTGCTGCGCGGCGAGCATTCCGACCTCCTGTCGCGCGCCACCGCGAGCGCGATGGCCGCGCGCGGTCCGCGTGCGCGCGTCGTCGAAGTGGCGGGCGTCGGACACGCACCGATGCTGCTCGCGGAAGACCAGGTCGCGACCGTCGTCGATTTCCTGCGATCGCCCGTATAATCGTCGCGCCCGCTTCCGCGCGTCCTGATCGCATCGGCGTCCCAAGAAGTCCATGTCGCTCGCACTCCGCTTGCCGCCGTTCGCGGAACGACCGCGCGAAGCCCCCGAGATCCGTCCCGCGCGTGTCGCGAGCTGGCTCACCGAGACGTCGACGCGCGAGCCGGGGTTCGCCGCGCGCGTGATGGGCGAGGCGCTCGCGGCGACGAACCGGGTGTCGATGAGCCATGCGCGCCGCCTCGAGCTCGCCGAGCAATACTGGAAGACGGCGGCACTGCTGTGGCCGCGGCTCGAGCACCGCTTCATTCGCGCGTCGCATCCGCTGCTGGGCGACGATCTCGATGCGGCGAAGGCTGCGCTCAAGCTCGCGAACGAGCTCGCGACTTCGTACAAGCGGTTGCTGGCGAACGAAGCGGCGCGCAGGTTCCACCTCGGCGGTCCTCGCCGTCTCGTTGCGCTCGTGCGCCGGGCGTTCCAGGCCACCGCGCGCGTGCTCACGAACAGCTATCTCACCTACGCGCCGGTGCCGACGCACACCTGGTACGACGCGCACGAGATCTACATGTTCACGCGCGAGCGCAAGATCCATCGCCACGCGGTCACCGTCGACCAGCCGGATATCACGCTCGAGCGGCTCTACACGCAGTCGCTCCTGCTCGCGCTCGCGAACCCGTACGGGTTCCTGCCGAGCCAGCTTGCCGTCGTGCTGCATTACCTCGAGGAGAACGCGCACCTCGCGAAGCTGACGCCGGTGCCGCCGGTGCATCGAATGGCGAAGGCGGTCGCGATCGTCCCGGTGGGCCACGATTTCCCGCCGTTCTCGGCGAACAAGGGCGGCAACGCCGAAGGCACGAAGCTCTTCTTGCTCACGTTCGACCTCGCCTTCGAGCTGCAGGAACAGATCCGCGCCATCGAAGCCGGGGGCGCCCTGCCGCGCGAGGCAGGCAGCGATGCCGATGCGCGCAGCCGGCACGTCGCGCTGTTGAAGCGGCTGCTGCGCCAGTGGGCAATTCCACCGGCGCGCCAGTTCAACCGCCTGCCGTCGCGTGCGCACGTCGCGATCTGCGCGGGCCTGCCCGGCGTCTGGCATTACAGCCGTGGCACGCAACATCCCTCGCCGAGCGGCGCCTCGCCGCCGCCGATGACGCAGTGCCAGGTCGTCAACCACACGACCGGCGGTTACGCGTTGCGCCAGGTCGACACTGCCCCGACGCCGTTGCGCGTCGGCGACCTGATCGCGTTGCGCGTCGAAGGACGCGAAGGCCTGCAGGTCGCGATGGTGCGCTGGTTTCGCAACACGCTGGCGGGCTCGGTGCTCGAGTTCGGTTGCGAGCTGCTCTCCGACGCCCCCGAAGCGGCAGCGGCTGCCGCCGAGGATGCACCGGAAAGCCACCTGATGCCGGTCCTCGTGCTGCCCGAAGAGGCGCAGGACGCCGACGCAGCGGCGCCGCAGCTCGCCGCGCCCGCCGGCGCATTCGCGCTCGAGCAGGCGGTGAGCCTGCGCCGACGCAACGGCGCGGGCTTCGCCGTGCTGACCAAGCTCGTCGAGCAGGGGCCGGGCTTCGATCTGTACGAGTTCGTGACCGTTCATTGAGCGGCGGGGCGCAGCGGCATGCGCTGCCGGCGCCCAACGAAGCGCGCAGCGCACGGCTCGCGATCGCGGCAACGCTCGCACTCGCGCTGCTCGAGTTGCTGTGGGAGACGGTTCTCGCGCCGCTGCGCGGGCATCCGTCGTCGCTTGCCCTGAAGGCGCTGCCGCTCGCGCTGCTTTTGCCCGGAACGATGCGCGGCCGCAGACGGCCGCGGCAATGGCTCGCGCTTTTGTTGCCGTTCTACTTCGCCGAGGCGCTCGCGCGCGCCGCCGGCGAGCACGGACGCCAGGCCTTCGTCGCCGCGACCGCCTGTATCGTCGCTGCGATCGCCTTCGGGGCCCTACTCGGCTGGTTTCGCGCCGAGCGACTTCGGCAGCGCGAACTCGACGCGCTCGACGATGCCTGAAAGCTCGGTCACCGACTGCGCGCCGAGCGCGCGCTCGACGATGGTGATCGCGCGGTCGACGCCCGCGCAGAATCCGCGCGGATTCGCGAGCAGCACCTGCATCATCGTCCCGGATCGGCGTCGTCGTCATCGCCCGATGCGCGCCGCGGACGCCGTTCGCGAAAGCTGTCGAGGATCAATGCGGCCGCACCGACGGTTATCGCCGAGTCGGCGACGTTGAACGCCGGGTAATACCAGCCGCGCCAATGCAGGAGCACGAAGTCCACCACGTGGCCGAGCGTGATTCGGTCATACAGGTTGCCGAGCGCCCCGCCGATGATCAGCGCGAGGCCCGCGCAGAACAGCGGCCGGCCGCCGCGGCGCAAAAACCAGAGCATCGCGACGCTGGCCAGGATGGCGATAACCGCGAAGAGCCAGCGCTGCCAGCCGTCTCCACCCGCCAGGAAGCTGAAGGCCGCGCCGCGGTTGAACGCGAGAACGAGGCTTGCGAACGAGGTCAGCCGCAGCTCCTCGCCCTCGCGGAACGACGCGACGATCCAGTGCTTCGACGCCTGGTCGAGCGCGATCACCGCCACGGTGAGCCAGAGCCAGCGCCAGTTCGCCGACCCGAAGGTGCGCCGCATCACGATGCTCGCCGTCATCGGCTCATGCGTACCGGCGCGGCTCGCCCGCGCCGAAGAGGTTCGCGACGCAGCGGCCGCAGAGTGCCGGATGCGACGGGTCGGCGCCAACGTCGGCGCGCCAATGCCAGCATCGCTGGCATTTGCGGTCGGGGCTCGGCGTCACCGCGATCGCGAGCCCGTCGCCACGACGCACGCTCGCCTTCGACGTGATCAGCACGAAGCGCAGATCGTCGCCGAGCGACGCGAGCGCATCGTAGTCCGCACCGGCCGCGACGATGTCGACGTCGGCAGCGAGCGACGAGCCGATGCCGCCGCTCTGTCGCACTGCCTCGAGCTCCTTCTGCACCTGGGCGCGTAACGCGAGAATGCGCGTCCATTTCGCGACGAGCGGCCCGTCCTGCACGTCGGGCAGCAACCGGGACCACTGGCGGACGAAAATCGTCGGGTCGTCGGCATGGAGAATGCGCCACGCTTCCTCCGCGGTGAACGACAGGACCGGCGCCATCAGCGCGAGCAGCAGGTCACGGATCTGCGCGAGCGCCGTCTGGGCCGAGCGGCGCGGATGGCTGTTCGCGGGCGTCGTGTAAAGCCGGTCCTTCAAAACGTCGAGGTAGAAGCCGCCGAGGTTCTCCGAGCAGTAGGTGGAGAGGCGCTGGACCACGAGGTGGAACTCGTAGCGGTCGTAGTCCGCGACGACCGCTTCGGCGAGTGCACGCGCGTCGGCGAGCGCGTAGCGATCGATCTCGATCAGCGCGTCCACGGGAACGCCATCGCGCGCCGCATCGAAATCCGACGTGTTCGCCATCAGGAAGCGCAGCGTATTGCGGATACGCCGATAGCTTTCGACGACGCGCTTCAGGATTTCGTCGGAGATCGACAGCTCGCCCGAATAATCGGTCGCGGCCACCCACAGGCGGAGGATCTCGGCGCCAAGCGTTCCCGACACCTTCTGCGGAGACACGACGTTGCCCTTCGACTTCGACATCTTGCGGCCCTCGCCGTCGACGACGAAGCCGTGCGTGAGCAGCGCCTTGTACGGCGGCACACCGTTCAGCATGCAGGACGTGAGCAGCGACGAGTGGAACCAGCCGCGATGCTGGTCCGAGCCCTCGAGGTACAGATCCGCCGGAAAATGCGTCTCGGCCGCGTGCGACCCATGCCCGCCCTGCTGGCCGCCCATCACCGTTTCATGCGTCGTGCCGGAATCGAACCAGACGTCGAGCGTGTCGGTGAGCTTGCGATAGCGGTTCTCGTCGACGCCGAAGTCCTCGCTCGTCGCCTCGAACCAGCTCTCGATGCCGTGCCCCTCCACCTTCGTTGCGGCGAGCTCGAGCAGTTCGGGCGTGTCGGGATGCAGCGCATCGGTCTCGCGATCGACGAAGAACGGCAGCGGAACGCCCCACTGGCGCTGGCGCGAGAGCGTCCAGTCGGGACGGTTGGCGATCATCCCGTAGAGGCGCGCCTTGCCCCAGGACGGAAAGAACTGCGTGTTCTCGATCCCGCGCAATGCGACCGTGCGCAGCGTCTCCGCAGGCCTCGCACCGCGAAAGCCCGGCACGTCGTCCATGCCGGCGAACCACTGCGTCGTCGCGCGATAGATGATCGGCGTCTTGTGCCGCCAGCAGTGCATGTAGCTGTGCGCGAGCTTCTCGGCATGGAGCAACGCGTGCACCTCGCGCAGCTTGTCGACGATCCTCGGATTCGCCTCCCAGATCGACATGCCGCCGAAGAACGGCAGGCTCGCCGCGTACCGGCCGTCGCCCTGTACCGGGTTCACGATCTCGTCGTCGCGCATGCCATAGCGGCGGCACGACAGGAAGTCGTCGACGCCGTACGCCGGCGAGCTGTGAACGACACCCGTGCCCTGCTCCAGCGTGACGAACTCGCCGAGATAGACCGGCGATGCGCGGTCGTAGAACGGGTGACGGAACCGCAGTTTCTCGAGCGCCGCGCCGCGCGTCGTCGCGACGATCTCGCCGTCGATTCCGAATCGCGCGAGGCATGCGCCGACGAGCTCCTTCGCGAGCACGAGATGGCCGCGCGGGGTGCGCACGAGCGCGTACTCGACGTCCGGGTGGACGTTCAGCGCCTGGTTGGCCGGGATCGTCCACGGCGTCGTCGTCCAGATCACGGCGAGAATCGGCCCGTCGGGCGCCGCCGCAAGCGCGAATGCCTGCGCGAGTCGCGCCCGCTCCGCGTCGTCGAGCGCGAATGCGACGTCGATCGCGGGGTCCACCCGGTCCTCGTACTCGACCTCGGCCTCCGCAAGCGCGCTTGCGCAGTCGAAGCACCAGTTGACCGGTTTCAGCCCGCGATAGACGTAGCCCTTGGCGAGCACCTTGCCGAGCGCGCGAATCTCGTCCGCCTCGTTGCCGAAGCTCATCGTCGTATAGGGATGATCCCAGTCGCCGAGCACGCCGAGGCGCTCGAAATCCTTCTTCTGCCGCTCGATCTGCTCGGTTGCGTAGGCGCGGCAAAGGCGCTGCGTCTCGGCGGTCGGCAGGTCCTTTCCGTACGTGCGCTCGATCTGCACCTCGATCGGCATGCCGTGGCAGTCCCAACCCGGCACGTAGGGCGCGTCGAAGCCGGCCAGCGTGCGGCTCTTGACGACGACGTCCTTCAGGATCTTGTTGACGGCGTGGCCGATGTGGATGTCGCCGTTCGCGTACGGCGGACCGTCGTGCAGCACGAAGCGCGGGCGGCCCCGCGACGCGGCGCGGATCGCTTCGTAGACGCGGTTCTTTCGCCACTGCGCCACCCACTCGGGCTCGCGCCGCGCAAGGTCGCCGCGCATCGGGAACGGCGTATCGGGAAGATTGAGCGTCGACTTGTAGTCGTTGCGTGAGTCGTCGGGCATTTCGGCTCGGGTCGTGGTCACCGGATCCGTCGCGCTGCGCGCTTCGGGATGGATTCGAGGCGGCCCATCGCGCTCATGCGTGCGCGGCGAAGAATTGCCGGGCGTCGTCCGCATCGCGTCGCATCTGTCGGGTCAGCGCGTCGACGTCCGGGAAGCGCATCTCCTCGCGCAGCTTGTGCAGGAATTCGATCGTGATGCGCCGGCCGTAGACGGTGTCGCGAAAGTCGAACAGGTACGCCTCGGCGATCGGCCTGCCGCCGTCGGTGATCGTCGGTCGCACGCCGACGCTCGCGACGCCGTCGCGTGCTCCGCCGTGAAGACCATGCACGCGGACGGCGAAGATGCCGGTCAGCGGCGGCAGGCGCCGCAGCGGGAGGTTGACGGTCGGAAAGCCCAGCGTACGGCCGCGCTTGTCGCCGTGCGCGACGCGGCCCGTGACCGCATAGTTGCGACCGAGAAGCGACGCGGCGAGGCCAAGGTCGCCGGCGGCGAGCGCTTCGCGCACCGCGGTGCTCGACACGCGCCGCCCGTCGATTTCGACGGTGCGCATCGCCTCGACGCTGAACGTCCTTGCGCGACTTCGCAGCAGCGCGAGGTCGCCGCTGCGTCCGCGTCCGAAGCGGAAGTCCTCTCCGACAAGGAGCCACCGCGTGGCGAGTTGCCGTTCGAGGATGTCGCGGACGAACGCGTTTGCGTCGAGCGAGGCGAGGCGTGCGTCGAAGCGCGCGACGAACGTCGTCGCGACGCCATACGCCTCGAAGAGTGCGAGCTTGGAGCGCAGCGTCGAAAGGCGCGGCGGAGCGCTCGCCGGCGCGAAGAACTCGCGTGGGTGCGGATCGAACGTGAGCACCGCCGGCGGCAGCCGGAGGTCCTCGGCCGCTTCGACAAGACGCGCGAGCATCGCCTGATGGCCGCGATGGACGCCGTCGAAATTGCCGATCGTCAGCGCGACGGGGCCGTCGGCAGCGCTCGAGAGATCCCGCTTTACACGCAATGCGCGAGCCGCCGCGGCCAGGCGGAGCGCTTGCCGCTGCGGTGTTCCTCGGTTGGAAAACCGATGATTTTAGCCGATCGCGCTCGGCAGACGGCCGCGGCGTCGCACCGCGGCCGGAGAATCTAGTCGGATGCGAAGCTTGCCGGAACGGGAGGCGGCACGTCGCCGGACGGCATGATCGGCGGGCTCATCAGCGAGCCCGGCGGCAGGCCCACCGTGCGTACCGGACCCTGCACGGGCGGCGGCACCATCAGGTTGCGGGCATTCGCCTGCGCCGCGTCCAGGCGCTTCGACGCGGCCCATTCGCCGCACCAGTCGTCGTCGCGGACGTGCGGCCAGATGCCTTCGACCATGTACGCCTTCGCCGAGACCGGATGGACGATCGGCACGCTGCGTCGGCACTTGCCCCAGCCGTTGCCCTTGTTCTCACCATGCGGTTCGTTGCGCTCGTAATACTGGCATCCCACACACTTCTGCACGTCGTTCTCCCTTGGCTCTCGTTCGTGCGATCGTGGCGCGCGAATCGCGCTTCAATGCAGCGGCATTCCGGCGAACCCGGCCGGCTGTGCTTCCAGCACCGGTCGCATCCGCGGTGTCGCGAGCCGGTGCACCGCGCGAGGTGCAGACGCCGGTCGCGATGGCTTGCGCGCGGCCCGTGAAGGCCGGCGCACGTCGCTTTCGCGTCGACGCGCCTGCGCCGTGCGTCCTTGGGGGCGCTTCACGACCGACCGCAGGTTCGAAAGAAGAAGGGCCGCCGACCGCATCGCTGTTTGCAGTGTTGGAAATGTTCCCGGCGGCCTAAACCGTCGAGCAGAAGATCAGGCGGCGAGCTCGGGCAGCGTCGCGAGCAGCGTCTCGGGCACTCGCTGAACCCGCGTGAACCCGGTGAGCGCCGCCGCGTCGAGTTGCGACTGGAGCTCGGCGTCGGCCGCCTGCGCTTCGAGCGCGAGCTGCTCGTCGTACGCGCGCCGCTGGCCGGGATCGGAGAGCACGGCATACGCGGCGTGAATCATCCGCACGAGTCCCGACAAGTCCTGTCCGGCTTCGGTGTGACCGTATTGAAAGCGTTCGAGCAACGCGCAGTAGGCCGCTTCGATCCGTTGCTTGCTTGCGCCGGGCGCAAGCTCGAGATAGTCGTAATGCGTGTAGTTCAAAATCGTCTCCTGTCCGGGTGCGGCGTTTTGAAAAGCGCCGGCTGCGACGCTTCGAGCAGCAAGCGTGCCATCCGCGGTTTCCGTCGATCGGTGGGCGGTAAGTCGTTGACGCGGCAGGAGGCGTGCGGCCCGCGCAGCATGCTTCGCACATTTCGTGGTCTACGAACGCGGTGCCCGGCGGCCTCGTGCCCGCGCGGCTCGACGTCGAATCGCGGCAACTGCGCGACGCTCACGTACAATCGTCGAAGCCACAAGCGTTGGGGACCGCGTTCAGCATGCCGCTCGACAGTGCCGAATCCGCATCGCGCCGCGTCGTGCGCGCGGCCTGTCCGCACGACTGCCCCGATACCTGCGCGATGCTCGTCACCGTGGAGAACGGCCGCGCCGTCGACATCCGCGGCGCGCCCGATCACCCGCCGACCGATGGCACTCTGTGCACGAAGGTCGCGCGTTACCTCGATCGCACCTATTCGGCCGATCGGCTGCGCTATCCGATGCGTCGCGTCGGCGCCAAGGGCGAGGGACGCTTTGCGCGCATTTCCTGGGGCGAGGCGTTGAACGAGATCGCCGAACGCTTCGAGGCGATCGCCGCGTCGAGTGACGGCCCGCAGGCAATCCTTCCGTACAGCTACGCGGGAACGATGGGCCTGTTGCAGGGCTCGTCGATGGACCGTCGCTTCTTCCATCGGCTCGGGGCGTCGCTTCTCGACCGCACGATCTGCTCGGCAGCAGGCAAGGCAGGCTGGGCCGCGGTCGTCGGCGCGTCGATCGGCATGGACGTCGAGGAGTTCGCGAACAGCCGGCTGGTGCTGATCTGGGGCAGCAATCCGATCACGTCGAGCCTTCACTTCTGGACGCGCGCGCAGGAAGCAAAGCGGCGCGGTGCGAAGCTCGTCGCGATCGATCCGTACCGCAGCGCAACGGCCGAGAAATGCCACGAGCACATCGCGCTGCTGCCGGGCACCGACGCCGCGCTCGCGTTCGGCGTCATGCACGTGCTGATCCGCGACGGTCTCGTCGACCGGGATTACGTCGATCGCCATACCGTCGGATTCGAGGCGCTCGCCGCGCGGGCACGCGAGTGGACGCCTGAACGGGCGGCCGGCGTCTGTGGGATCTCCGCGGACGAGATACTGCGGCTAGCGCAGGACTACGGCACGATCCGCCCCGCCGCCATCCGGCTCAACTACGGCATGCAGCGGGTCCACGGGGGCGCCAACGCCGTGCGTGCGGTCGCCTGCCTGCCCGCGCTCGTCGGCGCGTGGCGCGACGCGGCGGGCGGCGCCCTGCTCTCCTCGTCGGGAACGTTTCCGATGCAGAAGGCGGCGCTCGAGCGCCCCGACCTGATCCGCGGCTCGCCGCGCACGGTCAACATGTCGACGATCGGCGATGCGTTGACGACGTTGCGCGACCCGCCGATCCGCGCGATCTACGTCTACAACTCGAATCCGGTGGCCGTCGCGCCCGAGTCGTCGCGCGTCGTTGCCGGCTTCGCGCGCGAGGACCTCTTCTGCGTCGTGCACGAGATCTTCAGGACAGACACCGCCGACTACGCCGACATCCTGCTGCCCGCGACGACGCAACTCGAGCAGACCGACATCCATACCTCGTACGGGCACCTCTACGCGCTCGCGAACAATCCTGCGATCGATCCGCTCGCCGAGGCGCTGCCGAACACCGAGGTGTTTCGCCGCCTCGCGGCGCGCATGGGCTTCGACGACGACTGCTTTCGTGACAGCGACGACGAACTGGCGCGCCAGGCCTATCGCGCGGGCGACCTGCACGGCATCGACGTCGACTGGGAGGCGCTGAAGGTGGCGGGCTTTCGGCGGCTTGCCGTCGCGCGGCCGTTCGCGCCTTTTGCGCACGGCCGCTTCCCCACGCCCTCGGGCAAGTGCGAGTTCTGGTCCGAATCGCTGGCCGCGCGCGGTGAGGATCCGTTGCCGGCCTACGTGCCGCCCCGCGAAGCACGGTCGTCGAACGCGGCGCTCGCCGCGCGCTATCCGCTCGCGTTCATCTCGCCGCCGGCGCGCAATTTCCTCAATTCGTCGTTCGCGAACCTGTCGCGTCATGCCGACGACGAGCGTCGGCCGCATCTCGTCATCCACCCCGACGATGCGGCGGCGCGCGGCATCGCGAGCGGCGATCCGGTGCGCATCTTCAACGATCGCGGAAGCCTGCTCGCCATCGCGCGCGTCAGCGATCGCGCGCGTCGCGGACTGGTCGTGGCGCCGTCGGTGTGGTGGAGAAGGCTCGCCCCCGGCGGAGAGAATGCGAACGCCGTCACGAGCCAGGCCCTCACCGACATGGGCGGCGGTCCGACGTTCTACGACTGCCTGGTGGAAGTCACGGCCGCTTAGCGGCGCGCTTCGCTAAAGCTTGCGGACGAGTCCCACCATCACGCCGAAGATCTCGAGATCGCCTTCCGGGCGGATTACCGGATAGGCCTTGTTCTCGGGTTTGAGCACGAAGCGGCCGTTCTCGAGGTCGAGCCGTTTAAGCGTGAACTGGTTGTCGACGATCGCGACGACGATGTCGCCCTTCTGCGCTGCCGCCCGCTTCTCGACGACGACCAAGTCGCCCTCGAAAATGCCGGCATCCATCATCGAGTCACCGCGCACGCGCACGAGCACCGTCTGCGACGGCCGCTCGATGAGGTAGTCGTCGAGCGTGACCGCGTCGGCCTCGTCGTCGGCGATCGGCTCCGGAAGCCCCGCCCGAACGAACCCGGTGGCAAGCGGCCGCGCGAAGAAGCGCTTCGTCGGCGCGAGGCGCCGGTCGGGCGTCGACTCGAGGTAGCCGGCGAGCTTCATTCTCGCCACGAGCGCCGCAACCGATGACTTGGAGCGCAAGCCCAGCAGGCCGCCGATCGACGCGTACGAGGGCAACGCGCGGTGGCGCGCGTAGTAGTCCTGCAGGGTGCCGAGATAGGAACGATCGTTCGACATGCGGCTAGAATACGAACGAACGTTCGGAGTTGTCAACACCGCCCGTCCTGTCCCAAACACGCATCCGTCCCGTGCTTCCGCTGCCCGCCTTCGCCTTCGTGGACCTGGAGACGACGGGCACGTCCGCCCCGGGCGATCGGATCACCGAGATCGGCATCGTCCGCGTCGACGACGATGGGACACGCTTGCGCGTGACCGAATGGTGTTCGCTCGTCGACCCCGAGGTGCCGATTCCGCCGGCCATCCAGGCGCTCACCGGAATCACCGACGCGATGGTGCAGGGCGCGCCGTCGTTCTCGACGGTCGCGAACGACGTGCACACGCTGCTCGACGGCTGCGTTTTCGTCGCGCACAACGCGCGCTTCGACTACGGCTTCCTCAAGCACGCGTTCGCGCGTCTCGAGCGTTCGTTCTCGGCCCGCGTCCTCTGCACGGTGCGGCTGTCGCGGCGCCTCTTTCCCGACGCCGACGGTCACGGACTGGACGCCGTCATCGCGCGCCACGCGATACCGGTCATGGAACGACATCGCGCGCTCGGCGACGCGCGCGCCATCTGGTCGTTCGTCGAAAGCCTTTATCGCGACGAAACCGCCGAGCGCGTCGATACGGCGATACGGCGCATCCTGCGCGTGCCGAGCCTGCCGCCGCAGCTTCCCTCGGACGCGATCGAGTCGCTGCCCGAAGCGCCCGGCGTCTATCTCTTCTATGGCGACAATCCGCTTCCGCTCTACGTCGGCAAGAGCGTCAACCTGCGCGAGCGCGTCGCGGCGCATTTCTCGCAGGACTGGCGGAGCGAGACGGATCTGCGCCTGTCGCGCGAGATTCGCCGCATCGAGCACGAGCGAACGGCCGGCGAACTCGGCGCGCTGATGCGTGAAGCGGTGCTCGTCAAGGCGCTGATGCCCGCGCACAACCGGGCGTTGCGGCGCAAGGAGGAAGCGGGCGTCGCACGCTGGCACGAGGGAACGCCGAGGTTCGTTCCCGCGCTCGCTCTCGAACGCGAGCAGCTGTGTGACGCGTACGGTCCGTTCGCATCGCGCGCCTCGTTTCGCGCCGCGTTGCGCGCACTGTGTGCGGAGCACCGGCTCTGCGCACAGCGGCTCGGCCTCGAGCGACGCACCGGCGGACCGTGCTTCGCGCGGCAGCTTCGTCGATGCAACGGTGTCTGCGTCGGCGACGAATCGGCGCAGGACCACGACGCGCGCGTCGCCGCAGCGCTTGCCCGCCTCGCCATTCCCGCGTGGCCGCTCGCCGGGCCCGGCTGCGTGCGCGAGGTGTCCGATGACGGCGAACGGGTCGACGTGCACGTCTTTCGCGACTGGGGATTCGTTGGAACGGCACGAAACGACGCGGAACTCGCCGACCTCGTCGATCATCCGCCGCGTGCGGCCTTCGATCTCGACGTCACGCGGCTGCTTTTGCGACGCTACCGCGCGGGAACCCTCGATCTTCGTCCGCTGGGCGCTGCATGAACGCGGAGCCTCATCGCCGCGCGTTTGCGTCGATCACGTAGCGTCCGCCGCGTGTGCCGCAACCACGTGCGCGACGCACGCGGTCAGCCGCTTCGCATACTCGACGTGCAGGAACTCGTTCGGGCCGTGCGCGTTCGCATGCGGACCGAGCACGCCGGTGATCAGGAACTGCGCGTCGGGGAATCGCTTGCCGAGCATCGCCATGAACGGAATCGTGCCGCCTTCGCCCATCGCGGCCGACGGCTTGCCGTAGATGGCACGCGACGCGTCGTCGATCGCGCGCGCGAGCCACGCCTTCGTCGGCGGCGCATTCCAGCCGGTCGCGCCCTGCACGGGTTCGAACGTCACGTTCGCGCCGCAGGGCGGATCCTCCTCGAACAGCGTCTTCATCGTCCGGGTCGCCTCGTCGCCGTCGATCGTCGGCGGCAGGCGCAACGACAGCATCAAGGACGTCGACGGTCGCAGCACGTTGCCCGCATCCGCAATCGGCGGAATGCCGTCGGCGCCGATCGTCGACAGCGCCGGGCGCCACGTGCGGTTCAGAAGCGCTTGCGCGCCCTCGTCGGCCATCGGGCGGGTGCCACCGGCCAACGGGTACTTGCGAAAGACGATGTCGCCGAGGATGCCTGCCGCGATGGCCGCCTGCTCGACGCGCTCCGCGGGAATTTGCGCGTGGAACGCCGACGGGCGGATCCGGCCGTTCGTCGCATCCTCGAGCCGCTCGACCAGGTTGCGCGCAATGCGAAACGACGACGGCACGATGCCGCTCGCGTCGCCGGAATGCACACCTTCGGTCAGCACCTCGACCTTGAGCGAGCCCGCCGCAAGCCCGCGCAGCGAGGTCGTCATCCACAGCCGCTCGTAATCGCCGCAGCCGGAATCCAGGCCGACGACAAGGTCCACCTGTCCGATCCGCGGGGCGAGCGCGTCGAGGTACGCCGGCAGATCATAGCTGCCGCTTTCCTCGCAGGTTTCGATGAGCCCCACGCAGCGCGCGCGCGGAACGCGCTGCGCGTCGAGCGCGCCGAGCGCAGACAGCGCGGCGAAGATCGCGTAGCCGTCGTCGGCGGCACCGCGTCCGTAGAGTTTGCCGTCCTCGAGGATCGGCGACCACGGGCCCCCGTCCGCGCGCCAACCGACCATCTCCGGCTGCTTGTCGAGATGCCCGTAGAGAAGTACCGTGCGGTCGCCCCCGCCCGCGGTCTCGAAATACACGAGTGGCGTGCGCCCGGGCAAGCGGATGACCTCGACGGAAAGGCCGGTCACCGGTTGCGCGCGCGCCCACGCTTGCGCGAGCGCGACGACCCGCTCGATGTGCCCGTGCGCCTCCCAGGACGGATCGAAGTGCGGCGACTTCGCCGGGATGCGAACGTATTCGACGAGGCGCGGAACGATCTCGTCGTCCCATTGCCGATAGATGCGGTCGGTGGCGATCATGCGAGGGCCGTTCGGATTGAGCGATCGATGGCAACAATAGCAGACCGGGCACCGTACGCCGGCCTCACGCCCGATTGCGTACTCGACGCGCTCGATAGTGTCGGCGTGCGCGGCGACGGGCGGCTGCTCGCGCTCAACAGCTACGAAAATCGCGTGTACCAGGCGTGGCGGGAAGATGCGCCGCCCGTCGTCGTCAAGTTCTACCGTCCAGCGCGCTGGACGGACGCGCAGATCCTCGAGGAGCACGCGCTCGTCGACGAACTCGTCACCGCCGAGGTGCCGGCCGTCGCGCCGCTGCGCATCGCCGAGCGCACGCTGCATCTGTTCGACGGCTTCCGCTTCGCCGTCTTTCCGCGCCATGGCGGCCGCGCGCCGGAGCTCGATCGACGCGATACGCTGGTGGACCTCGGTCGCTACATCGCGCGCATCCACACCGTCGGCGCGGCGCGGCCTTTCGCGCACCGGCCCGCCTTGACCGTGGAGAATTTCGGTGACGCATCGCGCGAATACCTGCTCGAGAACGCGTTCCTGCCCGACGACCTGCGCGAGCCGTGGACGCGAATCGCCGATCTGGCACTGGCCGGCGTCCGCAGCGCCTTTTCGCGGGCGCGCTTCGAGCCGTTGCGCCTGCACGGCGACTGCCACGGCGGCAACGTTCTGTGGACCGACGATGGACCGCACTTCGTCGATTTCGACGACGCGCGGACGGGCCCGGCCGTCCAGGACCTCTGGATGCTGCTGTCCGGCGATCGCGAAGCGATGCAGGTCGAGCTTCGCGCCCTTCTCGAGGGCTACGGATCGTTCCGCGACTTCGACCGGGCCGAGCTCGTGCTCGTCGAGGCGCTGCGCACGCTGCGCCTGCTGCATTACAGCGCCTGGATCGCGCGGCGCTGGGACGATCCGGCGTTTCCCGCTGCTTTCCCCTGGTTCGGCACGACCCGCTACTGGCAGGACCGCGTCCTCGAGCTGCGCGAGCAGGTTGCGCTGATGGAAGAGCCTCCGCTGCGGGTCTAGCGGCCGCGACGTCCCGGGAAGCCGCTCGAGTGCGGCTCCGGAACAACTGTCGGACGCCGGCCGACGTGCTTTTCAGTGCCCGGGGCTTGCGGTCGCCGGGGACTGGCGTCAAGAATGAAAATCCCGCCAGACCGCCCGCACGACGTCCAACACCTGCAACCGATGGGGCTCGAACTCTATCGCAAGAAGCGCAACTTCAAGACGACGCCCGAACCGGCCGGCCGCGTTCGTCGCGCGCACTCCCGCGAACCGGTCTTCGTCATCCAGAAGCACGCCGCGAGCCATCTGCACTACGATTTCCGCCTGGAGCTCAACGGGGTCCTGCTGAGCTGGGCCGTACCGAAGGGCCCGAGCCTCGACCCTCGCGACAGGCGGCTCGCGATGCACGTCGAGGACCATCCGATCGAGTACGGCGACTTCGAAGGGGTGATCCCGCCCAAGCAATACGGCTCGGGCACGGTGATGCTGTGGGATCGCGGAACGTGGGAGCCGATCGGCGACGCGGAGGCGTCGTACCGGCAGGGCAAGCTCAAGTTCGAGCTGCACGGCGAAAAACTTCGCGGTGGCTGGATGCTCGTCAAGAGCCACGGCGGCAAATACGACGGCGACAAGAGCTGGCTTCTGATCAAGGAAAACGACGAATACGCGCGTTCGGGGGCCGACGCGCGGATCGTCGACAGCGAGCCCGACAGCGTGGCGTCGGGACGCAGCCTCGAGGCGATCGCGGCGGACCCGGACCGCGTCTGGCACTCGAACAAGTCCGTCGAGGAGAACGTTCGCGAAGGCGCGGTCAAGCGCGCGAAACCGAACCTCGCGCCGGGCAAGGTCGACGGCGCGCGCAAGGCGCCGTTCCCCGAAACCGTCGCCGCCGAGCTCGCCACGCTCGTCGGTCGGGCACCCGCCGGCGACGAATGGCTGCACGAAATCAAGTACGACGGTTACCGGATGCTCGCGCGCGTTGCGAAGGGCGATTGCCGGATCGTTTCGCGCAACGGCAAGGACTGGACCGCGAACTTTCCGACGATCGCCGATGCGTTGCGACGTCTGCCCGTGACGAACGCCTGGATCGACGGCGAGATCGTCGTCATGGATGCGAAGGGACGCACGAGCTTCCAGGCACTGCAGAACGTGTTGTCCGAGGCGACGTCGTCGAAGGTCGTCTACTGCGTGTTCGACCTGCCGTACGTGAATGGCTACGACCTGCGCGCCGCGAAGCTGTCGGCGCGCAAGGCGCTGCTCGCGAAGCTCGCCGGGGACAATGGCCTGATCCGCTTCAGCGACCACGTGCAGGGCAACGGCGCGACGTTCTTCGCCGAAGCCTGCAAGCACGGCCTCGAAGGCATCGTGTCGAAGCGGGCCGACTCCCGCTACGAAGGAACGCGCGGGCGCGACTGGCAGAAGGTCAAGTGCAGCCAGCGGCAGGAGTTCGTGATCGGCGGCTACACCGATCCGCAGGGTTCACGAACCGGCTTCGGCGCACTGCTGCTCGGCGTCTACGACGGCGACGCGTTGCGCTATTGCGGCAAGGTCGGCACGGGATTCAACGACGCGATGCTCGCGAAGCTCTCCGGACGGCTCGCGAAGCTTGCCGCTGACAAGCCCCCGTTCGTCGATCCACCCACCGGCGCCGAAGGGCGGCGTGCCCATTGGGTGAAGCCCGATCTCGTCGCCGAAATCTCGTTCACCGAATGGACACGGGACGGGACGCTTCGCCACCCGTCGTTCGAGGGACTGCGCGAAGACAAGGCCGCGCGCGACATCGTGCGCGAGGCGCCGGTCGCAGGTGCAACCGAAGGCGATGCCGGCGACGCGCAAGCCCAGCCGACCCCTGCGCGGAAGAGCACCGCTGCTGCGGCGAAGGCGCAAAAATCGCCGCGTGCAGCCGCACGAAAAGGCAGCGGGGCCGGGAACGAGATCGAGGGCGTTGCGATCAGCAACGGCACGAAGCTGCTCTACCCGGAAGCGGGCATCACCAAGGCGGAGCTTGCGCAGTATTACGCGCACGTCGGCGAGTTCATCGTCCCGCAGGTTCGCGATCGTCCGCTGACCCTGGTCCGCTGCCCGAACGGCTGGGAGAAGTGCTTCTACCAGAAACACGCCACCGAATCGGTTTCGGACTTCATCGAGCGGATCGACATTCGTGACAGCGGCGGCGTCAAGCCGTACATGATGGCCAACAGCGTGAGCGCGGTGGTCGCGCTGCTGCAGATGGGCGTCCTCGAGCTGCACCCGTGGGGCTCGCGCGCGCCCAAGCTTGGCTATCCCGATCGATTGATCTTCGACTTCGATCCCGACGAGGGACTGGGCTACGACAAGCTCGTCGACGCGGTCAGGGCGTTGAGGAAGCTCCTCGATGCCCTCGAGCTCGAGGGGTTCCTGAAGACGACCGGCGGCAAGGGCTTGCACGTCGTCATCCCCCTCGACGCGACACGCACGTGGGACGACGCCAAGGCATTCTGCCGTGGCGTGGCCGAGATGCTCGTGCGCGCCTTTCCCGACCGCTTCACGGCCAAGCTCACGAAGGCCCGGCGCACCGGCCTCATCTTCGTGGATTGGCTGCGCAACGTCGAAGGCGCGACCGCCGTGGCGGCCTACTCGGTGCGCGCGAAGGCGAACGCACCCGTATCGATGCCGATCGACTGGTCCGAGTTCGCGAAGAAGGATTTGCGCTTCGATCACTTCAACGTCCGCAACGTCCCCGCGCTTCTCGACAAGCGCAGGCGCGATCCCTGGGAACGCATGCCGCGCGTGCGGCAAACGCTCACCGACGCGATGCTCGAACAGGTGAGCACGGCCACCAAGAGGAGATGACATGGCGAGGGCAATCTGGAAAGGCTCGATCAGCTTCGGTCTCGTCAACGTTCCGGTGGAGCTGTATCCCGCCGCCCAGTCACATTCGCTGTCCTTCTCGATGCTCGACAAGCGCGACTTCAGCCCGGTCGGCTACAAGCGTTACAACAAGACCACGGGCCAGGAAGTGCCATGGAACGACATCGTCAAGGGCTACGAGTACGAGAAGGACCAGTACGTCGTGATGAGCGAGGAAGACTTCCGCCGTGCCAACGTCCAGCAGGCGAAGTCGGTCGAGATCTCGACGTTCGTCGACGCGCGCAGCATCCCCCCGCAATACTTCGAGTCGCCGTACTACCTGGTTCCCGGCGAGCGTGCGCAGAAGGTGTACGCGCTGCTGCGCGAGACGATGCGCGCGACCAACAAGGTCGGCGTCGGCCAGGTGGTGATCCGCACGACCCATCATCTCGCCGCGGTGATGCCCGTCGACGGCGCGCTGATGATGATCACGTTGCGCTACGCGAACGAGCTCCGCAAGCAGAAGGAATTCGACTTTCCGCCGATGTCGCTCAAGGAAGTCGGCGTGACGTCGAAGGAGCTGGAGCTCGCGCAGAAGCTCGTCGCCGACATGTCGGGTGACTTCGATCCCGAGGAGTTCGAGGACACCTACAACGAAGACCTGATGAAGCGCATCGAGGAGAAGATCCAGCGCGGCGAGACGCACGTCCTGACCAAGCCCGAGCACGAAGCCGGTGAAGGCCGCTCCGCGCAGGTGATCGACCTGATGGAGCTTTTGAAGCGCAGCATCGACAAGACCTCGGCGCGCGGCTCCGGACGGGCGGCGAAGCGTGCGGCGCCGGAGGAAGCCGAAGAGGAGATGCCGGCCGCCCACAAGTCGCGCGGCCGCAAGGCGTCGGCCGCGCACAAGGTCTCCGCGGAGAAGAAGCCGGCGGCGCGACGCAAGCGCGCCTAAAGGTAGGCACGGTCGGGGCGATGCCCGAGCAGAAGTGGCCGCAGGTCCTGTGGATCGCGCGGCACGGGCAGAGCGCCGGCAACGTGGCGCGCGAAGCGGCGGAAGCCGCGCGGCACGCGTGGATCGACGTCGCGACGCGCGACATGGATACGCCGCTGTCCCGGCTCGGCGAGCGCCAGGCGGTCGCGCTCGGACGCTGGTTCGGGCAAATGCCCGCAGCAGAGCAACCCAACGTGGTCCTCTGCTCGCCGTACGTGCGTGCCGTGCAGACCTCGACGATTCTTGTCGATGCGGCCGGCATCGACACGGCATCGCTCATCGTGCAACGCGACGAGCGGCTGCGCGAGAAGGAATTCGGCGTGCTCGACCGTTTGACGAAGGTCGGCATTCGCCAGAAGTATCCCGAGCTCTCCGAGCAGCGCGCGCACGTCGGCAAGTTCTATTTCCGGCCGCCTGGCGGCGAAAGCTGGTGCGACGTGCTCCTGCGGCTGCGCAGCGTCCTCGACACGCTGACGCGCGAGCACCGGCGCCAACGCGTGCTGATCGTCGGACACCAGGTCATCGTCAACTGCCTGCGCTATCTGCTCGAGCGAATGAGCGAGGAGCAGATCCTCGAAATCGACCGGGGCGCCGACGTGCCGAATTGCTCGGTCACGTCGTACGAGTTCGACCCGCGTGCCGGGCGCGCAGGAAAGCTTCTGCCGCGGCTCGTCAATTTCGTCGCGCCGCTCGAGGAAGCCGGCGCCCCGGTCACGGCCGCGCCGGACGTCCCCGCGGCACCGAAATCGTAACGGCAGGTCGAAGGAAAGCCGCCGCGCATCCGCTCGCGGCGTTTCGACCCAAGGAGGACTGAATGCGATACGTTCGTCTACTGCTCGCCATGCTTGCCCTTTGCGCGCTCGTGTCACCCGCGCGCGCGTCGTCGGGCACCAATTTCAGCGATCAATGGTGGAACCCCGACGAATCGGGATGGGGCGCGTCGATCCTGCAGCAGGCGGACGTGCTCTTCATCGACCTCTTTGTCTACGGCAGCGACAACCGCCCGACGTGGTATACGAGCGCCGCCCATTACCAGCCGCAATCGGGACGGCTGCTGTTCGCAGGCGACCTCTATGTGACGAGCGGCCCGTGGTTCGGCACGTTCTTCAATCCGGCGGCCGTCTTCGTGCGCAAGGTCGGCACGCTGCAGTTCGACGCGAGCAGCACCGACTTCGCGACGCTCACTTACAGCGTCGACGGCATCGTCGTCACCAAGTCGATCGAGCGCCAGTTGTGGACGTTCGAGAACTTCAGCGGCAGCTATTACGGCGGCCTCGTCTACGACCAGTCGCAGTGCACGTCGTCGGCGAACAACGGACACGTCGAGGAATTTGGCGCGTTCACGATCGATCATGCGGCCGACAACACGTTCACGCTTTCGCTCGCTTCGAACTTCGGCAACTGCACCGTCACCGGCAACTACAGCCAGCTCGGCCACATGGGCAGCGTCGATGCCAACTACGCCTGCTCGTACGGGATCAACGGCACGATCACGCTCTACGAGCTCGAGCGGACCGGAGCAGGGATGACCGGACGCTTCGTCGGGCAGAACAACGCATGCCAGGTGGCGGGGACACTCGGCGGAGTCGAGCGCTGAAGCGAACCTCCAGCAAGAGCGAATGGCCGGCGACTCGCGTCGCCGGCCATTCGTTCGAGCTGCTGACTGTTAGGGGATACGGTGACCACTCCGGACGTATTGCCGTTCTTGTTCACCGGGCGTCGCGCATACCCCGACGTTGTACGTTTCGGCGGGAAGGGTCGTGACGCCGGATACCGCGTACGTCGTGAGCGTCGTTGCATTCACCGCGCCGCCAAGGCTCGCCAGGAAACAGTTCGTCTGGTACGTCGGCGGTGCGGCGCTTTGGCGCAGGCCGACGGCGTTCGACACGTTGCTCGTGAAGTTGGTGATCGGAAAACCTTCGATCGAGAAGCCAGAAGCTGCGTTGTTTTCCGTGCGCGAGTAACCGACGATCGGGCTCGTCCCCGCCGAATCAGCGAGCGTAAGAATGCCGAAATGACTGCCCGGCTCTAAGGTGCACTGATCGGGCAAGCCAAACTGGACACTGGCTCCGGCGGAGATCACCACATCGTTGCACACCTTCGCACCGGGTACTGGCAGGTTGTTGGCGTCGAAATAGTTGACCGTCACCCTGCGTCGGCGGCATTCGGGTTGTACACGGTCACTTTGCCGGTGAACGTGCCGGTGCTCGCCACGACGGGAAAAACGACCGTTGACGACGCTCCGAACGCGGTTTGACCGAACGCTGCGCCCGATGCCATTGCCGCGCACAGGGCCGCGGCGACCGTCAGTCAGCAGCGGCGGGCGCGCAACGGTTTACGCTTTGGAACAGAAGTACAACCGCGACCGTCATGGCGCGCCGTACGATCACGAACCGGACGGTCGCGGACTGCTCGGCGGGCATCGCCAGCTCGTGGGTTCGAGCCCCCGTCCCAACGAGTTACTCCGCTGCGAGGCTCCCATCGACCTCCAGGCCGGGTGGCGGCCAAGGGATTCGGCGTTGGCACTTCGGACAGCGCACGAAAGCGCCCCGATCGTCCGACCAGACGTTCGGCTCACCGAATTGGTGAAGACCCAGCGTCTCCCGTAGCACGGTCTTGCAGTCTGGCGTCGGGCAAACCATCGCAGCGATCATGATTTCCAGCGGGATCTCATTGCCTGCCACGAATGATGGCGAAGCGCCTTCGCAGCGGAAAGGATCGATGATCGGAAGATGTCGTCGGAAGGCGTCTTGCAGCGCCTTCGGACAATTTCCGAACGGGTGTAAACGGTCGACCCGCGGCACCACGTCGCTAATCCTCAGGCCCGCCGTTTGTCCTACGCGATATTCAGCCGGTCACGACTCGCCAGCCCGAGGCCGTCGCGGCATGATCGCAGCCATAGGAGGCCACCGTGGACCGCGATCTCTCGACAATGCTCAAGGAAATCGCCCGCTTGACGGCAAGCAACGAGTGCCGGATTGCCCCCCGGTTACCGACCACGAAGTCCGATCGTCGCCATGCTCCCCGGGTGACGTCCACGAGCCTGCCCTGGCGAAGCTCGCACCGGGCCAAGTACGCGGCATAGCCCGCCCGCCGCGGTTTCCGGCGCAGCGCCCGCCAAAAAGCGCTCCCTATTGTCGATTTGCCTGGCCCGTGGCGTAATGCCGCGCCATGGACTGTTTGCGCACGACCGGCATCCAGCACGCGTCGCCAGATCGCGTGCCTGCCGCCGCGGGTTTCGTTCGCACTTTTCGCGAGTAGCGAGCCGTGCCCCGCGAGCAGGGGTTCGATCCGAGCATGGCAGTCGCCGCCGTCGTGATCGACCTTTTGCTCGTCGCGCTGCCTTCGAACATGAAACGGATGGCGTCCGCGCTTGCCGGTCAGGTGCTTGCGCGTCCGGCGGTCGCGCCGCACGCCGAGAAGCGGTGGGGCGATCTATTGGATGACGAAGCCAACGGCATCGCGCGCGAATGCGGACTCGCGGCGCGTGTCGTGATCGCGCAGGCCGCAGCATCCGCGCGTGCCTCGAACGGCCGGCGCGACCGGGCCGACTCTGTCCGGAATCGAAGGACGCGCAAGACGTAGCGCTCGCTTCGCCCCTCGCTTCGGGTGTTCCCATCCACGTCGCCGCCCGTCGCTTGGCGGGCGCCAACGTTTCCCGAAATTGATGCAGGTCAAGCGGCGTCGCTCCTGGCGGGCCGACCATCGCGCCATGAATACGCCGTGCAAGGTAAGTGCGAAGATCAACATCTGTGACGATGACGAGGTCCATCGCCTCTGCGTGGTACTGAACTGTTGTCCCGGCGATCTCTACCGCGCGGTCGCGTATGTCGGCGATCGTTTGTGTTGCGTGCGCGCGCACATCGAAAAGAACGTCCCCTCACCCGCCGGGAGCCGCGGGGCCCGCGTGCAGTTGGGTTCGCTCGGCATCGCCGTCCGCCGCATCGCCGCGGACTGATTCGTCAAGCGACCGAGATCACGGCCCGAGCACATGAACGTCCTCCACCTGACGGCCTGCTAGCTTGGTGACGATCTGCTTTACGTTCGTCGCGCCGCCGGGGCGATAAGCGCTTGAATTACAATACCGGCACGCCGCGTGCTTCGCGCGCCGTGGTGGAACGCCCTGCCCCTTACTCGCAACAGCGCCTCGTGGCTTTCTCTTCACGGGACGATCCCTTCGACCTGTTTCGCGGCCTTCTCTTCGCGCTGCCAACGTCCGTCCTGGGATTCTGGCTGCCGGTAGCGCTGCTGCTCATGGGGCGGCTCCGCGCCCACTGAAACTCCGCAGCGCATGGCAAAAGTCCTGCTGGTCGAAGACAACCAGGATTTCGCCGATAGCGTAGCGATGGCTCTCCAGCTCGATGGCCACTCGGTGCGTGTCGCCTACGACGGTCGAGCCGGATTGGCCGCTGCGGCCGCAACACGACCCGAGGTAGCGATATTGGATATCGGCTTGCCCGAAATGGACGGAATCGAACTCGCGCATGCGCTGCGGCGAGAGCACGGCAGCCGTCTTCGCCTCATCGCCTGCACGGGCTACGCCGACGAAACGACGCGCCAGAGAATGGCCAGCGCGGATTTCGATCGTACCTTCACGAAGCCGATCGACATGCAGACGCTTCTCGAGGCCGTCAGGAATCGAAGCGACACGACACCGAGCCTCTGATCGCGTCATCCGACGCGACGTCGAATGAACGACGCATCGCATGGCTCGTCGCCGGCATTGGGAAGCGACGTGCCTGTGGTTCTCTTCATTCGACCGGCGACCTTATTGGCATTCCCCGCCCCGACGCTGGCGCATCGGGAAAATGCGTCCCATTGGACGCGCGCATAATCGCGGATTCGCCGTGCGCGACGCCGACACGCACGCCGACGCCGCTCAAGAACCGCGCTCATGCAAAAGGTCCTGGTCGTCGACGACAATCGCGGGCTCGCCGATGCGGTCGCTCTCTTGCTGGAGGACCTCGGTTGGACCGTTCGAGTGGCGTACGAAGGCGACCGAGCGTGCGAGGAAGTCGCTCGCTTCTATCCGGACGTGGTGATCCTGGACATTCGGTTACCGGGCATCGACGGCGTCGAACTCGCGCGCCGGATAAGGAGCATGTGCCTGATGCCCGTGCTCCTGATCGCCTTCACGGGCTCGGTGCTTGCTGCCGAGCACGCGCTTCTCACGAAGGAGTTTGCTGCCGTGATTCGCAAGCCTGCAGCGATCGACGACATCGTCCGCGCCATCGGCGCCGCCCCGCGCGAAGCCGTCATGCGCGGACACCGCGATCGCGTCTGACCCTCTGCGGGAGCCACCGGGATCCACCCAAAGCGGCTTCAGTCGACCGGAGTACTTGTCGACGCAGATGTAGCCGACGCCGCAGAGCCCATCCCGTGCCCTGACGTACGTGAATTGCGGCATTTGCCAGAACTGACAGCGCGGGACGGCCGGACCGTAGAACGTATCTCCCCAGCGGCCTGCGCGTCCGGACAGGATGCCGAGTTCCCCGGAACGCTTGAGTTGCGCCTTCAAATCGTTGCAGGACAAGCTGCCGGGGTCGACCGACGGCGGTGTTGGTGCGCCATTCCGAGCATCCGGCGATTGCGTGCCATTCCCAACGGCAGGCGCGTGCACGATGCGTTCCACGACGACCCGGCACGGTTTGCCCGCCGCGCAGAGCGTGTATCGGAGGGAGCTGCGCCGGCGTGATGGCGCGAACCTCGCGAAGTCGCCGACTCACCGCCGCTCGCATGAAAAGAGGGGCCCGCCGCGGGCCCCATCCTGGTCGGTGCAGCGACTTACTTGCCGCCGCTATTCTGTCCCCTGAGCTCCGTGCCCGTAGGGTTGGTATACGAACTGTTCGCCTTGACCTCTCCCGGGCTCGGCGCCGCGTAGATCGAGTCGATCTGTTCACGCGTCAGACCACGGTGCGCGGAATCCATCGCATCCCAGCGGCGACCCATCTCGTCCATGTACGCGCGGCGAGAGATGTAGCCGTGATTCACTTGCGACTGTTCCGTAAGCCAGTCCTGGTACGAGGTGGCCGGAGCCACCATCGAGTTGGTGTTGTTGGCCGCGCCTTGCGCGTGAACGGCGCCGACGCCGACGAGAAGCGAAAGAATACCTGCTGACACGAACCGCTTGGCTGTCTTCATCGCATGTCCTTTTTCGAGATGTGGAAGTGCGATCACCACAGTGCTCCCGATTCGCGGCTTTCGCCATCGGACACGGTCGTCATATCGTGTAGGCGATGACAGACATTTCGCCGTCAACAACGCTTCAAATGCTTTTGCCGCTCTTTCCGCTCGTAGGACTCCCAGATTCGGAGCGTCGTCTGCATCTCGCGCTCGACTCGTTTGCGCACCGCGTGCGCCAGCGATGAGGGCTTCTGCCATTCCGCGACGCGATGTTCGGGGCCGAAGTCGAGATCTAGCTGTTCCATGACGTTGATGACCTGGATGTTGCCGCAGAACCGTTCCGGCGGGCACGCTGCGTCGATGTCCTCACGATCTCTTGAGTGTGGAAGCGATGGCGTCTTGAAGTTGCTCGATGGAAACGGGCTTCGACAGGATCACCGATGCCTCGCGTGGAATCACGTCGTCGTCGGTGAGCGGGGCGCCGCTCATCAAGATCGTGCGCAAGGCCGGAAACCGGTGCCGAAGCACCCGGATCAGGTCCAGGCCGTCCACCCCCGGCATGCGAACGTCGGAGACGACGAGGCCGATGTCTCGACGTTCGTCCAGCACATCGAGCGCCTCGGCGGCCGAATGCGCAGGGATGGCCGAATATCCTGACACCCGAAGCAGTTCCACCAGCGCCTCCACGCTGTCCTCGTCGTCGTCGATCACCAGTATCGTTGCGGGGGGCGTAGACATCTTTGCGTACGGCGCCGTCACGATTCCTCATCTCCGGATTGCGGCCACATGCCGGCGTGTTGCGCCGACGCGTGCCCCGCTGATTGCTGCAGCTTCGGCCCGAATTCTCGATGCCTCTCTCGTTGCGCGTCTCGTCGTACACCAATCGCAAGGCGGGCGGATACGTCAGTGGACGTGGCGTGCACGCCCGAGGACGCGCCATCGCTTTTTCGTCGCAATTGATGGAATCGGTTGGCGTCCCCAAGGGGATTCGAACCCCTGTTACCGCCGTGAAAGGGCGATGTCCTAGGCCTCTAGACGATGGGGACCGGTGAGGCAATCGCAGATCAGGCCCGACGCTGCGACCAAGTCGGTGGTGGAGGTAAGCGGGATCGAACCGCTGACCTCTTGCATGCCATGCAAGCGCTCTCCCAGCTGAGCTATACCCCCGCGGCGAACGCAAAATTATAGCGGACGGCGCTCGCAGTCGCAAACCCGGACGGCAGCCGCTGCGGCCAATCATCGCCGATTGCCCGTAGGCAGGTGATGGCATGACGCACGTTATGATCGCCCTCGTGCCCTCACCGCTCGGCCCTGCCGAACAACTTCCGCAATCGTCGCTCGACGGGCGCGTCGTCTTGATCACCGGCGCGACCGGCGGCATCGGGCATCCGCTCGCGCTCGCGTGCGCGCGCGCCGGCGCGACCGTCGTGCTGCACGCCCGCGTCGTGCGCAAGCTCGAGGCGCTCTACGACGCGATCGTGGGCGACAATCTGCCCGAGCCGGTGATCCTGCCGCTCGATCTTGCGCATGCGGAAGCCTCCGACTTCGCGAACGTCGGCAGTGCGCTCGAGGCACAGTTCGGCCGCCTCGATGCACTGGTCCACACCGCGGCGATGCTCGGCTGGCTCGGACCCCTCGAGCACCAGTCGTTCGACACGTGGCTTGCGCTTCTGCGCGTGAACGTCGCGGCGCCGATGGGGCTGACGCGCATCGTCGCGCCGCTCCTGAACCGCGCGCCGGACGCGAGCGTGGTGTTCACGCTGGACAGCCGCGGACAGGAACCGCGCGCGTATTGGGGCGGGTATGCCGTGACGAAGGCCGCAATCTCGGCGCTCGCACGCGAGCTCGCCGACGAATGGGAGAAGCGGCCCAACCTCCGCGTGAATGCGATCGTGCCGGGTCCGATTCGCTCTCCGCTGCGGAGGCAGACGCATCCGGGCGAAGATCCGCGCGATTTGCCGGAGGCGGAGAGGCTCGTGCCGCTTTATCGCCACCTGATTGCCGGTCAGCGCAAGGAAGCAAGCGAGGCGCTGATCGACGCTCAGGCGTGGCTCGCCGGAGCGCCCTGCGCATCGTCGCTGCGGCCGTAACGCAACAGCACGCGGAGACGCCGAAAGTCGGCCGGCGGCAGCATGTCGGGCAGGATCAGGATCGTGCGCAGCCGCCTGCGCCCGAACGGACGCCAGACGATCGTCGACAGGCGCGCACCCACGTAGCTGTCGCGGTGCACGCGTCCCGCACACGCCCGCCCGTCGCCGGTCACGACGACGAGCGTCAGGTCGCCGCGCAGCTCGAAACCTCGAACCGAACGCGGTCCGAGCCGCAAGGCGACGACGCGCACGCGATCGCACGTCCACGCAATGACGACGACGAGCGCCAGCGCAGCGAGCCGCGCATCGAACGGAAGCGTCGCGACGACCGCGCAGGTTGCACAACCGAGTGCCGCGATCACCGACGACGCGACGAGCGACGGAGCGAGTGCGACGCGAACGGGCGGCGGCCAGCGCATGCGCCGATCACAGCGCAACCGGGCACTGCGCGCATTCGGCCAAACGGCCGAGTGCGTTCAGGTGGCGACTGAAGCGCCTCCGTGCGAGTCGACTACTTCGCGGATCGATTCGCGAGCATCATCCACGTCGAAACGACGGTATCCGGATTGAGCGAGATGCTCTCGATGCCCTGATCGACCAGCCATTGCGCAAGATCCGGATGATCGGACGGTCCCTGGCCGCAGATGCCGACGTAGCGGCCTCGCTCCCGGCACGCGTTGATCGCCATGCGCAGCATGGCCTTGACCGCGTCGTCGCGCTCGTCGAACGTGGCAGCCAGGGCGCCGCTCGCGTCGCGGTCGACGCCAAGCGTCAGCTGCGTCATGTCGTTGGATCCGATGGAGAATCCGTCGAAGTATTCGAGGAAGCGATCGGCGAGCAGCGCGTTCGACGGGATTTCGCACATCATGATGATGCGCAGCCCGTTCCTGCCCCGCGCAAGCCCGTTGCGGTCGAGCCGCTTCAGCACCTCCTCCGCTTCGCTCGTCGTGCGCACGAACGGGACCATGAGCTGCACGTTCGTGAAGCCGAGCACGTCGCGGACGCGGCGCATCGCCTCGCACTCGAGCGCGAAGCAATCGTAGAAGCCGGGCGCGACATAGCGCGACGCACCGCGGAAGCCGAGCATCGGATTTTCCTCGTGCGGCTCGTAGCGGGAGCCGCCGATCAAGTTAGAGTACTCGTTCGACTTGAAGTCCGAGAGCCGGACGATCACCGGCTTCGGGTTGAAGGCGGCAGCGATCGTCGCAACCCCCTCGACGATCTTCGACACGTAGAACTCGGTCGGGCTCGCATAGCCGCCGATCCGCTCGTCGATCTCGCGCCGCACGTCGGCCGGCTGCTTGTCGAGCTCGATCAGCGCCTTGGGATGGATGCCGACGTTACGGTTGATGATGAACTCGAGGCGCGCGAGTCCGACACCCTCGTTAGGCAACTGCCGGAACTCGAACGCGAGCTCGGGATTGCCGACGTTCATCATGATCTTCGTCGGGCACGGCGGCATGCGGTCGAGCGCGATCTCGACCGTCTCGACTTCGAGCATGCCTTCGTAGACGTGCCCGGTATCGCCTTCGGCGCAGCTCACCGTCACCGACGCGCTTTCCTTCAGGATCGTCGTTGCGTCGCCACAGCCGACGACAGCGGGAATGCCGAGCTCACGCGCAATGATGGCGGCGTGACAGGTGCGTCCGCCCCGATTGGTCACGATCGCGCTCGCCCGCTTCATCACCGGTTCCCAGTCGGGATCGGTCAACTCGGTGACGAGCACGTCGCCTTCCTTGACAAGCTCCATCTCGCTCGCCGACTTGATGAGCCGAACCGGTCCCTGCCCGATTTTCTGGCCGATCGCCCGTCCGCTCACGAGCGGCTTGCCCTGCGACTTCAGCCGATAGCGGCGAAGGCCGCTGGCGTCGTCGCGCGACTTCACCGTCTCGGGACGCGCCTGCAGGATGTAGAGGCGCCCGTCGATGCCGTCCAGCGCCCATTCGACGTCCATCGGCCGCTTGTAGTGGCGCTCGATCGCAACGGCGTAGCGCGCGAGCTCCTCGGCCTGCGCATCGGTGATCGAAAAGCGGCGGCGCATCGCGGCCTCGGTCTGCACGACGCGCGTGGAAGTGCCCGCCTGGGCGCGCTCGCCGAACACCATCCGCGATGCCTTGCTGCCGAGCGTCTTGCGCAGCACCGCGGGCCGGCCGGCCGCGAGGTTCGGCTTGTAGACGTAGATCTCATCGGGATTCACCGCGCCCTGGACGACCGATTCGCCGAGCCCGTACGACGCCGTGATCAGGACGACGTCGGTGAAGCCGGACTCGGTGTCGAGCGTGAACATGACACCTGCGGCACCCTCGTCGCTTCTCGCCATCCGCTGCACGCCTACGGATAACGCGACGTCCTCGTGGCGGAAGCCGTGATGAACCCGATAGGCGATCGCGCGGTCGTTGTAGATCGAGGCAAAGATCTGAGGTATCGCTTGCATAACATTCTGCAAGCCATTGATATTCAGCAATGTATCCTGCTGACCGGCGAACGATGCGTCGGGGAGGTCCTCGGCGGTGGCCGACGATCGAACGGCAAACGACGCCGCCGGATCGCCGGCGGAAAGCGCCTGGTACGCGCGCTCGATGTCGGCGACCAAGGGGGCGGGCAGCGGCTGTCTGCTGATCCAGCCGCGAATCGTTTCGCCGGCGCGCGCGAGCGCGCGCACGTCGTCGACATCGACGGACGTCAACTCGCTTTCGATGCGCGAGGCGAGGCCGTCGTGCGCAAGGAACTCGCGAAACGCGTCGGCCGTCGTCGCAAACCCGCCGGGGACGCGGATGCCGGCGGCGGACAGTTCACCGATCATTTCTCCGAGGGACGCGTTCTTGCCGCCGACTTGCGCGAGATCGCGCATGCGCACGCGCTCGAACGGGATGACACGCACGGAATGGCTCATGCGGGGAAGCCTCAACGTGATGGCGAAGCAAAAGAGTCATCGCGAACGCGATGGCCCGTTTCGATTCTAGCAGCGGGACCGTCGCGCACGCGGGAGTGCGCGACGCATCAGGCAGCGGGGAGAATCAGTCGTTCCGTGCTTCGCCGGTCGGCACCGGTTCGGCCTGCGGCGGCTTCGTGGCGGGCCCGAAATCCTCGCCGGCGGGCAGCGAGAGATCGGCGAGATTGCCGGCCTCGTGGCCCCCTGCGCGCGCACGCGCCGCGCGGCGCAGGCTGCGGTAGAGATCGGGATGCGCATCCTTGAGATAGCTGATGATCTCGAAGTCGATGCGCTTCACCTGCGACAGATCGATCTGCTCGACGTGCACGAGCCGCAGCAGTTCCTTGACCGGTCGCGGCATCTCCCGACCGCTCTCATAGCGCGAGCCGCCGCTCTGCGTGACGCCGATCTGCGTCCAGAACTGCTCCTGATTCATGCCGAGTCGCCGGCGAATCTCGCGAGGGTTCAGCACGCGATCGAAGAATTTCACGGAAACTCCGCGCTGGTCCAAGGGCTTGGACGACATACTTACTATACCATTGGCATATCATCGGCCGTGCAGGGCGCGTTTGCAACGGCGGCCGACCGGCGGTGTGCCGTCGGCATGAATGCAACAACCCCCCCGCTCTCGCCGAGAAGAGCCTTTGCGGCACAATTGGCCCGAAAGCCTCAATGCTCGCTTACGACCTACACTGTCATTCGACCCGCTCGGACGGCCTTCTATCCCCGGCGGATGTTGTCCGCCGCGCTGCCGAGCGTGGCGTGGACGTCGTCGCGCTGACCGACCACGACGAGGTGGCCGGGCTCGACGAGGCGCAGAGCGCCGCGCGCGACGCCGGCATCGGCTTCGTGGAGGGCAGCGAACTGTCG
>DATIEN010000053.1:0-12782 GCA_035455705.1 Casimicrobiaceae bacterium | reverse complement strand
GATGCTGCCCTTCGCCGGCGTATAGCGCACTGCGTTGCTGACCAGGTTGCCGAACGCGCTCGCGATCTCGTCGCGGGCGCCCAGCACAATCGCGGGATCGGCCACGTCGAGCGTGATCGAGTGGGCGTTCTTCGACAACGCGCGTGCGTCCGCGGCCATCGCACCGAGCAGCGGCGCGATCGGAAAGCGCTCCTCGTGCAGCGGGTTCTGTTCGCTTTCGAGCGCCGACAACGTGAGCAGATCCGCGACGAGACGCTGCATGCTGCTCGCCTGCTCCTGCATCAAGGAAAGGAAGCGCCGCCGCTGACGCTCGTCGACGTCGATGTCCTGCAGCGTTTCGATGAAGCCGCTGATCACGGTGAGCGGCGTCTTGAGCTCGTGTGAAACGCTTGCGATGAAATCGCGCCGCATGCGGGAGACCGCCTCGAGCTCCGTCACGTCGCGCGACATCAGGAGCTTCTGCTCGGCCGCGAACGGGACGAGCTGCAGCGCGAGGCGCCGCCCGGGATCGCGCAACGAGGCGACGACGGTCGACGCCGAATAGTCGCCCGCCTCGACGTAGCGGAGGAATTCCGGCTGGCGCACGAGATTGACGATCGGCTGGCCGCGATCGTGCGCGAGATCGAGCCCGAGCTGCGCGAGCGCGCGCTCGTTCGCCCAGTCGATCCGGTTGGCCGCGTCGAGCACGACGATGCCGTCGGGAATCGCCGACGCGGCCTGGCGGAAGCGCTCGATCACGTGCCGCAGGTCGCGCTCGTACGCGCGGCGAATCCGCGTGCGCCGATAGATCGCGGCGAGCAGCAGCGCCCACTCGCCGCGTCCTTCCGGGACGTCGGCCTCGAGCGGTCCCTGGGCCCATGCGGCGACGCGCTGCAGATGCGACACGTGAAACGCGATGATCGCACCGGCCCCGATCGCCAGGACGACGAGCGCAGCCGTGCTGCCGGCAATCGCCCAGACGATCAGCGTCGCCGCGACGACGGCCACAGGCGCGTACAACCCCCGCCGAACGATCGGGCTAACCTTGCGTCACCCTTTCGCGGACGCGTCCGTCGCCGGCTTCGCGACGAGCCGGTAACCGCTGCCCCGCACGGTGTCGATCAACGCGTCCGCGCCGAAGGGCCCGAGCGCGATTCGAAGGCGCCGGATATGCACGTCGACGGTCCGCTCCTCGATGTCGACCTGCTCGCCCCATACCCTGTCCAGAAGCTGCAGCCGGCTGAACACGCGATCGGGACGGGCCATGAGGAATTGCAGCAGCCGGAATTCGGTCGGGCCGAGCGCGACATTGTCGCCGTTGGCGGTGACCCTGTGGGTGATCGGGTCGAGGCGCAGCGAAGCGACCTCGAGCGCTTCCTGCGCCGCCTCGGGTGCCCGGCGCCGCAGCACCGATTTGATCCGCGCCTTGAGCTCGCGGGGGCTGAACGGCTTCGTCACGTAGTCGTCCACCCAGGCCTCGAGGCCGGCGACCTTGTCCGCCTCGTCGCCTCGTGCGGTCAGCATGATGATCGGCAGCTCGCGGGTGCGCGTGCTCGATCGCAGCTTGCGCGCGAGCGCGAGTCCGGATTGGCCCGGCAACATCCAGTCGAGCAGCAGCAGGTCCGGGAGCGCGCGCTCGAGCTCGACGTTGGCGCGCTCGGCATCGGCTGCCTCGTGGACCTCGTAGCCGGCGTCGGTGAGATTCACCTTGAGGAGCTCGCGGATCGCCGGCTCGTCCTCGACGACGAGGATCGTGGGCATCATGCGTCGGCTCGTGGTGTGGCGACGCGAACGGCGGCGAACGCGAAGCGCCCCTGCACGCGCCGCGAGGAACCCCTCGCGTCGCTCACGATTGCGCCACCTCGGCGCGGATCTCCTCGGCCGACGCGTGGCGCACGTCCTTGCCCTTGACGACCTGCACGACCGCCTCGGCGATGTTCTTTGCGTGGTCGCCGATTCGCTCGATCGACTTCGCGATGAAGACGATCTCCAGCGCGGGGGTGATCGTGCGCGGGTCCTCCATCATGTAGCTCACGAGCTGGCGCAGGATCGACCCGAACGACGCGTCGATGTCGGCGTCGCGGTCGATCACCTCCGCCGCGGCATGGACGTCGAGGCGCGCGAACGCGTCGAGCGCGAGACGCAGCATCGTCATTGCGTGATCGAGCGCGCGCGCCGCATCGTAGTAGCGGACGCGGGCGAGCCGCTCGCTGCCGCGCGCCGGGCCCGCCTTGTACGCGATCTTCTTCACCTCGTCGCCGATCCGCTCGAGATCGTTCACGATCTTCGTGACGGTCAGCACCATGCGCAGGTCCACCGCGGTCGGCTGGCGGCGGGCGATGATTTGCGCGCATTGCTGGTCGATCGTCACCTGCAGCTGGTTGATCGACGCCTCGTCGGCGCCCACCGCATCGATTCGCCGCGCGTCTTCCTCCTTCTCGAGCGCCTCGATCGCGCGCGTCAGCTGCTGCTCGACGATGCCGCCCATCGACAGGACTCCCGAACGGATGGTCTCCATCTCGGCATCGAACTGCTTGTACGTGTGGTGATCGCTCATCGCCGTGATCCTAGCCGAAGCGGCCGGTGATGTAGTCCTCGGTTTCCTTCCGCGAGGGCTTCAGGAAGATCTGATCCGTCGCGCCGAACTCGATCAGCTCGCCCAGGTACATGTACGCGGTCTTGTCCGAGATCCGCGCGGCCTGCTGCATATTGTGCGTCACGATCGCGATCGTGTAATCGGCCTTGAGCTCGGCGATAAGCTCCTCGATCCGCGCGGTCGAGATCGGGTCGAGCGCGGACGTCGGCTCGTCGAGCAGCAACACGTCGGGACGCACCGAGACGGCGCGCGCGATGCACAGCCGCTGCTGCTGGCCGCCGGAAAGCGCCATTCCCGATTGCCGCAGCTTGTCCTTCGCCTCGTCCCACATCGCGGCCTTCGTGAGCGCCCATTCGACCCGCTCGTCCATCTGCCGCGGCGAGAGCCGCTCGTAGAGGCGCACGCCGAAGGCGATGTTGTCGTAGATCGACATCGGGAACGGCGTGGGCTTCTGGAACACCATGCCCACCTTCGCCCGCAGCAGATTGAGGTCGGTGTGCGCGTCGAGGACGTTGCGGCCGTTGAAGCGGACCTCGCCTTCCGCCCGCTGGTTCGGATAGAGCGAATACATCCGATTCAGCGTCCGCAGCAACGTCGATTTGCCGCAGCCGGACGGCCCGATGAACGCGGTCACCTGCCGGTCCGCTATGTCGAGCGAAACGTCGTTAAGCGCACGAAAGCCGCCGTAGTAGAAGTTCAGATGGCGAATCGACATCCTGGCCGGCGCGGCGACCCCAGGCGCGGCGGGCGCGTGGACGCGAGCGATGGCGGGCGCGGCAAGCATCGACGCTCCTCGACGGTCAGCGCATCGCACGCTGCCGGAACACCGTGCGCGCAAGGATGTTGAGACCTAGCACGGCGAGCGTGATCAGGAGCGCCGCCGCCCACGCGAGGGTCTTCCAGTCGTCGAACGGGCTCATCGCGAACTGGAAGATCACGACGGGCAGGTTGGCCATCGGCGCGTTCATGTCGATGCTCCAGAACTGGTTGTTGAGCGCGGTGAACATGAGCGGCGCGGTCTCCCCCGACATCCGCGCCAGCGCGAGCAGCACGCCGGTCACGACGCCGCCGCGCACCGCCTTCAGCGTCACCATCACGGTCACCTTCCACATCGGCGCGCCCAGCGCAACGGCCGCCTCGCGCATGCTGCTCGGCACGAGGCGGAGCATGTTCTCCGTGGTCCTCACGACGACGGGAATGGCGATCAGCGCAAGCGCCATCGAGCCGGCCCACCCCGAGAAGTGCCGAGTCGGCAGCACGAGAATCGTGTAGACGAAAAGCCCGAGGATGATCGACGGCGCCGAAAGGAGGATGTCGTTGATGAAGCGCGTCGACCGCGCAAGCCACCCGTCACGGCCGAATTCGGCGAGATAGATGCCGGCGAGGATGCCGATCGGCGTGCTGACGAACGTGGCCATCCCGACGATCAGCACACTGCCGACGATCGCGTTCGCCAGGCCTCCGCTCGACCCGGGCGGGGGCGTCATCTGCGTGAAGAGCGTCGGCGACAGCGCCGCATAGCCGTTTTGGACGAGAACCGCGAGGATCCACAACAGGAACAGCATCCCGAGCGCCATCGTCGCGAGCGACATCGCGAGGTTGAAGCGATTGACGAGCAATCTGAGGCGATAGCGATTCGGGTTCATGGACCGAGCCGCCGCGACGATTCCGCGCGCGTCGCGTGCGCATTCCCACGGAGCGACGTCACGTCTGCCGCCCCTCGCCGCGCGAGAGGCGGGCGATCAGCAGCCGTGAAGCCGCGAGCACCGCGACCGTCAGCACGAACAGGACGAGCCCGAGCGCGATCAATGCGCCGCGGTGGACGGGATCTGCCGCCTCGTTGAACTCGTTCGCCAGTGCGGAGGCGATCGAATTGCCCGGCTCGAAGAGCGATGCGCGAATTCGGTATGCGTTGCCGATGACGAACGTGACGGCCATCGTTTCGCCGAGCGCGCGTCCGAGGCCGAGCATGATGCCGCCGACCACGCCGATCCGCGTATAGGGCAGCACGACGTTGCGCACGACCTCCCAGGTGGTGCAGCCGATGCCATACGCCGATTCCTTGAGAACGGGCGGCACGACCTCGAACACGTCGCGCATGACCGACGCAATGAATGGGATCACCATCACCGCGAGAATGATGCCTGCGGTGAGGATGCCGAGACCCGTCGGGGCCCCCTGGAACAGCGGGCCGATCAGCCATGCGGCGCCCAGTGTCTGCGCGAGGAGTGGCTGGACGTGATCGGCGAAGAACGGCGCAAAGACGAACAATCCCCACATGCCGTAGATGATCGACGGGATCGCCGCCAGCAACTCGACCGCCGTGCCGAGGGGTCGCCGCAGCGCGACGGGGCACATCTCGGTGAGGAACACGGCGATGCCGAAACTCACCGGGACGCCGATCAGGAGCGCGATCGCCGACGTGACCACGGTGCCGTAGAGGGGCGCGAGCGCGCCGAACTGCATGGTCACCGGGTTCCAGACGTCGGTCACGAAGAACGCGAAGCCGAACGTTCTCAACGCGGGCGCGGCGGCAACGCCGAGCGCGACGATTATCGATGCGAGCAGCGCCAGCACGAGTGCCGCGAAGAGCCTCGCCGTGCCGCGGAACAGCGCGTCCTGCCAGCGGAAGTGCGACGTCGCCGACGAGCGCGGCTCCGGCGCGCGTCCGACCGCGACGGTGGCGTTCATCGGGATCGGAAATGCATCAGCGTGAGAGGCCGCCATAATATCGATGTTGGCGCCGACGCGCTAAGTCCACGCGACGACGAAGAAAACGCCGGCACAGGCAGGAGACTGCTCCGGCGCCGAGCGAAAGACCCGGGATGCGCGTTCGATCAGCCCCAGGCGGCCTTTCCGCCGGTCACCTTGATCTGCGTCTTCCACGCGTCCTCGATCAGCTTGACGACGTTGTCGGGCAGCGGGACGTAGTCGAGTTCATCCGCGAGCTTCTGCCCGTAGCGGAACGACCAGTCGAAGAACTTGAGGACCTGCGCCGCGTTCTCCGGATTCTCCTGCATCGTATGCATGAGAACGAACGTCGCGCCGGTGATCGGCCAGGCGTTCCTGCCCGGCTGGTCGGTCAGGATCTGGTAGAACATCGGGGCGTTGTTCCAGTCCGCATTGCCGGCGGCCGCCTGGAACGTCTCCTTTTCCGGCTTCGGATACGCGCCATCCTTGTTACGGATCAGCCCGTACGCCATGTTGTTGCGCTTGGCGTAGGCATATTCGACGTAGCCGATGGCGCCCTTGATCCGCTGGACGTAGGCTGCGACGCCTTCGTTGCCCTTGCCGCCGACGCCTTCCGGCCAGGAGACTGCGGTGCTCGATCCGACCTTCATCTTCCAATCCGGACTCACCTTCGACAGATAGTCGGTCCAGATGAAGGTGGTCCCGGAACCGTCCGAGCGATGAACGACCGCGATCGCTTGCGCGGGCAGCTTCACCCCGGAATTCAGCTCCGCGATCGCCTTGTCGTTCCAGTTCCTGACCTTGCCCATGTAGATGTCGGCGAGCACCGCTCCGGTCAGCTTGATCTCGCCGGGCTTGATACCATCGAGGTTCATCACGGGCACGACGCCGCCGACGATCGCCGGGAACTGCATCAGGCCCGCCGCCTGCAGGTCTTCCTGCTTGAGCGGCATGTCGGACGCGCCGAAGTCGACGGTCTTGGCCTTGATCTGCGCAATGCCGCCGCCCGAGCCGATGGACTGATAGTTCATGCCTACGCCGGTCTTGGCCCTGTACGCTTCGGCCCACTTGGCGAAGATCGGATACGCGAACGTCGATCCCGCGCCCGTGATATCCGCCGCGCGGGCGCCGACGGATACCGCCACCAGGACCGCCGCAGCCAGGAATGCCGAGAGGGCTCGTATCATCGTTTCTCCTCGAGTGTTCGTCACGACCGCGATTTTGACGGCCGCACATGACGGGTTGATGACAGCCGCATGAAGGCCCCATGACGGAAGGCCGGTTGCATGCGGGGCCGTCCGCTGCGCGTGCACGGGGACTGTCACATTTGCGTAACACCGCGAAGGCAAAGTTGCGGCGCCGCGGCTTCGACACGCGCGCGACGTGCGCGTCGTGGACGATGCAGACTCAACCGACGCTCCTCCTCAATCGCGAGCTTTCGCAGCTCGCGTTCAATCGGCGCGTGCTCGCGCTTGCGGCGGAAGAAGACGTTCCGCTGCTCGAGCGGTTGCGCTTCCTTTGCATCCTCGCTAGCAACCTCGACGAGTTCTTCGAGGTCCGCGTCGCGGGCTTGCGCGAGCAGTTGCGCGAGAGGACGCCGCCGTACGGAATGACGCTGCAGGGGGCGCAGGAGCTTTTGACCTGCATCCGCGGGGAAGTGCTCGATCTGGTCGCCGAGCAATATCGCGTGCTGAACGAAGTCGTGCTGCCATCGCTTCGACGATCGGGGGTCGTGCTCGTCCGCAGGACCGCGTTCACGGCGGCGCAGCGCGCCTGGGTGACCGACTACTTCCGACGCGAGGTCCGCCCGCTCCTGACGCCGATCGGCCTCGATCCCGCGCACCCGTTTCCGCAGGTCGCGAGCAAGAGCCTCAATTTCATCGTCGATCTCGGCGGACGCGACGCCTTCGGACGGCAAACAACGATCGCGATCGTGAAGGCGCCGCGCGTGCTGCGTCGCGTGATCCGGATGCCGCCGGACGTCAGCGGGTCGGATCACGCATTCGTCATGCTGTCGTCGGTCATTCACGCGCACCTTTCCGAGCTCTTCGCCGGGCGCGAGGTGCGAAGCTATGCGCAATTCCGCGTGACGCGCGACGCCGATCTCTGGATCGACGAACAGGAAGTCAAGAACCTGCGCCAGGCGATCCGCGGCGAATTGCGCCACCGTCAGTTCGGCTCGGCGGTCCGCCTCGAGGTGCCCGCCGAATGTCCGCCGGCGCTCGGCGCACTCCTGCTCGAGCAATTCGGGCTGACCGAATCGGACCTCTACCGCTGCGACGGTCCGGTCAACATGGCGCGGCTCGCATCGCTCGTCGACCAGGTCGACCTGGAGCCGCTCAAGTACCGCCGTTTCGTTCCCGGACTGCCGGACCGATTGCGCGACGCACCGGACCTGCTCGGCGCAATCCGCGCCAACGACATTCTGCTGCACCATCCGTATCAGTCGTTCGAGCCGGTCGTCGACTTCATTCGCCGCGCGGCGCAGGACCCCGACGTCGTGGCCGTCAAACAGACCGTGTACCGAACCGGCGTCGATTCGATCCTGATGGAGGCGCTGCTCGATGCCGCGCGGCGCGGCAAGGAAGTGAGCATCATCGTCGAGCTCTTCGCGCGTTTCGACGAGGAGGCGAACATCGACTGGGCCGAGCGCTTCGAGAGTGCTGGCGCCCAGGTCGTCTATGGCGTCTTCGGCTTCAAGACGCACGCGAAGCTCGCGCTCATCACGCGCCGCGAGAGTGACGCACAAGGCGGCATGCAGCTCGTGCACTACGCGCACCTGTCCACCGGCAACTACCACCTGCGAACGTCGCTGCAGTACACCGACTTCGGGCTTTTGACGGCCGATCCGCAGATTTGCGCCGACGTGAACGAGATCTTCCTGCACATCACGAGTCTCGCGAAGGCCGGACGGCTGTCGCAGCTCATGCTCGCGCCGTTCACGATGCACCGCCGCGTGCTCGCGATGATCGAGCGCGAAGCACGCAACGCGCGCGCAGGCAAGCCCGCGCGAATCGTCGGGAAGATGAACGCGCTGCTCGAGGAGCGCGTGATCCGTGCGCTCCTCGCTGCGTCGCAGGACGGCGTCGAGATCGACCTGATCGTGCGCGGCGCGTGCGCGCTGCGGCCCGGCGTGAAGGGCGTTTCCGACCGGATTCGCGTGCGCTCGATCCTGGGCCGCTTTCTCGAGCATCACAGGGTCTGGTTCTTCGGCAACGGCGGCAATGCGGAGGTCTGGCTCTCGTCGGCCGACTGGATGGGACGCAACCTGTTCCGGCGCATCGAGGTCGCCTTTCCAATCCGCGATCCAGCGCTCGCGCGCCGCGTCGTCGCCGAATCGCTCGCCGCGAGCCTCGCCGACAACCGCGACGCCTGGCAGCTCGGGTCGGACGGAAACTGGCGCAAGGTACGCCCGGCGAAGGGCGCGCCCTTGCGCTCGGCCCAGGCCGAACTGCTCGCCGCGATGCAGGCAAGCGAGGAGCGCAAATGATGGATCTCATCTTGTGGCGGCATGCGGATGCCGAATCGGGTGAACCGGATCTCGAGCGGCGGCTCACGTCCAAGGGACAGAAGCAGGCCGCGCGAATGGCGCAATGGCTCGACCATCGCCTTCCAGACACGTGCCGCATACTCGTGTCGCCCGCCTGGCGCGCGCAGCAGACCGCGCTCGCGCTGAAGCGCAAGTTCAAGACGCGCGACGAGCTCGCACCCGACGTGGTGCCGGAAAGCATCCTCGGCGCCGTGCACTGGCCGGACAGCCGCGAAACGGTCGTGGTCGTCGGCCACCAGCCGACGCTCGGCCGCGTCGCCGCGCTGCTCCTCTGCGGCGAGGATCGCGAGTGGTCGATCCCGAAAGGTGCGCTGTGGTGGCTGTCGAACCGCGAGCGCTCGGACGGGCCGAGCGTCGCGCTTCGTGTCGTCATGACGCCCGATTTCGTCTAGCGCGCGAGGGAGCCGTCGACCATCCGTAGCCGGCGCGCTTCCATTCGCGCGCTTCCTTTTCGAGCAGGTGTGCAGTCAGCGGATGCGCCTTGAGCCAGCGAGGCGGCGTGTCGAAGTGGATGCGCGAACCGACGCGTAGCGCGAGTGGCGGCGGCGCGATCAGCCGCCGCGCGTGATGGAAGAGGATTGCGATGCGCAGCGCGCACGCCTGAGCGCGGAATTCGAGATCGACAAGCATCGGCGCGACCTTGTCGAGGCTGCCGCGGCAGGCGAGAACGATCTGCGACAGCCGCTCCTGCTCTCCAGCGGAGAATCCTGGCATGTCCGCATTGCGCAGAATGTACGCGCCGTGCTTGTGGAACCCGGTGTGCGACACCCACAGGCCGGTTTCGTGCAGGAGCGCCGCGCGTTCGAGCGTCTGCGTCGCGGCGCGCTGCGCATCCGGCCGCGCGGCGTGGAAGAGCGCGACGGCCATCGCCGCGATTCGCATCGCGTGGTCCCGGTCGAGGCGATAGCGGGCGATGAAATGCTGAACCGTCGCGTCGCGCGCGTCGTGCTCGATGGATCGGCCGAGCAGGTCGTAGAGGGCACCCAGCCGCAACGCGCCGCCCACCGGATCGATCCGCGCGATGTTCAGCTGCTCGAGGGCCGCGCTCATGATCGCGAAGCCGCCGGCGAGCACCGGCGCCCGCTCGGCCTTCAGCGCCTCGAGCCGCAGCCGGCTCACGTGGCCGGCCGCGACCATTCGCTCGCGCAGCCGTGCGAGGCCCTCCGGCGTGATGCCGGCCGTCGAGAGGTTGTTTTGCACGAGAATCTCGGCGAGCGCCAGCGCAGTTCCCGACGATGCATGCGCCGAATGCCAGCGGACCGCGTCGAACTCGCCGCCGAGCGCTTCGATCTCCGCACGCGCCGCCGTTTCGGCCGCGTCGAAGCCTGCGCGCGTGAGCTCGCCCCTGGGAAAGAAGCGTTGCGACATCGCCACGCAACCGATCTTCAGCGACTCCAGCGCGAGCGGCTCGAGACCGCGGCCGACGATGAATTCGGTCGAGCCGCCGCCGATATCAACGACGAGGCGCGGCTCGGTTGCGGGCGGAAGCAGGTGCGCAACGCCCAGGTAGATGAGGCGCGCTTCCTCGTGACCCGAGATGACGTCGATCGGAAAGCCGAGCGTGCGCTCTGCGTGCGCGAGAAACTCGGGCGCGTTCCGCGCGATCCGGAAGGCGTTCGTCGCGACCGCACGAACGGCCGATGCGTCGAACCCCGAAAGCCGCTCGGCGAAGCGTGCGAGGCACGCGAGCGCCGCGCGGCGCGCCGGGGCGGTCAGGAACCCGCGTCCATCGATGCCGGCGCCGATGCGAAGCGTCTCGCGCTGGGTGTCGAGCCGGTAGATCTGGTCTCCCTCGACGCGGCCGATCTCGAGGCGAAAGCTGTTCGATCCCATGTCGACGACGGCGAGCGTCGCCGACGATGGCCGGCTGCCCAACGGTGCGGCGGCCCCGGTCGTGCGTGGAACGACGGCTTTTCTCATGGCGCGCGAGGCAAGATCGTCCGCGGGACCGGCTGGCGAAAGGCGCGCGTATTCTATACTCGGCACCCGCCGTTCCACGATTGCTCGCCGCGACTTCACGAGCAGACGATGCCGCGCCGACACGACGACACCCCGAAGATCGACCCGCGCGAATTCAAGGTGAAGGAAGGCGAGCGCGTTCGCCTCGCGCAGCTGGCGACGTCGATTCCCGCCGTTTACGCGAGCGATCACGACTACGAGGCGCAGCTCGCGCGGCACGTGCGAAGGTTGAGCGAGCTGCAGGAGCTGCTCTATGCCTCCGACGTCTACGCGCTGCTCGCCGTTTTCCAGGGCATGGATACGTCGGGCAAGGACGGCGCGATCAAGCACGTGATGAGCGGCGTCAATCCGCAAGGCTGCCAGGTGACGAGCTTCAGGCGGCCGAGCGGCAGCGAGCTCGAGCATGATTTCCTCTGGCGGGCGGCGCGCGAGCTCCCCGAGCGCGGCCGGATCGGCATCTTCAACCGCTCGTACTACGAGGAAGTGGTCGTCGTGCGCGTGCACCCCGACCTGCTCGACGCGCAGGCAATTCCAGCGGACAGCCGCGGCGACAAGCTGTGGCGCGCGCGCTTCAAGTCGATCAAGGGTTTCGAGGCGCATCTCTTTCGCGGCGGCATGCAGGTCGTGAAATTCTTCCTGCACCTGTCGAAGCAGGAGCAGCGCAAACGGCTGCTTGCGCGGCTCGACGAGTCCGACAAGCAGTGGAAGTTCAGGGCCGGCGATCTCGACGAGCGAAAGTGCTGGTCGGACTACATGAAGGCCTATTCGGCTTCGATCGAGGCGACGAGTACGCGCGAATCGCCCTGGTACGTCGTTCCTGCGGACGACAAGCGCACCGCGCGGCTCATCGTGTCGCAGGTGCTGATCGAGACGCTCGGCGCGCTCGACATGCACTATCCGGAGATGGCGGCGGAGGACAAGCGGCGCCTGCATTCCTTCCGGGCCGACCTCGAGCGTTGACGAAGCGGTCTGCGCGGAGCGTCACCCGGCGACGCGGCCGATCCACCTGACCTGGCGCCTGCTCGCCGGAACGGCGATCGGGGTCAGCCCTGTGAAACGCTAAGCTGACGTAGCCGCTTTCGCCTGGCTGCGGGCCGCGCGCTCGATTCGTGCCGCCGCCAGCGGCCTCACGACTTGCCCCAGCCGTTCGTCGCTCAGGTCTCGCATCGCGAGAAGTCCGGCGCGGAGCACTTCGCTTTTCTTCACCTCGACTCCCAACGCGCGGCAGCGCTGCTTGAGCTCGTCGATGAGCGCGAACTCGCGCTGCGGCATCTTGAAGGTGTCGCGCACGATCCTGTCGCTCTTGCCCGTCTTGTCGGCACGCTTCGCCGTCTTCGCCCTGACCGGGCCGTCGCCGGCGGCATCGGCCGCGCCGCCGTTGGCGCGCTTGACGGCCGCCTTGCGTTTTAGCTGCGAGCGCGCCGAAGGGGCGTGTCGTTGCCGGCCCCGTGAGGTCTTTCGCAATGTCGTCGCCACAGTCCCTCCATGACGGAAAGGCAGCCGCCTCTTTGCGGCTGCTACAGTATGACGCCATTCCATCCATCGTTTGTTACGGTTCCTTGACACGCGTGCAACGCTCGGCCCGCCGGGCCGCCGGCGCAAGGGGTGCATCCGAGCGCGTCGTCGAGTCGCTGCGGCGCGCGATCGCCGAAGCGCTCGACCCGATCGGCGCTCCGGGAGGACCCTCGCCCGTCGGCGCGCACGAAGCGCGAAGGTGGCTGAAGCGCGCCAGGGCGGCCCTGCGGCTGATGCGGCCCGCTCTCGGCGACCGCGCGTTCGCCGACGAGGACGCCCTTTTGCGAAGTTGTGCCCGCTCCATGGCAGGTATGCGGGATGCCGACGTTCTGCTCGAAACGCTCGCTGGACTTCGCCAGCGCTTTCCGTGCGCGCGCTCGATCGACGAGCTCGCGCCACTCGAGCGATTGATTCGCGCTCGACGCGAGGCGGCCGCGACCAAGCCCGCGGCCGCCACCCGCAGCGCACGGCTTCTGCGCGCCTCGCAGAAAA
>DATIEN010000052.1:0-8743 GCA_035455705.1 Casimicrobiaceae bacterium | reverse complement strand
CTGCTGGTCCGGTTGTTCGGATCGGGGGGAAGCAGCGTCTGGCTCGAGCCGCCCTTCCACTGCGACTACGGCAACCACATTCATCTGGGTGCGAACGTATTCTTCAACTTCAACTGCGTCGTGCTGGACGTTTGCGACGTTCAGATCGGGGACCACGCCTTGTTCGGCCCCGGGGTTCAGATCCTGACGCCGCTGCACGCGTTCGACGCGGCGCTCCGTCGAAGGCAAGAGTTCGGAAAGCCGGTTAAGATCGGATCCGACGCGTGGGTCGGCGCTGGGGCGCTGATTCTCGCCGGCGTTCGGGTGGGAGCGCGGGCAGTGATCGGTGCCGGCAGCGTCGTGACGCGCGACGTTCCCGACGACGTGTTCGCGGCCGGCAATCCCTGCCGCGTGATCAGGACGATCGGCTGACGAACATGCTCGAACTGCGACCCAGCTGCGAGAACTGCAACAGGCCGCTGCCGCCCGATTCCCTCGATGCGCGGATCTGCTCGTACGAATGCACGTTCTGCGCGCAATGCGTCGACACGGTGCTGCACGACGTCTGCCCCAACTGTGGCGGCGGCTTCGTCGCGCGGCCGATCCGCCCGTCGCGCGACTGGCGCAACGGCAACTTCCTCGGCAAGGACCCGGCGAGCACGCACGTTCGCTACAAGCCCGTCGATCGCGACGTGCATGCGGCGTTCGCGGCCGGGATTCGCGCCATCCCGCCGCATCGGCGCTGAGCACGGACACGAGCGCATCGTGCAACTGAAGAGCCGGCGTCATCGCGAAGGCCACCGCACCAGCCGCATCGGGTGGCTTCGCGCGGCCGTGCTCGGTGCGAACGACGGCATCGTGTCGACGGCGAGCCTCGTCGCCGGCGTCGCTGCGGCGAACGCATCGCATGCCGACGTCGTCGTCGCAGCGATCGCAGCGCTCGTCGGAGGGGCGATGTCGATGGCGGCCGGCGAATACGTTTCCGTGCATTCGCAGGCGGATACCGAGCGCGCCGACATCGAGCGCGAGCGGCGCGAGCTCACGACCGACATCGAGGGCGAGCGCAACGAGCTGACCGCGATCTACATCCGCCGCGGCCTCGATCAGCATCTTGCGCGCCAGGTCGCCGATCAGCTGATGGCGCACGATGCGCTCGGCGCCCATGCGCGCGACGAGCTCGGGATCACCGACGCCGCGAGGGCTCGACCGATCCAGGCGGCACTCGCCTCGGCCGCGAGCTTCGCCTCCGGTGCGGCGCTGCCGCTGGTCGTTACGGCGCTCGCGCCGACGCCCATGCTGATTCCGCTCGTGTCCGTGACGTCGCTCGTGTTCCTCGCGATCCTCGGCGGGATCGCCGCCCGCGCAGGCGGCGCCTCGATCGCGGCCGGTGCATGGCGGGTGACGTTCTGGGGCGCGTTGGCGATGGGCATCACGGCGGCCGTCGGGGCGTGGTTCGGCACGAGTCCGTGACCGTGCGCGAGCGCCTGGACGCGCGCCTGCACGCGCTCGGCGCGGCGGCGTTCCCGCACCTGAACGGGACGCTGGAGGCGCACCTGCACGGTACCGAGCGGCTGCTGCGGCAATGGGGCAGCCGCGACGCCGTCTGCACGGCCGGGCTCTACCACGCGGTGTACGGAACCGACGGCATCGCAGGCTGCCTCACCGGACTCGACGCCCGCGAGGCCCTCGCGCGCGTGATCGGCAACGAAGCCGAGTCGCTCGTCTACCTCTACGGTGCCTGCGACCGCGAACGTTTCCATCCCCGCATCGGAACGCCGGCGCAGAACACGTTCGTCGATCGCTTCGCCGCGCGCGAGTACGCGATCGACGCGGCAACGTTATGCGACTTCTGCGAGATCACCGTCGCCAACGAGCTCGACCTCGCGCTCGGCAATCCCGGTTTCGCGCGCCGTCATGCCGAAGCGCTGCTCGAGCTCTTCGCCCGGATGCGCGGCCTCGCAAGCGCGGCCGCGCAGCAGGCGGCGTTCGACATGCTGTCGCGCGCAACCGAGCGCTGACCATGCCGATGTCCGAGTACGTCCGGCGCCTTCGCGACATGATCGGCAACACCGTGCTCGAGGTGCCGACCGTCAGCGTGCTCACGTTCGACAAGCAGGACCGCGTGCTGCTCGTCCGGCACGTCGAAGGCGACGAATGGTCGACGCCGGGCGGCATGATCGAGCCGTACGAGCTTCCCGCCGACGCGGCCGTGCGGGAGACGTGGGAGGAGACCGGCCTGCACGTCGAGCTCACGCGTCTCGTCGGCGTTTTCGGTGGCCCGCTCTGCACGAGCGTCTTCGCGAACGGCGACCGGCTGTCGTGGGTGTCGACGGTCTTCGAGGGCCGGCGCATCGGTGGGATGCTGCGTCCCGACGGCGTCGAGACGCTGGACGTGCGCTACTTCGCGCCCGACGAGATGCGCGCGCTGCGCTGCAAGCCACACGTCCCGATGTTCCTCGAAGCCGGCTGGTCGAGGCGCGACGCGGCGCATTTCCAGCCGCCTTCGTTACGCCCGGACCCCTGAGGTGGTCGCAGTGCCGGCCGCCATCGCCGCCGACGGCGTGCTCGTCCTTCATCTCGCGTTCATCGTGTTCGTGCTCTGCGGCGGGTTTCTCGTGCTGCGCTGGCGCCACCTCGCGCTGCTGCACGTGCCGGCCGTTGCGTGGGCCGGCTTCGTCGAGCTTTCCGGCGTCATATGCCCGCTCACGTTCGTCGAGAATCGTTTGCGGACCGCGGCTGGACTGTCGGGCTACGCGGGCGACTTCGTCGGGCACTATCTGCTGCGCGTGATCTACCCCGCCGGACTCACGCGAGCGACCCAGCTCGGGCTCGCCCTCGTCGTCATCGTCGTCAACGTGGCGATCTACGCCGCGATCCTGCGCGCGAACCGCGCGAATGCGCCGCTGCGCAGGGCGCCGCGATGAATGCGCGCGCGAGCCGGCGCTTGCGCGTGGGACTCGTGTCGGACACGCACGGCCTGCTGCGGCCGGAAGCGGTGGCGGCGCTGCGCGGCAGCGCGCACGTGATTCATGCCGGCGACATCGGCGACGCCGCGATTCTGCGACGATTGTCGACGATCGCCCCCGTGACCGCGGTAAGGGGCAACAACGACGTCGGGGACTGGGCCGACGCCGTGCCGCCGACGCAGCAGCTCGATCTTCTCGGCACGCGGATCTACGTGATCCACGATCTCGGGACGCTCGACATCGATCCGGCCGCCGCCGGCATCGACGTGGTCGTCTCCGGCCACTCGCATCGGCCGCAGCGCGAGCGGCGGGAAGGCGTCCTCTACGTCAACCCCGGCAGCGCCGGACCGAGGCGCTTCCGGCTGCCGATCGCCGTCGGCATCCTGACGATCGACGGAGAAGGGGTCGATGCCAAGCTCCTCACGCTCGACGTCGAGGTGAGCGATCCGGCGCCGCGCTCGGCGTCGCGTGCAGGCAGGCGCGGATGAAGGGCCGGCGCGACGGCGAATCGATCGCGCGGCGACGGATGGCACGCCGCAAGCGATTGCGCGCGATCATCCGCGCGTCGAGCTTCTTCGCATGCCGCGCAACCTCGGCGCGTCGTGCCGCCGCACGTCGAGCAGGCGTTGCGCACGGTCGAAACGTTTTATCCGACGGAGCTCCGAGCGCGGATGCCGCGCATCGAGGCGTCGCCCGCCCACCTCGGCTGATGCGACAATGCGCTTCGAAAGGATGACGCGGATGCGCACGATCGGACTCCTGGGCGGCATGAGCTTCGAATCGACGATTCCGTATTACCGCATCGTCAACGAGACGGTTCGCGAGCGCCTCGGCGGTTTGCATTCGGCGCGCGTGGCGATGGTGAGCGTCGACTTCCACGACGTCGAGCGGATGCAGACGTCCGGCGACTGGAACGCGGCCGGCGCGCTGCTCGGCAACGCCGCGCGCGCCGTCGAGGCCGCTGGTGCGGACTTCCTCGTTCTGTGCACGAACACGATGCACAAGGTGGCCGCGGACATCGAGCGGGCGGTGACGATTCCGCTTCTCCACATCGCCGACCCCACGGCGCGGGCGATCCGGGCCGCGGGGCTTCGCAACGTGGCGCTGCTCGGCACGCGCTTCACGATGCAACAGCCGTTCTACCGCGAGCGGCTGCGCGCGCAAGGCATCGTCGCGCACGTTCCCGGCGCCGAGGGCCGCGACTGGATGCATCGCGTCATCTACGAGGAGCTTTGCTGCGGGAACGTCCGCGAGGAATCGCGTGCGCGCCTGCGCGCGCTGATCGACGAGCTGACTGCGGGCGGCGCCGAGGGCGTGATCCTCGGCTGCACCGAGATCGCGATGCTGATCGAGCCGCGCGAGGCGAACGTTCCGCTCTTCGACACCGCGCGCCTCCATGCGCAATCCGCCGCGCTGCTGGCGCTCGACGACGCGCCGCTGCCGGTGGCGCGCCAGCCTTCCCCGACCACGATCGCCGCACACGGCTAGGCGATGGAGATCGATCGCATCGACCACGTGGTGATGACCGTGCGCGACATCGACGCGACATGCGCGTTCTACGCGCGCGTGCTCGGCATGCGGGTCGTCACGTTCGCGGGCGGCCGCAAGGCGCTCGCGTTCGGACGGCAGAAGATCAACCTGCATCTCGCGGGACGCGAGTTCGAGCCGAAGGCTGCGCATCCGACGCCGGGATCGGTCGACTTGTGCCTGATCGCAACCGGTACGCTGGACGACGTGGTCGCGCATCTTCACGCATCCGACGTCGCGATCATCGAGGGACCCGTTGCCAAGACGGGCGCCGTCGGTCCGATCCGCTCCGTTTACTTCCGCGATCCGGACGCGAACCTGATCGAGGTGTCGACGTACGACACGCCATGATGCGACCGATGATCCGCGTGCGCGACATCGATCATCTGGTTCTGCGCGTCGTCGACGTCGACGCGATGCTCGGCTTCTATTGCGGCGTGCTCGGCATGCGCGTCGAGCGCCGCCTCGACGACCTCGGGCTCATCCAGCTTCGCGCAGGCCGCTCGCTGGTGGACCTCGTGCCCGTCGAAGGCGAGCTCGGTCGCGCGGGTGGCGCGGCGCCGGCGAGCGCCGGCCGCAACCTCGACCACTTCTGCCTTCGCATCGATCCTTTCGACGAAGCCGAAATCCGGGCGACGCTGCGCGCGGCGGGCGTCGAGCCGGGCGAGACGAAGTCGCGCTACGGCGCGGAGGGCGACGGGCCGTCGATCTATGTCAGCGACCCGGACGGCAACGTCGTCGAGCTCAAGGGGCCGCCGCGCGTCACGGAGCAAGCGAAATGAGCGATCCGTTTCCGATCGACGGCGGCTGCACCTGCCGCGGCGTCCGCTACCGTATGCTGACGAAGCCGCTGTTCGTCCATTGCTGCCATTGCCGCTGGTGCCAGCGGGAAACGGGCAGCGCGTTCGTGCTGAACGCGCTGATCGAGTCGGACCGGGTGCTCGTGCTGAACGGCGATCCGGTGACGATCGACACGCCGTCGAACAGCGGGCGCGGCCAGAAGATCGTCCGTTGCCCCGAATGCCACGTCGCCCTGTGGTCGCATTACGCGGGCGCCGGCGAACGGCTCAAGTTCGTGCGGGTGGGCACCCTCGACGACCCCGACCGGCTGCCGCCGGACATCCATATCTTCACGTCCTCCAAGCAGCCCTGGGTCCTGCTGCCGCCCGACAAGCCGGCGATGCCCGAGTATTACGACAGCCGGCAGCACTGGCCGGCCGACAGCCTCGAGCGGCGGCGCTCGGTTTTCCCGCCCGATCGCGGCGCATGACGGCGGCCGGTCGCGCCCCAGGCGGTGTTCCGGCGTACGGCTGTCATCGCATCGCAAGGGTCGCGCGTTCTACTGCGGCGCCCCCGGCCGTACTGGAATGCGGGGCCGTCCGTCCCCCGATTGTCCGAATGAGAGCCACCATCCTTGTCGCCGCGGCCCTGCTGGCCGCGATTTCCCTTCCGGCGGCAGCCGCGAGCGCCCCGCCGACCCTCGTCGCCCAGCCGATGGGGCCGAGTCGCTGGGAAGCATCCTTCGCCGCATTCGCGGCGGACGACGCGCTCCATCCGCACCCTCCCGGCGGCGTCCTCTTCGTCGGCAGCTCGTCGATCCGGCTGTGGAACGACCTCGAGAACCAATTCAGCGACCTGCCCGTCGTCATCAAGCGCGGTTTCGGCGGGTCCCAGCTCACCGACTGCGTGAAGCACCTGAGCCGCCTGGTGCTGCGTTACGCGCCGAAGACGGTCCTCGTCTATGCCGGCGACAACGACCTCGCGGCCGGCAGCACGCCGCAGGAGGTGCTGCACCGCTTCGTCGCGTTCGTCGACGGCGTGCGTGCGGCACTCCCCGCCACGCGGATCGCATACATCTCGATCAAGCCGAGCCCGGCGCGCGAGGCGCTGCTGTCGAAGATCCGGGCGACCAACACGCTGATTCGCGACTACGCGGACGATGCGCCGAACGTCGACTACATCGACGTCTTCACGCCGATGCTCGCCGCCAACGGCATGCCTCGCCGCGAACTCTTCCGCGACGACGCGCTGCACCTGAACGCCGACGGCTACGCGCTGTGGAAGCGGATCATCAGGCCGCACCTCGAATCGCGGCAGGCGTCGCGGTAACGATCGGCAGGGCCGAGTCCGGGCGCCGAGAGCGGCGACCCGCGACGGCCGGGTCAGGCGCGCAGGCCGAACCGCGCGGCGAGCGCGCGGCCCTGCGCGCGTAGTGCCCGGGGACCCTCGAGCGTCGCGCGGGCGACGCCGTACAACGCGACGAGTACGCCGAGCAGGAGAGCCGCCTCGAAGAGGCTGAGGTGCGGCCGCGGCGCGTCGCCGACGATTGTCAACAGCGCAAGGCAAATCAGCAGATGCGCGCTGAAGACCATGAGGGAGGCGCGGCCCAGCGTGGCGAGCGGCGAATCCTCGGCCCACGCGACGAGCGTCGGACGCAGGCGAACGACGATCAGCGCCAGTACCGCGAAATTCAGGAGCCGCAGCGGTCCGAGGTGCCACTTGTCGAAGAGCGCGTTCAGCAGCGCCTCCGAGCCGAACGTCTGGCCGACGATATGGCGCCAGACGAAGAAAACCGCGGCAACCCCCAGCGCGAGCGGAAACGCCAATCGCGGCCATGCCGGTTGCACGCTCGCCGCAGGGTCCGATTGCCTGACGCCGATCCACAGCCCGACGAGCCACAGCAACTGCCACGCCATGAACGCGAACGCGCCCGTCGCGCCGTAGGGCACGGGCCAGCCGACGAGCGCCGAGAGCGCCCGGTAGACGTGCGCGCCGCCGTCGTACTGCGCATACAGCCAAAGCAGCGCCGAAAGCGTGAGCAGCAGCCCGAAGCCGCGCCGCATCCCGTACACGAGCAGCGCCGGCGAGGCGGCGAGGAACAGGACGTACATCGGCAGGATGTCGAGAAGCGGCGGGTTGTACGCGAGCACGACTCCGCTCACCAGCGCGAGCCGCGGCCGTTCCAGCGCGTACGAAGCGAGGCCGGTGATCGCCTCCGCGTCGCGCGACACGGCGATTGGAACGAGCACGAGCAGAAGGAATAGCAAAACCGCCACGTGCGCCGCATAGACCTTGGCGGTACGCCCCCACAGCGCGCGGCGCATCACGTCGAACCCCGCCCTGCGCGCCTTGCCTCCGTATACGGAGCCGACCAGATAGGCGGACAGGAACACGAAGCCTTCGGCAGCGGACACGAAGCCGAACGGCTGTCCCGCGTGCGCACTGAACCACGTGGGCAGATGCGTCGTCGTCATCAGGACGAGCATCAAGCCGCGCAGCCAATCGAGGTCCGTCTGCCGTTCCATTCGAGCAAGCGACCACGCGACGCAATGGCCGGCGGCTGTCTGCACCTGTTCCGGCCTTGCCCGCGCGAGTCGCGGGAAGTGACTTGAGACACGGGGCAACAAGCGGCGTTCCGCCGCCGCGCGTGTTTCGGGTTGTTTCGCCGTTGGCGATGCGCGTCTGTCCGCGTCGTGCCGGGCGCGTGGAATCAGCGAAGGTAGGCGAAGAGCGGCGAACCCGGCTGGCGGCGGATCAGCGCGTGCTCCGCGGCGCTCGCTTCGGCTGCAGCGAGCGGAACGAGCGCGCGCATCTCGCCTGCGACGAGCGCGGCGATCGCGACGCCGTCGCGATACAGCACCCGGTTGCCGGCAAGCGCGGGAATCCGCGCCCCGGGGAGCAACGTTCCGACGACGTTCAGCGGATCGGCGGCGCTCACCGACATCGTCGTGCCCGACAACGGTGCACGCCGTGTCTCGCGGAGCAACGCGACCGCTTCGGGGAGCGCGAACTGCTCGCCGGTCACGCTGGCGACGAAGCGACCGCCGCGAATGTCGCCGCGCGCCTCCAGCCGGCGCAGCACGCGCGACAGCTCCCGCCACGGGGGCAGCCACCCGGCTTCGCGCTGCAGGATCTTCCACGACACGACACCGTAGCGGCGAAGAAGCGCATGCGCCACGTGCTCGACCGTCTCCTGCGCCGGGTCGTCGCGCGTCCAGCCCTGCCCCGGTGCGTCCGCCGTCCGGCGCGGCGGACGGCGCGCGAGCGACCAGCGTCCGGCATCCTCGATGCCGAACAGCGGTCCGCGGCGCTGTCGCCTGCCGTTGCCGAGCCGCTTGCGCTTCGACGACGGCGTGAGCAGCGCGCGCAGTCCCGAAAAGCTGTCGGACGTGACGAGCCCCAGCGCGACCAGCTCGGCGAGCGCGTCCTCGACCTGCGTTCGCAGAAGGCGCGTGCCGTCCACGAGCTCGTCGAAGAACGATGCGCCGTGT
>DATIEN010000051.1:0-7735 GCA_035455705.1 Casimicrobiaceae bacterium | reverse complement strand
CAGTGGGTTCTCGAAACGCTCGCAGCGTCGACCTCCGGCAACGTGCGGGACCGCACACAGGCGCAGGCGTGGCTCCGCGCGAACGGCTTTCATCCGGCAACGATTCGGCTCAGTGCCGCCGAGCGCCTGGGTGCCGAGTTGACGCGCGGTAACGTCGCGTTCGACGACCATCCGCTCGAACGGCGCATGGCGGGCGACATCGACATCGTGTCGGCCGAATCGGTGCTCGACTTCGCGCAGCGGATCGACCCGGCCGCGACCAGGCTGGTCGTGTCCGTCGAACCGTCGTCCGCATCGCGCCCGCAGCCGGCGCGCGATCGCGCCCCGTAAAGCGCGAAGGGGGGCGTGACAGGCCGCTTCTCAGGCCTCGTCGGGATCCGGGTCGTCGATGGCCTTCGCGCGCCGGATGCGTGCGCGGACTTCGGGCGGCGCCTTGCCGGAGATGCGAGGCGTCGCCACGACGACGTCCGCATTCTGCGCGCGATGCCGCAGCGCATGGTCCATCAGCACGCACGCGAGCATCGCCTCGGCAATCGGCGTCGCCCGAATCCCGACGCACGGATCGTGGCGTCCGTGCGTGTTCACCACGACTGCGCGACCGGCCTTGTCGATCGAATGGCGATCGAGCCGGATCGACGACGTCGGCTTCACCGCGATCGCGACGACGACGTCCTGACCGGTCGAGATGCCGCCGAGGATGCCGCCGGCCTCGTTGCCGATGAAGCCCTCGGGCGCCATCTCGTCCGAATGCTGCGTGCCGCGCTGGGCAACCGCGCGAAAGCCGGCGCCGATCTCGACGCCTTTGACGGCGTTGATGCCCATCATCGCGTGCGCGATGTCGGCGTCGAGCTTGCCGTACACCGGCTCGCCCCAGCCGACCGGCACGCCGCTCGCGATCACTTCGATACGCGCGCCGCAGGAATCGCCCGACTTTCGCAGCCGATCCATGAACGCCTCGAGCCCGCCGATCGCCGACGCGTTCGCGGCGAAGAACGGATTCGCATCGACGTGCTCGAAGCCTTCGAACGGAATCGCGTTCTCGCCGAGGTGCGTCATGTGGCCGCGAATGACGACGCCGTACCGCTCGCCGAGCCATTTGCGCGCGATGGCGCCGGCGGCGACGCGCACGGCCGTCTCGCGCGCCGACTGCCGCCCGCCGCCGCGATAGTCGCGGATCCCGTACTTGTGCCAGTACGTGTAATCGGCGTGGCCGGGGCGAAACGTCTGCGCGATGTTCGCGTAATCCTTGCTCCGCGGATCCTCGTTGCGAATGAGGAGCGCGATCGGCGTTCCCGTCGTGCATCCGTCGAAGACGCCGGACAGGATCTCGACGGTGTCGGATTCGTGCCGCTGCGTGACGTGGCGAGAGGTGCCCGGCTTGCGCCGGTCGAGGTCGTGCTGGATGTCGCTTTCGGCGAGCGCGAGACCGGGCGGGCAGCCGTCGACGACGCAGCCGATCGCCGGTCCGTGCGATTCGCCGAACGACGTGACGCAGAAGAGGGTGCCGAAAGTGTTGCCGGACATGATCGCGACCGCGGAGCGGACGGCTATATGCTAACGGTTCGCACGGCCGTCGAGCGGTGGAGTCGGTTTGGCCTTCGTACGCATCATCGCCGGGTCAGGCGCGTCGACGCACGAGAAGCCATGCGCGGAAGCGCACCAGGAATTCGGGCTCGGCCGAGTAGATGTACGAGGCAACCAGCGCGTTCAGCACGCCGACCACGAGAAAGAGCTGCGGAATCGACGCGCCCGCGGCGAGCAGGCCGATGGCGGCGCCGGCCGAAGCGACGATGAAGAGCGCGTTCAGGATGTTGTTCGCGGCGATGATGCGCGAGCGATGCGACGGCTGCGAGCGTGTCTGCAGCAGCGTGTAAAGCGGCACCGTGTAGAAGCCGCCGAAGACCCCGAGCAAAACGATGTCGAGCGCCACTCGCCAGTGCATGCCGCTCGCTGCGAGCGACGCCGCGCCGCCGATCGGTGCCGAAACGATTCCGCGCGTCGCGAGCCACAGGTCGACGCAGAAGAGCGTGAGACCGATCGAGCCGAGCGGCACGAGGCCCAGCTCGACGCGACGCCGCGAAAGCCGCTCGCACAGGAGCGACCCGATGCCGATGCCGATCGAGAACAGCGCGAGCAGCAGCGTGAACACGTGCTCGTCGCCGTGAAGCACTCGCCGCGTGAAGGCCGGCAGCTGCGCGAGGTAGATCGCACCGAAGAACCAGAACCACGAGATGCCGAGCATCGCCCGCCAGACGACGGGTGTCGCTCTCGCGATGGCGACGTTGCGCCAGGTTTCGCTGACGGGGTTCGGGTTGATGGCGAGCGTCGGCGCGACGGCGGGCGTTGTCGGAATGCGAAGGCTCGCAAGCCAGCCCGCGACGGCGATTGCGACCACGAGCGTTCCGGCGGCGAGCGGACCGCCCGGCTCGATGGCGACGATCAGGCCGCCGACAATGGTGCCGAGCAGGATCGCGACGAACGTCCCGGCCTCGACGAGGCCGTTGCCGCCGACCAGTTCGTTCTCGTGAAGATGCTGCGGCAGGATTGCGTACTTGACCGGCCCGAACAGCGTGGAATGGACGCCCAGCAGCGCCAGCGCGACGAACAGCAGCGCGATGCTCGGCGTGGCGAACCCGACGACGGCGATCGCCGCGATCGCGATCTCCAGCAGCTTGATCAGGCGGATGAGCCGCGACTTCTCGTACTTGTCTGCGATCTGGCCGGCGGTCGCCGACAACAGCATGAACGGCAGGATGAACACGGCGCCGATCACATTCACGAGCGTGCCGGGATCGATGCCGACGCGAGCCTCCGAGACGAACGCGACGAAAACGACGAACGCGTTCTTGAAGACGTTGTCGTTGGCAGCGCCGGCGAACTGGGTCCAGAAGAACGGCGCGAAGCGCCGTTCGTGCAGCAGCGCGTACTGGCTGTGCGGCCTTTCCTGTGGCGTTTCACCCGGCGGCATGCGTGCCGCGCATTCTCGCGGCACGGCGACGACGGCGCAAGCGGCGTCCCCGGGAGAGCGGCGGGACGCGAAGGCGAGCGCCGTCGCCGCTTCATGCGGCGCTCGGCCCCCCATCGGCGATCGGGCAGTAGCGCGACAGCCACAGGTTCACGTCGACGGCGCCGTCGAAGCGCGCGTCCAGATCCGCGCGGTAGGCGAGCAGGTGGCCGAGCGGCGCTTCGGCTTCGAGCACGAAGAGGTCCGGATGCTGGTCGATGCGCGTCAGCAGGCCCCGGCGCCGGCCGAGATCCTTCTGCACCTCCTCGAAATGCCGCATCGGCCCGCTCGCGAGCACGTTCATGAACGGCTCGAGAACGGGCGCCCCGTGCACGTACCGCACGGCCGGCGGCTCGACGATCAGGCGTCCGCCGTAGCGGCGCCGCAATGCCTCGACGGGCGCCCGCAGGCCGCCCTCCGTGCGCGCCAGAACGCGCAGGCATTTTGGCTCCGCGACGACGAGCGCGCCGTCATCGACGTACCCGTGCTGCCGCCAGATCTCCTGCATCAACTGCGCCTGCACGGCCTTGTCGCCGGCACGCACCGTCTGCTCGATCGGACACTCGGGATGCAACAGCGACGCGCCGCGGCGCAACTCGCTTCGCGCCGCCACCCGCTCCACGAGACGCGACATCATGACCGCCTCCGCGGCGTGCGCACCGAGACGACGTGCAACTCGTCGATCTCGGCATCGGGCAGCGCGACGGGCACTCGCGCGCCGGCGCGACGTCCGAGCAGCGCCCGCGCGACCGGCGCGAACACCGATATCCGACCGTTGGCCGCATCGGCCGCAGCGGGATGCACGAGTTGCACGGTCCGCCTGAGGTCCTTCGGCAACTCGACATACGTGACCTCCGCGTCGAGGCCGATGACGTCGCGCGCCGATGCATCGGGAACCAGCGTGGCGCCCGCCAGGATGTCCTCCAATTCGAGGGTGGCTTCGGGCGCGCTCGCTTCGCGGCTGGAAAGCGTCGCCAGGACGGCGGCGAGCGTTGCCGCATCGTTCGTCGACATGACGAGTTCGTTACGATCGATCACGGGTACCTCCATTCAAGAAATGAGATGGCGATCGCAGGCGCCGGCGGACGCGTGCGTTCAGTCAAGGGTGAGATGGCGACCGCAAGCGCCAGCGGGCGCGTGCGTTCACTCGAACATTCGAGCGGTGTCCCGGCAGCGGCGGCGCTTCGTGGCGCCGACCCGGCTACCGGGCTTCGCCGAGGCAGGCGAGCGTTCCGCGGTCGCTACGGTGAATGGAGGGCGCGAAAGCCGGAAGTAAACGGTGACCCGCCGCGCGAAGGACGCGCGCGAGCGCCGGCATGCGCCGTCGCCGCCGCCACGAACCGAAAATGTTCGAAATCACCGTCATGCCAGAATAATGCCATCCATGCGACGTTTTTTCAAGCTTCCCGGGCATGGCGGCGTCTGCCGTTTTTGTTCTAAACGGCCATCGGCGCGGTCAGCGGCGGGTGGTGCCGGTAGTTTTCGAGCGAAAAATCGGCAGGCTCGATCCGTTCCAGCCATTCCGGCTCGTAACGGCCTGTTTTGCCGTACGCCGGTACGCGCTCCGAAATCGCGAGACGCGGTGGCGGATAGGGCGCGCGTTCGAGCTGCTCATGCAGCATCTCGAGCTGGTTCTCGTAGATGTGCGCATCGCCGATGAAATAGCTGAGCCAGCGCGGCGCGTAGCCGGTGAGCCGCGCCACGAGCGAAAGCACGAGTCCCGCCTCGCAGATATTGAAGGGCGCGCCGAGGCCCACGTCGTTCGACCGCACGTAGAGGCACAGCGACAGTTCTCGCGTCGTCTTGTTGGGCAGCAGTTGATAGAGCAAATGGCACGGCGGCAGCGCCATCTGCTCGATCTGCGCGCAATTCCAGGCGTGGAAGAGGATGCGTCGGTCGGTCGGGTTGGCGATGATCGTGTCGAGGCATTGCCGCACCTGGTCGATCGCCTTGTACAGCAGGATTTTCGCGACGTCCGCGTCGTCGATGCGCGCGATGACGCGGTAACCGCGGGACTGCGCATCCTGGATCTGCGTCGCGTTCGCCGCGTCCAACAGCTTGTAGGCCGGCCAGGCGCGCCACTGGTAACCGTAGATCTCGCCGAGCCAATCGTCGCCGATGCGATACGGGTTCGCAAGCCAGGCGGCGTTCTCGTTCGCGTTCTGGTCCCACACCTTGCAGCCGAGCGCGCGAAACTCGGCGGCGCTTCGGGCACCGCGCAAAAACCCGATCAGCTCGCCGACCGCCGACTTGAAGGGAAGCCGACGTGTCGTGATGGCGGGAAAGCCGTCGGCGAGATCGAAGCGCAGCGCTGCGCCCGGGATGCTGATCGAGCGGATGCCCGTCCGGTTTTCCTGCCACGTGCCCGTGTCGAGGATCGTGCGCACGAGCGAGAGGTAGGCTTGCATGAGCGGATCGTGGACGCTCCGGGCAACCGGGCGTGGCCATCGAGGATACCGCACGCCGACCGGCCGGGTCCGCGTACCGGCTCTAGCAGCGCGGGCAGGATAGGGAAACGAAAGCGGCAGCGCGCAGCGCCGCGCGACACCGGAAGTTTCGCGTCAGTAGACGCTGCGTGCAGCGCTCACGCGATCGGCAAGCTGCTCGAGTTCCGCCTCGTCGGCGACGTCTTCGTCCCGCTTCGACTTCTCGAGGCCGATGGTCGTGCTGGCGTTGAACAGAAGGGCGACGTCGGGGGCTTGCGTGTCCATGATGTCGATCCGCTTGACGGTGCGCGGCGCGCACGGTGGGTTACGCGCACATTCAAGCAATCGACATGCCAAGTTTGCGAGGACCGGCGACGACGCCGTCGTTCCATAGGAAGCGGCAGCGCGGACATGCGTCGGTGCGCGGGCCAGGCGACCCGCCGGTTGTCGCGGGCGACCGACAGCGGTGCGCGGTACAGCTCTAATGCATTGATTCTAAACGAGTATGTACGTCGCCTCCGCCCGACAGCCCGGCGACCGTCGGTAATCAGGTCTTCGCTTCCTTGAACATCCCCGGCTCCAGCCGGTGTCGCTGCAGCAGCTTGTAAAACTCGGTGCGGTTGCGCTTCGCGAGCTGGGCCGCCTGCGTGACGTTGCCGCCGGTGATCTTGAGAAGGCGCACCAGATAATCACGCTCGAACGTCTTGCGCGCTTCCTCGAACGGAATCAGCGCCGCCGCGTCCTCCTTGAGCGCCGCCTGCACGAGCGTCGCCGGGATCACCGGCGTCGTGGCGAGGGCGACCGCCTGCTCGAGCAGGTTCAAAAGCTGCCGCACGTTCCCGGGCCACGGCGCCGCGACCAGCAGCGCCATCGCATCGGGTGCGAGCGAAAGCGGCGGCTTGCGGTAGCGCTCCGCGAGCCGCCGGAGGATGTGCACGGCGAGCAGCGGGATGTCCTCGCGCCGCTCGGCGAGCGAGGGCAGCTTGAGCGACACGACGTTCAGCCGGTAGTAGAGATCCTCGCGGAAGTGGCCTTGCTCGCGCTGCGACTCGAGGTCGCGGTGCGTCGCAGAGATCACCCGCACGTCGACCGGCATCGGCTGCGTCGAGCCGACCGGCCGCACCTCGCCTTCCTGCAGCACGCGCAACAGCTTCACCTGCAACGGCAGCGGCATGTCGCCGATCTCGTCGAGAAAAAGCGTACCGCCGTCCGCGGCCTGGAACAGTCCCTTGTGCGCCTGGACCGCGCCGGTGAAGGCGCCGCGCGCGTGCCCGAAGAGCTCGGACTCGAGGAGGTCGCCCGGGATCGCGCCGCAATTGACGGCAACGAACGCCTTGTCGCTGCGCCGGCTCGCGTCGTGGATCGCACGCGCGAGGAGCTCCTTGCCCGTGCCCGACTCGCCGAAGATCAGCACGCTCGCGTCCGAGTCGGCGACGAGCTTCGCCTGTCGCAGCAGGTCTTCCATACGCGGGCTTCGCGTGATGATGTTCGCGCGCCACTGGCCGCTCGCGCTTTCGCTGCCCGCGGGCTCGCCGCCGGACACCTGGAGTGCGCCCGCCACCTTCTTCAAAAGGTCCTGGCTGTCGAACGGCTTCGTCAGGTAGCCGAAGACGCCGCGTTGGGTCGCGTTGACGGCGTCGGGGATCGTCCCGTGCGCCGTCAGGATGATGACCGGAAGCGCGGGGTGCTGCCGATGGATGGCTTCGAAAAGCTGCAGTCCGTCGATGCCCGGCATGCGCAGGTCGGTGATGACCGTCGCGGGCCGTTCGACGGCGATCGTCGCCAGCGCGGTTTCGCCGCTGTCCGCCGTACGGACCCGGTAACCGGCCGAGTTAAGCCGCAGGCTGATCAGCTTGAGCAGGTCAGGATCGTCGTCGACGAGGAGGATGTCTCCGTGATTCATTCGTTCCTTTCAGGTATTCGATGGCGCGCGGCCGTCTGGAAAGGCCGTTTCAGCGGCCCGACCCGCCGGCGCCCGACGCTCCGCCTCCGCCTCCGCTGCGAACGCGATCGCGGAGGAGGCTCCGCTCCATCGCGCGCAAGGCCTCGAGCTTCTGGATGGCCGCATCGGCCTTCTGCTGCTCGTCGTGCACGGCACGCTGCCGCTCGACGACCTGCGTCTGCAGCACCGCCGCCAGATGGCGGATCGCCGAATTCGGCGCGGCGTTCTTCGCGACGTTGTCGAAAAGCTGCAGCGCGCGCTGGTCGTCCTGTGGCGATTGGCGAACGAGCGTATAGAGGACCGCGAGCCGCACGCGGTTGATGTCCGTACGCTGGCGCGAGAAGGTCGCGAGCGCCGATGTGA
>DATIEN010000050.1:0-9031 GCA_035455705.1 Casimicrobiaceae bacterium | reverse complement strand
TCGGTGGTGTAGACGCCGTCGACGTCGGTGTAGATCTGGCACTCGTCGGCCTTCAGGGCCGCGGCCAGCGCCACGCCGGAAGTGTCCGAGCCGCCCCGACCGAGCGTCGTCACGTTGCCATGCGAATCGACGCCCTGGAATCCGGCAACGACGACCACGGTTCCGTCGGCGAGGTCCTTGCGCACACGCTCCTCGTCGATCTCGAGAATCCGGGCCTTGCCGTGTGCATTGTCGGTGAGAATGCGCACCTGTGCGCCGGTGTAGCTGCGCGCCTTGATGCCGAGTTCGTGCAGCGCAATGGCGAGAAGGCCGATCGTCACCTGCTCGCCGGTCGCGGCGACGACGTCGAGCTCGCGCGGATCGGGATCCCGCGAAATCTCGCGCGCGAGCGCCAGGAGCCGGTTCGTCTCGCCTGCCATCGCCGATACGACGACGACGAGCCGGTGGCCTTCCCGGTGAAAGCGAGCGACGCGCTTCGCGACGTTACGGATGCGCTCGATCGAGCCGACGGACGTGCCGCCGTATTTCTGGACGATCAGCGCCACGTCGACCGCGAAGGGCTGCGCCGAGCCACGAACCGGCCCTTTTCGGAGCCGGCGACCGTCGCCAGGTTGAGGGCGTGCTTCATTCAGCTCTAGATGGCGCGAAACGCGATGGTCGCGTTGGTTCCGCCGAAGCCGAACGAATTCGAGATCGCGACACGAATGGGCATCCGCCGCGCGCGCAGCGGCACGAAATCGAGGTCGCACTGGGGATCGATCTCGATCAGGTTCGCGGTCGGCGGTGCAACCTGATCACGGATCGCGAGCACCGTGAACACGGCCTCGATGCCGGCAGCAGCACCGAGCAGGTGACCGGTCATCGATTTCGTCGACGACAAGGCGAGCTTGTACGCATGTTCGCCGAACGCACGCTTCACCGCGATGCACTCGGCGACATCCCCAAGCGGCGTCGAGGTGCCGTGCGCGTTGATGTAATCGACGTCAGCTGGAGCGAGCGCCGCATCACGCAGCGCATTCAGCATGCTGCGCGCCGCGCCGCCTCCGTCCTCGGGCGGCGCCGTGATGTGGTGCGCGTCGGCACTCATGCCGTAGCCGACGATCTCGCAATGGATCGTCGCGCCGCGCGCTTTCGCGTGTTCGTATTCCTCGAGCACGACGACGCCGGCACCTTCCCCGAGCACGAATCCGTCGCGGCCGACGTCCCACGGACGGCTGGCCGTCGCGGGATCATCGTTGCGCGTCGACAGCGCGCGCGCTGCGGCAAACCCGCCGACGCCGAGCGGCGAAACGCACGCCTCGGCCCCGCCCGCCACCATGACATCGGCGTCACCGTACTTGATGAGCCGCGCCGCTTCTCCGATGCTGTGATTGCCGGTCGAGCACGCGCTCACCGTGCCGAGATTCGGTCCCTTGAATCCGTAATGAATGGATGCGAGCCCGGCGACCATGTTGCTGATCGATCCGGGCACGAAGAAAGGCGAGATCTTGCGCGGCCCGCCCTGGATGTACGCGCGTTGCGTGTCCTCGATCATCGGCAGGCCCCCGATGCCGGAGCCGATGCAAACGCCGCAGCGTTCGCGGTCGCCCGTGAAACCCTCGAGACCTGCGTTGCGAACCGCCTCCATCGTCGCAACGAGACCATAGTGAATGAACGCGTCGTAGCGACGCGCCTCCTTGCTCGACAACCATCGCGAGACGTCGAAGTTCCTGACCTCGGCCGCGATGCGCGACGGAAAGGCGCTTGCGTCGAAGCGCGTGATCGGACCGATGCCGGAACGGCCGGCGAGAATCGTGGACCAGGCCTCCTCGAGACCGATCCCGACCGGCGAAACGATGCCGAGTCCGGTGACGACAACGCGACGTGACATGGCGACTTGGAAGAGTGTCGAAGGCTGCGCCGGGCCACGATGCTTTCGGCGCTCAAGCGCCGCCACAACGGCGCTTCAAGGGCGCGGGGCGCTCTACGCGCCTCTCGCGCTTCGCTGACCGCGCCCGTGACCAACCGCGCGCTCACGCGCCCCGCAGGCGGAACTCTACTTTTTCAGGTGCGCGCCGACGTAATCGATCGCCTGCTGCACCGTGGTGATCTTTTCGGCGTCGTCGTCGGGAATCTCGGTTTCGAATTCCTCCTCGAGCGCCATCACGAGCTCGACCGTGTCGAGCGAATCGGCGCCGAGATCGTCGACGAACGACGACTCGTTCTTGATCTCGGCTTCGTTGACTCCCAGCTGCTCCGCGACAATCTTCTTGACGCGCTGTTCGACGTTATCCATGCATCTCCTCCCCTGCGAGGGGTCAACAAACCGGCGGATTTTACCAGAGGACCGTCCGCGCTGCAGCGCGCGATCAGGGCATCAGCATGCCGCCATTCACGTGCAGCGTCGCGCCCGTGACGTACCCGGCGCGCGGGCTCGCGAGAAACAGGACCGCGTTTGCGACATCGTCAGGCCTGCCGAGTCGTCCGAGCGGGATCCGCGCGAGCAGCGCCTCGCGCTGCGACTGCGCCATTGCCTGCGTCATGTCCGTGTCGATGAAGCCCGGCGCCACGCAGTTCACCGTGATGTCCCGGCTTGCGACCTCGAGCGCGAGCGACTTCGTGAAGCCGATCAGTCCCGCTTTCGCCGCCGCGTAATTCGTCTGTCCCGCGTTGCCCGAGCTGCCCACGACCGATCCGATCTGGATGATGCGTCCGCGCCGCGCCTTCATCATCCCGCGCAGCACCGCCTTCGCGAGCCGGTACGCCGGCGCGAGATTCGTCGCGAAGACCGCGTCCCAGTCGTCGTCCTTCATGCGGACGAGCAGGTTGTCGCGCGTGATGCCCGCGTTGTTGACGAGGATCGTGATCGGGCCCAGGCGTGTCTCGATGTCCTTCACCGTCGATTCGATCGCGGTGGCGTCGCGCACGTCGAGGCGCATTCCCTCGGACTTCGCGTCGATGGGGCGCAGCGTTTCCGTGATCGACCGCGCGCCTTGCTCCGTCGTCGCCGTGCCGATGACGCACGCGCCGGCGCCGGCCAGCGCCAACGCGATTGCGCGGCCGATTCCGCGCGTCGTGCCCGTGACCAGCGCGACCTGCCCCGCGAGCTCGCGTTCCCCCATCGCCATCAAGCCCGAAGCGCATCCCGCGCGTCGGCAATCGCCGCGCCGTCGGTCAACGAATACGAGGTCAGGCGCTCGTCGATCCGCTTCGCGAGTCCCGCGAGCACCTTGCCGGGTCCGCATTCGACGATCGTCGTCACGCCCTGCCCGGCGAGCCAGGCAATCGTCTCCGTCCAGCGCACGGGGTTGGCCGCCTGCCGCGCGAGCGCCGTGCGAATCTCACCCGCCTCTGCATGCGGCTGCACGTCGACGTTGTGAACGACGGGAATCGTCGGTGCAGCGACGTTCACCTGTGCGAGTCGCTCGGCGAGGCGCTCGGCCGCCGGAGCGAGCAGGGAGCTATGGAACGGCGCGGACACCGGCAGCAGGAGCGCGCGCTTCGCGCCGCGCATTTTCGCGGCCGCCATCGCACGCTCGACCGCTACGCGGTTGCCAGCGATCACGATCTGGTTCGGTGCATTGAAGTTGACGGGCTCGACGATTTCGCCCTGCGCCGCCTCGCGGCACGCTTCGCCGATGGCAGCCTCGTCGGCGCCGACGATCGCCGCCATCGCGCCGACGCCCGCGGGCACCGCTTCCTGCATCGCCTCGGCGCGAAACCGCACCAGGGGCACCGCGTCGCGGAACGCGAGCGCGCCGGCGGCGACGAGCGCCGTGTATTCGCCGAGGCTATGCCCCGCCATGTACGACGGGGCCGCGCCGCCTGCCTGCTGCCATGCGCGCCAGGTGGCGACACCGGCGGTGAGCATCACCGGCTGCGTATTGCGCGTGAGGTTGAGCGCCTCCGGCGGTCCCTCGTGCACGAGTTGCCACAGGTCCTCGCCCAGCGCTTCCGACGCCTCGGTGAACGTCGTGCGCACCACCGGATGGTCGCCGAAACCCTCCATCATGCCGACCTGCTGCGAGCCCTGTCCGGGAAAGACGAATGCGGTGCTCATCGCGAACCTACATGCGTACGAATATGGAACCCCAGGTGAAGCCGCCGCCGACGCCGAGCAGCATCAGGTGCTGCCCACGCCGAACGCGGCCGTCGCGTACCGCGACGTCGAGCGCGAGCGGGATCGATGCAGCCGACGTGTTCGCGTGCGCGTCGACCGTCGAGATCACGCGCTCGGGCGAAAGACCGAGCTTCTTCGCCGTCGCATCCATGATGCGTACGTTCGCCTGGTGCGGGATCAACCAGTCGATGTCGTCCGTCGTCATCCGGTTCGCCGCGAGCGCCTCTTGCGCGGCCTCGGCCAATACCTTCACGGCGAACTTGAAGACCGCGTGTCCGTCCATTTTCACGAATGGCGAGCCGCTGACGCTGCCGCGCCGCACCTGTCCGGGGACGCACAGAATGTCCTTGTAATGACCGTCGGCGTGCAAATGCGACGAGAGAATGCCGGGTTCCGCCGCGGGCATCAGCACGACCGCGCCGGCACCGTCGCCGAACAGCACGCACGTGCCGCGATCGTTCCAGTCGAGAATTCGCGAATAGATTTCGGCACCGATGACGAGCGCGTTCCGCGCCAGCCCGCCGGCGAGCATGCGATCGGCGATCGCGAGCGCGTAGACGAATCCCGAGCATACCGCCTGCACGTCGAATGCGGGGCCGCCGCGCGCGCCGAGCTTCGCCTGCAGGATGCATGCGGTCGACGGAAAAACGACGTCGGGCGTGGTGGTCGCGACGACGATGAGGTCGAGCTCTTCCGGCGCAAGCGATGCCGCGCGGAGCGCCTCGCGCGCCGCGCAAAGCGCGAGGTCCGACGTCTGCTCGTCCTCAGCCGCGATGTGCCGTTGGCGGATGCCCGTGCGCGTGCGGATCCACTCGTCGCTCGTCTCGATGCGTTCCGCGAGTTCGTCGTTGGTGACGATTCGCGACGGCAGATACCGGCCGGTGCCGGCGATGCGGCTATGCGTGAGCACGTAGCGGCCCCGGCGCGTCACCCTGCGAGGGGTGCGACTGCCCCGTCGTCTCGGCAATGCGCTGCGCGATGCGGTCGAGCACCGTGTGTTCGACCTCGGCATACGCGCGCGACAGCGCGGCGGTGAACGCGAGAACGTCGGCACCGCCGTGGCTCTTGACGACGACGCCACGCAGGCCGATCAACGTCGCGCCGTTGTAGCGTCGCGGGTCGATGCGACCTTTGAACGACATCAGTACCGGATACACGATGCCGGCGGCAAGCCGCGTCAGCACGTTGCGCGTGAACTCGGCCTTCAGGAACTCGTAGAGCATCTGTGCGAGGCCCTCCGACGTCTTGAGCAGCACGTTGCCCACGAAGCCGTCGCATACGACGACGTCGGTCGTTCCCTTGTAGATGTCGTCGCCCTCGACGTTGCCGACGAAGTTGAGCGACGACGCCTTGAGGAGCTCGGCGGTCTCCTTCACGACGTCGTTGCCCTTGATGTCTTCCTCGCCGATGTTGAGCAGGCCGATCGTCGGGCGCTCGATACCGTCGATGGCGGAGACCAGCGCACTGCCCATCGCCGCGAACTGCACGAGCTGCTGCGGCGTGCAGTTGACGTTGGCGCCGAGGTCGAGCACGAGCGTGTCGCCGAAGCGCGTCGGAAGTTGCGACGCGATCGCGGGCCGATCGATGCCGGGCAGCGTCTTGAGCACGAAGCGTGCGATCGCCATCAAGGCGCCGGTGTTGCCCGCCGACACGCAGGCATGCGCGACACCCTCCTTCACGAGGTTGATCGCGACGCGCATCGAGGAATCCTTTTTCCGGCGCAGCGCGTCCGCCGGCGGCTCGTGCATCTCCACGACCTCGCGCGCCCCGACGACGGTGATCCGCTCGCGCAGCTTGCCGCGCGCTTTCGCGACCGCCGCCTCGAGCGTCTGCGGCTGGCCGACCAGCACGACGCGCGCGCCAGGCGTCGATTCAAGGAATGCGAGCGCAGCGGGAACGGTGACGGGCGGCCCGTGATCGCCGCCCATCGCATCGACCGCCACCGTGATGGAAGCGCCCGCTTCCATGCAACGCGCGCGGGCGTTACTCGTCGGCCTTGGTGCGGACGACCTTCTTGCCGCGGTAGTAGCCGCTCGGGCTTATGTGGTGGCGCAGGTGCACCTCGCCGCTCACCGGCTCGACCGCGAGGGGCGGCTTCGCGAGGAAGTCGTGCGCGCGGTGCATGCCGCGCTTGCTCGGCGATTTCTTGTTCTGCTGGACTGCCATCGTGTTCTCCTGGTTGTCATCCCGCACTTTCGCATTCGCCGACGGGATGACGCGGCGCGAACGGAAGTGCGAGCACGAGTTCGTCTTCGACGAGCACGAGCGGATCGACCGGCCCATCGGCGAGCACGACCTCGAGGCGGCTGTCGGCATCGAGCGTCGCGAGTTCGGCTTCGTCGCGCGCGAGCAGGACTTCGGTGTCCTGATCGATCGGCGACTCGAAGTCGGCGAGGCAGCGCTGGCACACGAGCGGCACCGCACCTTTCAATGCAATGCGAAGCGAGGGTCGTTCCGAGACGTCGGCCGCGCCCTCGATTCGCCATTCGATCGAGGCCGGTCCATCGGACAGCAGATCCGCCACGCGCGGCAATTCATGAGCGTCGACGCTGCCTGCGACGGCGCCGCGCTCGCGGGCGAGTCGCAACGCATCGAAACGCCGCCCCCGAGAAGTCTTGCCGCGCGACGTCATCGCCGCCTGCCCCTAAGACCTTGCGCATCCCGACGTACGGCGTGCTCCGAGCGCGCCCGGCGAAAACGTAGAATCATACCGCGCGTCGCGTGACGTGTCAAAAATCCGAGCAAAAACAATGGAGAATCCGCCGCTGCTCGTGCTGGCGTCGACATCGGTCTACCGGCGGGATCTGCTCGCTCGCCTCGGCGTGCCGTTCGAGACGGCCCGCCCCGACGTCGACGAAACGCCGCTCGCCGGCGAGACGCCGGCCGCTACGGCGCGTCGACTCGCGCAGGCCAAGGCGCGCAACGTTGCGGCGCGCTACCCGCGGGGGGCGCTCGTGATCGGCGCCGACCAGGTGGCGGACCTGGACGGCCTCGCCGTCAGCAAGCCGCTGTCTCACGCGAACGCGGTGGAGCAACTGACGCGCGCATCGGGGCGCTCGGTCGTCTTCCATACGGCGGTCGCGCTCGTCGACGCCCCGAGCGGCCGCTGCCGTGAGCGGCTCATCGACGTCACGACGAAATTTCGCACGCTCACCCCCACGGCGATCGAGCACTATCTGCGGCACGAGCGCCCCTATGACTGCGCGGGAGCGGTGAAGGCCGAAGCGCTCGGCATCGCGATCGTCGAGTCGATTCGAAGCGATGACCCGACGGCGCTGATCGGGCTGCCACTGATCAGTGTCGTCGATCTGCTGCGCGCCGAAGGCGTCGACGTGCTCGCCAAAGGTTGCTGATGGAGCGGGCATCGCCGCGAGGTGGAACGCTTTACCTCGTGCCGAACCTGCTCGGCGCCGTCGAACCCGAACGCGTGTTGCCGGCACGGACGATCGACGTCGCCCGCGACCTCACGCACTGGGTGGTGGAAACGCCGAAGGCGGCGCGCGCGTTTCTCGCAACGCTTGCGCTGCAGCGTCCGATCGCCGCGCTCGACATCCGTCCCTTGTCGACGGGCGGCCATGACGGCTCGGCCGACACCCTCGCGCTTCTTCGCGGTGGCGCCGACGTCGGGCTGCTGTCGGACGCCGGGTGCCCGGGTATCGCCGATCCGGGCGCATCGCTCGTCCAGGCCGCGCACGAAAACGCGATTCGCGTCGTGCCGCTCGTCGGCCCATCGGCGATCCTGCTCGCGCTGATGGCGTCGGGACTGAACGGACAGCGCTTCTGTTTCGAGGGCTACGTGCCCGCGAAGACGCAGGCACGCATCGACGCGCTGCGCGCGCTCGAGCAGCAATCGCGGACCGAGCGGCGGACGGCGCTCTTCATCGAAACGCCGTATCGCAACGCCGCGCTGCTGCGGTCGATGTGCGAGACGCTCGCGCCGCGCACGCGTGTGTGCGTCGCCGTCGACCTCACGCTCGACACGGAAACCGTGGAATGCCGCACCGTCGCCGGCTGGCGCGGCGAAGACGGGCGGCGCTTCGACCGCCGGCCGGCGATCTTCCTGCTGCAGGCCTGACGGCGCTACGGCGTCGCCTGCTCGTCGGGCGAGCTGCCGATGTAGCTCTTCAGCATCCGATTCTCGAAGCTCTGCTCCTCGTAAACGGCCTTGGCGACGTCATGGAACGACACGACGCCGAGCAGCGTCGTGCCGTCCATCACCGGGACGTAGCGCGCGTGGCGCTCGAGCATCGCGCGGCGGAGCTCCATCACGTCGAGATCAGGCGTAGCCGTCAGCGGATCGCGCACGCAAAGATCCGCGACGGTCGCGTCGCCGAGCGCGCCGCGGCGCTGGGCGAGCGCCTTCAGCACCTCGGCGAACGTGACAATGCCGGCCATGCGGCCGTGATCCATGACGACCAGCGAGCCGATGTCGTGCTCGGCCATCACTTCGACCGCCTCGAGCAGCGAGCGCTCGGGAGGCGTAGTGAACAACGTATGGCCCTTGATGCGGAGGATTTCACTCACCAGCATGAGATCCCTCCTCGATGAGTGGTGCGGCTGACCAGGATTGATCGGCGCAGTCCCAGATTACTCCCGAGCAAGCGCTGCAGGCAACGAGGCGTTCGAGTGCGAACGGATCCGCTATCCGCCGCCGTACAGGTAATTCGGCAGCCACAGCGTCATGCCCGGCCACACGTACATCAGGACCATGCAGACGATCACGATCAGCATGTACGGCATCATGCCGGTGAAGATCTGATTGAGCGTGACATGCGGCGGCGACACACCCTTCAGATAGAACGCGGACATTGCAACCGGCGGCGACAGGAACGCGGCCTGGAGATTGACGAACACCAGCGTTCCCCAGAGCACCGGATCGATGTTGAAGTGCTTGAGCAGCGGCAGGAAGATCGGAACGAAGATGACGATGAT
>DATIEN010000049.1:0-4101 GCA_035455705.1 Casimicrobiaceae bacterium | reverse complement strand
CGACGACCGTCTCGATCATCTCGAGCTTCGGCGGCTTGCGCGTCGCGACGACGGCGCCCCCGAGGCCCGTCGCGATCATCGTCACGCGCAGGCGATCCTCCATCGCCTTGTCGAGCACCGTCCCGACGATCACCATCGCGTCGTCCGCCGTGAACTCCTTGATGGTGTTCATCACCTCGTGATACTCCTTCATCTTGAGGCTCGCCGACGCGGTGATGTTCACCAGCACGCCGCGGGCACCGGCGAGGTTCACTTCCTCGAGCAGCGGGCTCCGGACCGCGGCCTGGGCCGCATCGCGCGCACGCGTCGCGCCGTCCGCCACCGCCGAGCCCATCATCGCCATGCCCACCTCGCTCATGACGGTGCGCACGTCGGCGAAGTCGACGTTGACGAGGCCCGGGTTGTTGATGACTTCCGCGATGCCCGAGACCGCGCCGTGCAGCACGTCGTTCGCGGCGGCGAATGCGTCGAGCATCGAGACGTCCTCGCCGAGCACTTCCATCAGCTTGTCGTTCGGAATGACGATCAGCGAATCGACCTTCTTCGTGAGCTCCTCGATCCCCGCGGCGGCGACGCGCTGGCGCTTGCCCTCGAACTTGAAGGGCCGCGTGACGACGGCCACCGTCAGGATGCCCAGGCTCTTCGCAATGTCCGCGATGACCGGTGCCGCGCCCGTGCCGGTCCCGCCGCCCATGCCGGCGGTGATGAACAGCATGTCGGCGCCTTCGATCATGCTGGCGATGCGATCGCGATCCTCCATTGCCGCGTCGCGCCCGATCTCCGGCCGCGCGCCGGCGCCGAGCCCGCGCGTCAGCGTGGAGCCGAGCTGCAGCTGCGTGCGCGCCGTCGAACGCTTGAGCGCCTGAGCGTCGGTGTTCGCACACATGAAGTCGACGCCCGAGAGTCCGCGCGTGATCATGTGCTCGACCGCATTGCCACCGCAGCCGCCGACGCCGATGACCTTGATGATCGCGCCTTCGTCCGGCGCTTCCTCGATGATTTCGAACATGGTGCTTCCTTTCTCCTGGCTGGGTTTCAGGTATTTAGAGGTCAGGTATCAGGTATCCGTTGACTTGGAGGCCAGCCGATACATCACACGCGATCCCCTTGTTGGTTTGCTTCAGTGCTGCCGTTCCCCGTCTTCGCCTCGCTCTTCACCGTCTCGTCGTTTATTGGCTCGTGTGGGTTGCGCGCGGCGGCAAGGAGCCACCGTGCGCGCCCGATCCCTGTTCGGCGATCTCCGATTGCCGAAGTCCTAGAAATTCGCGCTGAACCATTGCCGCATCCGCTCGGCGATCCCGCCGATGCCCGCCACCTGCGCGCGCGCCGCCTGCCCCCGCAGGAACTGCTCGCGACCCTCGAGCAGCAGGCCCACGGCGGTCGCGTAGCGCGGGCTGCGCACGACCTCCGCGAGTCCGCCCGCATACGTCGGCACGCCGACGCGCACCGGCAGATGAAAGAGCTCTTCGCCGAGCTCGGTCATTCCCGACAAGAGCGCCGAGCCGCCCGTGAGCACGATGCCGGACGACAGCAGCTCCTCGAATCCCGAGCGGCGCAGCTCCGCCTGCACGAGCGAGTAGAGCTCCTCGATCCGCGGCTCGATCACCTCGGCGAGCATCGGCTTGCTCAACTTGCGTGGCCCGCGATCGCCTACGCCCGGCACCTCGATCACCTCGTTACGGTCCGCGAGCTGCCGCAGCGCGCAGCCGTGGCGCACCTTGAGCTCCTCCGCTTCCTTCGTCGGCGTGCGCAGCGTCATCGCGATGTCGTTGGTGACCTGGTCGCCGGCGATCGGGATCACGGCGGTGTGGCGGATCGCGCCGCCGGCGAAAACCGCGATGTCGGTCGTGCCGCCGCCGATGTCCATCAAACAGACACCCAGCTCCTTCTCGTCCTCGTTCAGGACCGCCTTCGCGGAGGCGAGCGGCTGCAGCATCACGTCGCGGACGTCGAGGCCGCAGCGGCGCACGCATTTCGTGATGTTCTCGACCGCGGACACGGCGCCGGTGACGATGTGCACCTTGACCTCGAGGCGCACGCCGCTCATGCCGAGCGGCTCGCGGACGTCCTCCTGGCCGTCGATGATGAATTCCTGCGGCAGGATGTGCAGCACCTGCTGGTCGTTCGGGATCGCGATCGCTTTCGCCGTATCGACGACGCGGTCGATGTCGGCCTGCGTAACCTCCTTCTCCTTGATCGCGACCATGCCGCTCGAGTTGAGGCTCTTGATGTGACTGCCGGCGATGCCGGTCATGACCTCGCTGATCCGGCAATCCGCCATCAGCTCCGCTTCCTCGAGCACGCGCTGGATCGACGCCATCGTCGCCTCGATATTGACGACGACCCCCTTCTTCAAGCCCCGCGACGGTTGCGTGCCGAGGCCGACGATGTTGAGGCCGCCGTCGGGCAGGACCTCGGCCACGATGGCGACGATCTTCGACGTGCCGATGTCGAGGCCGACGATCAGGTTGGTGTTGTCTTTCACGATTCCCCTTGCCCTCTTCCCGGTGGCGGTCGTTGGCGACGAGACCGTGCTCTCCCTCTCTTGCACGGCAATCTTGGATAGTCGGAACATGTCAGGACACCTTCCGGGAGGGCTTTTCGCGGAAGCTCGGCAACCGTGCCGCGAAGCCGTTGCGATAGCGAAGATCGACGTGATCGACGCGCGTACCGGCATGCGCGAGCACGCCGAGGGTCTTGCCGTAGATCGCGACGAAGCGCGCGAGACGCCCGGCGACGTCGTCGCGGCCCACGTCGAGCGTGATCGAGCCGTCGTCGTCGGATGCCTCGATCTGCCATCCGCCGCGGGCCGAGAGGTCGAGGCCGGTGATCCGCAACGAAAGCGGCGCCAGCAGCGGGCTCCACTCGCGATAGCGCGCCGCCATCGCGGCCGATTGCCCTTCCGGGCCGCGGAACTGCGGGAGGTCGCCGGCGTAATTCGCGACGAAGACGTCCCCGCTCGCGTCGACCAGCGCACTGTCGTTCCAGCGCGCGAGCGGCGCGTGCTCGGCGACGTCGATCTCGAGCCGGCGCGGCCACTGCCGACGCAGCGCGACGCGCTTCACCCACGGCACGCGCGCGAGCGCCTCGCGCGCCCGGTCGAGGTCCATCGAAAAGAACGTGCCCGCGAGCTCGCTGCGCACGACCGACTCGAGATGGCCGCCGCTCGCGCGCACGAGCGGCGTCGTCACGACGACCTCGCGGAATTCGAACGCGGAGAGCCGCGTGAGCCGGCCGACGAGCGCCCAGCCCAGGAACGCGAGCGCGATCAGCGACAGGGTGACGGCGATCGCGTTCAACTGGCGCGCGTCATCCCACATGCGCGCCTCGCAGGATCTCGATGCAAAGGTCGCCGAAGCCGATGCCGGCCTGCTTCGCCGCCATCGGCACGAGGCTGTGGCCCGTCATGCCGGGCGACGTGTTCACCTCGAGGAAGGAGAACGTGCCGTCCGCGCGAAGGATCAGGTCGAGCCGCCCCCAGCCGCTGCATCCGACGACGTCGAACGCGGCGAGCGCGCGCTCGCGAATCTCGCTCTCCTTCGCATCAGGCAGCCCGCTCGGGCAGTAATACTTCGTCTCGTCGGAAAAATACTTGTTGTGGTAGTCGTAGTTGCCCTGCGGCGCCTCGATGCGGATCAGCGGCAGCGCGCGACCGCTCACGATCGACGCGGTGAGCTCGGTGCCGGCGACGAATTCCTCGACGAGCACGAGCGGATCGTGTCTCGCCGCGACCTCGTAGGCGAGCCACATTTCGTCGTGGTCGACCGTCGTCACCTTCGTGATGCCGATCGTCGAGCCCTCGCGCGCCGGCTTGACGATCAGCGGCAACCCGAGCTCCGCCACGATGCGCGGCCAGTCGGTCGCCGCGTCGACCATCCGGTAGCGCGGCGTCGGAATGCCGCTCGCGAGCCAGACGAGCTTGGTCCGCCATTTGTCCATCGCGAGCGCGGACGCCATCACGCCGCTTCCCGTGTACGGGATGCGCATCGTCTCGAGCGCGCCCTGCACGGTGCCGTCCTCGCCGAAGCGGCCGTGCAGCGCGATGAAGACGCGCGCGAAGCCGTCGCTCGCGAGCTCGTGCAGGCTGCGCTGCGCGGGGTC
>DATIEN010000048.1:0-17055 GCA_035455705.1 Casimicrobiaceae bacterium | reverse complement strand
GATCGAGCGCCTGGGCGTGGCGACGATCCTGCTCACGAACCGCAACCATTCGCGCGCTTCCAACGCCGTCCGCGAGCGCACCCGAGCCGCCGTGCTGATCCATCCCGACGATGCGGCGCACGCGCGCGGGCAGGGCACCGTGATCGACGGCGATCTGCGCGCGGGCCAGTCGGTCGGCCCGCTCGTCGTCGTCGGCGCGCCGGGCAAATCACCCGGAGAAGTCGTCCTGCACTGGCCCGCGCGGCGCATCCTGTTCGTCGGCGATGCGGTCATCGGCAACCCTCCGGGACGATGCTCGCTGCTGCGCGAAAAGGTCATGGACGATCCGCCGCGCCTTCGCCGCAGCGTCCTCGCGCTCGCGGCGCTCGACTTCGACGCGCTGCTCGTCGGCGACGGCGTGCCGATCCTGCACGACGCGAAGGCGCGGCTTTTGGAACTCGTCCACACCTTCGGTCCCTGAGACGACGCGGACCGGGCGCATGCGCCGGCTTTTCGAGCCCCGGCTCACGAACGAGGCGTTCGGCGATCCGGGGCTCTACGTCGACTTTCGCGACGAGCATCGTGCGCTGCTGTTCGACGTGGGCAACATCGACGCGTTGCCGCCCCGCAAGCTGATGCGGCTGTCGAACGTCTTCGTCACGCATACCCACATGGACCACTTCGCGGGTTTCGACCGCCTGCTGGCCGTGATCCTCGGGCGCAAGCCGAGCCTCGCGCTGACCGGGGGTCCCGGTTTCATCGACCAGGTCGAGCACAAGCTTCGCGCCTACACGTGGAACGTCGTCTACCGCTATGACGAGCTGCTCCTCGACGTTTGCGAGATCGGCGGCGACCATCACGGACGCTGCGCCCGCTTCTCGAGCCGAACGAACTTCGTACGCGAATCGGAGACCTCGTTCACGCTGGACGGCGACGTGGTTCACGACGAGCTCGCCTTTCGGGTGCGTGCGCGCTTCGTCGATCACGACGTGCCGTGCCTCGCGTATGCGATAGAGGAAAAGGCCCACGTCAACGTCGCGAAGGATCGGCTCGAGGTCCTCGGCGTCTCGGCGGGCGCGTGGCTTCGCGAGCTCAAGCGTGCCGCGCTGTCCGGTGCGCCCGACACGACGCCCATCGACGTCCGCTGGCGCGACCGCAGCGGCGATCACGCGATGACGCGCACCGTCGGCGAGCTGTCCCACCTGATCCTCGACGTCGCGCCCGGCCAGCGCATCGGCTACGCGACCGATTTGCGGTACACCGACGCGAACGTGGCGACGCTCGCCGACCTTTTCGCGGACGTGGACGTGCTGTTCATCGAATGCGTGTTCCTCGAGGAGGACGCGGAACACGGCGCGCGCAAGAACCACCTGACCGCGGGGCAAGCCGGCCGCATCGCGCGCGAGGCACGCGCGAAGTCGGTGCGGCCGTTTCACTTCTCGCCGCGATACGAAGGCCGCGAGGCCGACCTCGTCGGCGAGATGCGGGCGGCGTGGGGCGGACCCGCGCCAATCTGACGGCCATGGCCGGCCATCATCGGTGCGCCCAACGCTCGTCGGCCGCCGCGAACTTCGCCGCCCCGACGCGTGACCAACGGACGCCCGGAACGAGCCGCCCGGGCGCCCTCGCATTCCGACCAATCGCCCACCGATGCCGCTTCGCATCGAGGACTACGCACTGATCGGCAACACGCGAACGTCGGCGCTCGTCGGCAAGGACGGGTCGATCGACTGGCTGTGCGTGCCGCGCTTCGACTCGAACGCGTGCTTCGCGGCGCTGCTCGGCGATCGCGGGAACGGGCATTGGCAGATTGCGCCGGCGCACGCGCCCGCCGAGATCCGGCGCCGCTATCGGCCCGGGACGCTGATTCTCGAGACCGAGTTCGTGACGGCGGAAGGCGTCGTCCGTGTCGTCGACTGCATGCCGGTCTGGCAGGATCGCACGGACATCGTCCGCATCGTCGTCGGGGTCGGCGGGCGCGTCGGCATGCGGATGGATCTCGTCATGCGCTTTGGTTACGGGGCGATCACGCCGTGGGTGCGGCGGGTCGACGGTGCGCTGCTCGCGACCGCCGGACCGGACTCCCTGGAGCTACGCACCCCGGTGCCGGTCGTGGGACGCAACTTCACGACCGTCGCCGAGTTCGTCGTCGCCGAAGGGCAGCGGGTGCCGTTCGTCATGACGTGGTTCCCTTCGCATGAAACACGCCCGCTGCCGGTCGACGCCGAAGCGGCGCTCGGGGCGACCGAGCGTTACTGGTGCGCATGGGTTGCGCACTCGACGTACGACGGCCGCTGGGGCGACGAGGTGCGGGCGTCGCTGGTCGTGCTCAAAGCCATGATGTATGCGCCGACCGGCGGCATGGTCGCATCGGTCACCACGTCGCTGCCGGAACAGATCGGCGGGGTGCGCAACTGGGATTACCGGTACTGCTGGGTGCGCGATGCGACGTTCACGCTCTACGCGCTGCTGCTCGCCGGTTATCACGACGAGGCGCGGGCATGGCGCCACTGGCTTCTGCGCGCGGCGGCGGGTCATCCGGCGGAGCTGCAGATCCTCTACGGCGTCGGTGGCGAGCGCCAATTGACGGAGATGGTTCTGCCGTGGCTTCGCGGCTACGAGAACTCGAGCCCCGTGCGCGTCGGCAACGCGGCTGCGGTGCAGTCGCAGCTCGACATCTACGGCGAGCTCATGGATTCGCTGTACCTCGCGCGCCAGGCGGGCCTCGGCGGCGACGCCGACGCGTGGAAGTTCGAACGCACGCTGGTCAACTTCCTCGCGTCCAACTGGCAGCAGCCCGACAGCGGCATCTGGGAGATGCGCGGCGATCGCCAGCAGTTCACCCATTCGAAGGTGATGGCGTGGGTCGCGATGGATCGCGCGGTCAAGGCCGTCGAGCGATATGGCGTCGAGGGGCCCGTCGACCGCTGGCGGCAGGTCCGCGACACGATTCATCGCGAAGTGTGCGAGCAGGGTCTCGACAAGTCCCGCGGCGTCTTCGTCCAGCGCTACGGATCGCGCGAGCTCGACGCGAGTCTCTTGATGATTCCGCTGGTCGGGTTCCTGCCGCCCGATGATCCGCGCGTTGTCGCGACGATCGAAGCGATCGAGCGCGAGCTCGTCGTCGACGGGCTCGTGCTGCGATATCGGACGCAGAACAGCGTCGACGGATTGCCGCCCGGCGAAGGCTACTTCCTGCCGTGCTCGTTCTGGCTCGCCGACAATCTCGCGCTGTGCGGCCGGCGCGCCGAGGCCGAGGCGTTGTTCGAGCGACTGCTCCACCTGCGCAACGACGTGGGCCTGCTGTCGGAGGAGTACGATCTCGCGAGCGGACGCGCACTCGGCAACATGCCGCAGGCGCTCACGCACGTGGCGCTCGTCAACAGCGCACGCAACCTGTCGCAGGCCGGCGGCCCGTCGGAGCATCGCAGCCGAGCGAGCGGCGAGGCGCCGCCCGGCGGCACGGTGCGGGCGCCTTCGATCCAAAGCGGCAGCGAGCCGTCCCGCTGAGCGGCGAGCGTATCTATGCGTGCTCGGCGATCACCATCCACAGCACGCCGAAACGATCGTGCACCATGCCGAAGCGCGGTGAGAAGAACGCGTCTTGGCGAGCGGCATCTGCACTTTGCCGCCGTCGCGGAGCGCTTCGAAGAAGAACTCGATCGCTTCCTCGCAGCGTCCGTCGAAGAACAGATACGGCTCGACCTTCATGACATCTCCTTTTCGCGCTTTGCGGCAAATGGTTGTGGCACGGGCGCGAGCGCCCGCCGCGTCCTGCTGTCGTCGGCGATCGGACGCACCTCGACGGCACCCGTTCGCGCGCCGGGAATCTTCGCGGCGATCCGGATGGCTTCGTTGAGATCGCGCGCCTCGATCACGTAGTAGCCGCCGACGCATTCCTTCGTTTCGGCGAACGGTCCGTCGGTCGTCGACACCTTGCCGTCGCGCAGGCGCACCGTGCAGGCCGTTGCAGGAGGCAGCAGGCGGGTCGCGTCCACGTAGTGTCCGCTGCGCCGGATGCCCTCGGTGAACGCGGCGTATTCGCCGAAATGCCGCGCGGCCTCGACGAGGCTCATCTGATCGAGCGTCGTCTCGACGAAGATCTGGCAGAGGAATCGCATCGCGTCCTCCTCACGCCGGATGGCCGGACTCGACCGGCCGCACCTCGACCACGCCGCCCGCCGCGAGCGTCGGAATGCGTCGCGCGATGGCAAGCGCCTCGTCGAGATCCTTGCAATCGATAAGGTGATAACCGCCGAGCTGCTCCTTGGTCTCCGCGAACGGTCCGTCCGTAATCACCGGCTTGCCGCCCTGCTCGCGCAACGTCGTTGCGGTCTGGGTCGACCCCAGCTTGGCGCCCGCGCGATAGCGGCCGGTCGCGGCGAGCTCCTGCTGGAACGCGCCGTACTCACGCATGATCCGGTCGCGCTCGGCATCGGGGATCTTGTGCCAGCGCTCCTCGTTGAAGCAGCACAGCAACAGGTATTGCATCTTCGTCTCCTTTCGATGGTTCATCGGCGACGCGAATTCGGGGGCGCCTCGCCTCACCTTGGTCGAACGGCCCAGCCGCCGTTCGACAGCGTCTGGCGGGTTCAGGTGACATTGCGGGCCGATGTGAGCTCCGCGAGGCGGCGCGCGAGGAAGCGCCGCTCGGGCTCCTGTCGGGCGAGCGCGATGGCGCGTTGGTACGCGGCACGCGCTTCTTCCGCATCGCCGAGCCGTCGGTGCATGTCGGCGCAGGCGGCGTGTGCGAGGTGGTAATCGCGCAGTTCGCCGCGCGCGAGGAGCGCCTCGATCAGCGCGAGACCGGCACTCGGTCCATCGCGCATGGCGACGGCGACGGCGCGGTTCAGCTCGACGATCGGCGATGGCTCGATCCGCAGCAGCAGGTCGTAAATGCCGACGATCGCCGGCCAGTCGGTATCGGTGCTGCGCGGCGCATTCGCGTGCACCGCCGCGATCGCCGCCTGCAGTGTGTAGGGACCGAAGCGGCGGGAGGCCAGCGCTCGTTGAACCAGCGCCGTTCCCTCCGCAACCAGCGCGCGGTCCCATAGCGTGCGATCCTGCTCGTCGAGCAGCACGATCTCGCCTCGTGCGGAGGCGCGGGCAGCGCGCCGCGATTCCTGCAGCAGCATCAGCGCGAGCAACCCGATCGCCTCGGAATCGGGCAGGAGAGCGACGAGCAGGCGTCCGAGGCGGATTGCCTCCGACGAAAGATCGACGCGCAGCAGCTCGGACCCGGACGAAGCCGAATAGCCCTCGTTGAACACGAGATAGACGACGCGCAGAACACTGTCGAGGCGCGCCGGCAGCTCCTTCGGCCCCGGGACCTCGTAGGCGATCCGGGCGTCGCGAATCTTGGCTTTCGCGCGAACGATCCTCTGCGCGAGCGTCGGCGGTGCCGTCAGGAACGCCTGCGCGATCGCCTCGGTGGTGAGCCCGCACACTTCGCGCAGCGTCAGCGCGACTTGCGCGTCGGGTGCGAGCGCCGGGTGACAGCAGGTGAACACGAGCCGCAGCCGGTCGTCCGCGATGCCTTCGCCGTCGAAATCGATCGACTCGTCGGCGATCGCCTCGACCTCGTCGACGCGATCCTCGAGCGAATCGAAACGAGCGCGTCGCCGGATCCCGTCGATCGCCTTGAAGCGTCCCGTCGACACGAGCCAGGCGCGGGGGTTCGCCGGAACGCCGTCGCGAGGCCAATGCTCGAGCGCAGCGCGGAACGCATCGTGCAGCGCCTCCTCGGCGACGTCGAAATCGCCGAGGAGCCGGATCAGGGTTGCGAATATGCGCCGCGATTCGGTGCGGTAGATCGCATCGACGATGTCGCGCAGATCCTCTTGCGGCTCGGCAGGAACGGCAGCCGCGATCGGCACGTCGCGCGTCAACGCTCGACCCGAGCGCGCTCGTCCGGCTGCGCGCGCAATCGCGTCTCCTGCTCGCGCAGATCGGGCGTCAACGCCTCGCCGAAGTCGTCAGCCTCATAGAGTGGACGGATCTCGATCACCGATTCCTCGCCCGGCATCGGGTCGGGGCAGCGCTGCACCCATTCGATCGCCTCCTGCATCGACTTGCATTGCCAAAGCCAGAAACCGGCGACGAGCTCCTTCGTCTCCGCGAACGGGCCGTCGGTCACCGTTCGCTTGCCGCCCGCGAAGGTCACCCGCGCGCCCTTCGAGCTCGGCTTCAGGCCATCGCCCGCCAGCATGATGCCCGCCTTCGAAAGCTCTTCGTTGAACGCACCCATTCGAGCGAGAAGCTCGTGGCTCGGCAACTTGCCGGCCTCGCTGTTCGGGGTTGCCTTGACCATCACCATGAATCGCATTGTCGTCTCTCCATCGGTCGCATTCGATCAACAAAAGCGCGGGCCCGCCGCCCTGCCCGGGCCATCGGAAAAACCGCTCGCGCTACTCCCAGTCGAACGCGCAGCCGTCGAATCGACATCGGCGTGACGCCGTCACGCCAATGTTTTTCGATAGCGTCAACGCGGATCGATCCGGCAGAGCGCCCGGTCGATCGCCCCGGCGTCGTTCGGCCGCACCAGCCGCTCGACCTCGCGACCCTCTCGAAGGAACACCAGCGTGGGCCACAGCCTGATGCGAAACGAGCGACCGAGGCGCCGGCCTGGCCCGTCCTCGATGCGCAAGAGCCGCACGTGCGGGTGTGCCGCCAGTGCATCGGTCACGAGCGGCGCCGTTCGCCTGCAAACACCGCACCATGCGGTGCCGAAGTCGAGAACGACCGACCCCGTGAGCGCGTCCACGTCGGCGCGAGAGAGTGGGCTTGCCACGTACGCCGCGGTCGGGTCCAAAACCATCGCGGTCAGACCGCGCGCCGGCGATCGGGGTTCGAGCCGGCAGGCGAAACCGCGTTCCGCGTCCCGATAGGCGAGAGCCGATTGCGAACGGCGTGCACGAGGCAATGGCCCACGTCGCGGTTTGGCTGCCTACCGGGTTCCCGCGCGCAAATGGAGTCGTCTTTCCTCGTCGATGAAGCGGTCGAGGTGCGTGACACGCGTATCCAGGATGCGCCGGAATTCGGCGTGCCCGGCCTTGTCGCGCGCGAGCATCGCGTCGAGGTCCCCCTGGTAGGCTTCGGAATGCGCAAGCTCGAAGAGCTTGTCGAGCGTTCCCCGTGTGGGCGTCAGCGGAAGCGCCGCGTCGCGGTCGTAGTGGGCCAGCAGCAGTTGCAGCGCCATCTCGATGCTCGGCTGCCGATCGCAAAGATCGAACGCCACGTGCAGCGAGCATTCCGAGAGCGTCTCGACGCGGTGCGGCGTATAGCTGCGCAGGAACATCACGTCGCCGGCGCGCATCACGACTTCCGCGTCGAGCCCGCCCATCTGCGACTCGGTGAGCTCGTTCAGCTGAGTGCGACGCGGCTTCTGTCGCTCATGAAGGCGCCAGCGCTTCTCGCCGGCCATGTGAATCACGAGGACGTCGTCGGTGTCGACATGGCCCCGGTACGCTTCGTTGCCCTTCTGTGAAAAGAACGCGGTCGCGTTGCAGAACGTCGCGGCCTGGCCGCGATCGAGCACGGTCGCGAGCAGGTTGATCTGCGGCTCGAGGATGTCGAGCCCTTCGAGAACGCACGCTGCGCCTCGCGCGAGGTGATCCTGCAGCACGCGGCGGTCGACGAAGGCGATCTTGCGCCGCTGCACGACCTTGTACAGCCGCGCATCCGCGAGGTCGACCGTCTTTCCGCCTTGAAACAGATTCACGTAGTTGAGGTCGAGCCGAGGATCGTCGAGGTGCCGGCGCAGGTGCTCGAGCGAGAAAAGCGGCGCGTCGCGAACGAGCCCCGACCGATGCAAATGGGTGACGTTCGCCGGGGCGGCGAGCGCCTGCTTGAAGTAGAAATCGCGGATGCTGCGAAGGGCGGGCGGCAGTTCCATGTCGGTCGCGAAGCCGTCTGCGGCGGCGGCAGATACGATCCTACAGCATCGTTCGTGCAGTCCTACAGCACCATCCTCCCCGGACCGATCCAGTGGTCTTGCGCGCCATGCGATCGTACGCGTCGTATCGTTCGAAGCGGAGCTATATCCATGAATGCCAGGAAGACTTTCCTTGCGCTGCTGATGGCGGCCGGAAGCGCCGCAACGCTCGCCCCCGGCGTCGCGTTGGCGGACATTTACGTTCGCGTTGCGCCGCCCGCGCCTCGTTACGAAGTCGTGCCCGCGCTGCAGCCCGGCTGGGTCTGGGTGCCGGGGTACTGGAACTGGAATGGTCGCCACTACGTGTGGGTGAACGGTCACCGCGTGCATCAGCGCCGCGGGCACCACTGGGTGCCGGATCGCTGGCACGAGGACCACGGACGCTGGCGGCGCGATCACGGCCACTGGGATCGCGACTGAACCGGGACCTCGCAACGCAAAAACGGCGCGGTCGGTCGCGCCGTTTTTTCATCGGCAATCGATGACCCGGGCGCCCGGTATGATCCCGGGCCATGCGTCGAACGGCGTCCTTCTCGTCGCTTCTTCGCCTCGCGCTCCGGCGGCCGAGCGGCAGCGGTCTCGCGCATTGGGCGCACAGCTTTTCGCTGCACGTCGCGACCGGCTTCGCCGCCGTCGCCGCGCACTATGCGGTGATGTACGTCGCGCTTCGCACCGGGCTCGCACCCGTCGTCGCCAGCGCCATCGGCTTCGTCGCCGGGGCCCTCGTCCGATTCGCCTTTTCCTACGCGCACATCTTCTCACCGACCGCCGGCGTGCCGGCCGCGGGCCTGCGCTTCGTGGCGGCGGTCGGCGCGCAGCTCGTCGCGAACTCGGCGCTGCTCGGCGCGCTGACGAGCGCGGGCATCGGCGTATGGCCGGCGCAGGTCGCGACCACCGTGCTTCTCACGTTCGCCAACTATCTCGTCTATCGGCTCTGGGTGTTTCGGTGACGTGACGTGCGGCGCTCGCGTATCATCGCGACCGCGGCGAGGAGCGACGTCGACATGCTGCATGGACACAAGATCGCGGTCGTGATGCCGGCTTACCGCGCGGCGCGCACGCTCGCAGCGTGCCATCGCGCGATACCGCGGGACATCGTCGACACGACGCTCCTCGTCGACGACGGCAGCGACGACGACACGCTCGCCGTCGCGCGCGAGCTCGGTATCGCGACGTATCGTCATCCTCGCAATCTCGGCTACGGCGCGAACCAGAAGACGTGCTACCGCGAGGCGCTCGCGCAGGGCGCGGACATCGTGGTCATGCTGCACCCGGACTATCAGTACGAGCCGCGCCTCATCACCGCGATGGCGGCGATGATCGCGTCCGGCGTCTACGACCTCGTGCTGGGGTCGCGCATCGTCGGCAACACCGCGCTGCGCGGCGGGATGCCGCTCTACAAGTACGTGGCGAACCGTGGCCTGACGGCGCTGCAGAATCTCGCGATCGGCAGCAAGCTGTCCGAGTTTCATACCGGCTACCGCGCGTTCTCGCGGCGGGTGCTGTCCGAGCTGCCGCTGCTCGCAAATTCGCAGGACTTCGTCTTCGACAACGAGATGCTCGTGCAGGCGCACGCGTTCGGCATGTCGATCGGCGAGATCTCGTGTCCGACGCGCTACTTTCCCGAAGCGAGCCAGATCGATTTCCGTCGCTCGGTCGTGTACGGGCTCGGCGTGCTGCGCGTGAGCGCGCAGTACAGGCTTTGGCGGATGGGCCTCGCGAAGCCGACGATCTTCTCCGACGCCCCCGAGTTGCGCCTCGCGGGCAAGTCGCCGGCGCCGGTCGCCGCTTGATCGCGCTCGGGTTGCGGCTTTCGACGGCCTCGGTTTCCGCTCGATCGGACTGTGTTGCCGGTCATCGTCCCGGCAGTGTCGCCGCTAGGCAACAACCATCGTCCTGTGCAACAATGATCGCAACGAATTGCATCAGGGTGACCGCGATGCTGGACCGTGACGGCTATCGCCCGAACGTCGCCATCGTCATCGCGAACGGCAAGAACCTGGTTTTCTGGGGCAAGCGGATCCGCGAACATTCCTGGCAGTTTCCGCAAGGCGGCATCAATCCCGGCGAGGCGCCCGAGCAGGCGATGTACCGGGAACTGCGCGAGGAAGTCGGGTTGCAGCCCCATCACGTCAGGATCCTCGGCCGTACGCGAGACTGGCTGCGCTACGAGGTCCCGCAGCACTGGATCAAGCGCGAGTGGCGCGGCAGCTACCGCGGCCAGAAGCAGATCTGGTATCTGCTGCGTCTGACCGGACGCGACAACGACGTGAGCCTGCGCGCCACCGACCATCCCGAGTTCGACGCGTGGCGCTGGCACGACTACTGGGTTCCGCTGGAGGCGGTGATCGACTTCAAGCGCGAGGTGTACCGCCGTGCGCTGATGGAACTCGAGCGCTTCCTGTATTCGCGTCCGCAGACGCGACGCGAGCGGCTCTTCGGCTTCGCGCACCCCGAAATGCCGGCGTCCTACGCGAACCCGGTGACCGCGCGCGGCGTCAGCTGAGCCCCATTCCGGCGTGCAGCGGCAGCGGCGACGCCACGCCGGTGAATGCGAAGCGCGCGAGGAAGTACAGCACGATGCCGCACAGCACGACGACGATCGTGAATGGCACGGCCTTGTCGGGCGCAGCCTTGCTGAGAAGCGGCGCGCCAAGGAAAAGCGTGTAGAACGAATAGACGAACGCCGCCAGCACGATCGACGCGCCGAGCGTACCGAGCAGGTAGAAGATGCCGGCCAGCCATGCGGCCGCATAGCTGTACGCGACGAGCTTGAGCGACGCGACGAAGTCCTTCGTGCCGCCGAACGACGGTGCGACGGTGTCGACGACGAGCGCGAGCACGAACGTCATGATCAACGAGCGCACGTACTGTGCGATCGCGAGCTGCAGCGAGCCCGTCGAGGCGAGGAGGGCGAGCGGACCGATGGCGGCGAGGATCATGATCCAGCCCGTGTAGAGCGACTGCACGGTGGCCGGCTCGGCGGCGATCGTCATCCAGGCGTTGCGCGGCTCGCCGAGGATGCGCTTGATCCGGTCGAGCAGGTTGGAGAAGCTCACCCGAGCAACACCAAATTGTCTCGATGGATGAGCTCGGGCTCGTCGACGTAACCGAGCACCGCCTCGATCTCCGACGACGGGCGCCGCATGATCCGCGTCGCCTCCTGCGCGCCGTAGTTGACGAGCCCGCGCGCGACCTCGCTCCCATCGGGTGCGATGCATCCGACGACCTCGCCGCGACCGAACTGGCCGGAGACGGCGACCACGCCGATCGGCAGGAGGCTCTTGCCATCCTGCACGAGCGCGCGCACGGCACCGGTGTCCAGCGTGAGTCGTCCCGCGAGCCGTACGTGATCGGCAAGCCACTGCTTGCGCGCGGCGAGCGAGGTCTGTTCCGCGGACAGCAACGTGCCGATCGCCTCCCCGCGCACGAGACGCGTCAGCACGCAATCCTCGCGGCCGCAGGCGATGATCGTCGAGGCGCCCGAGCGCGCGGCTCGCCGCGCCGCGAGCACTTTCGTCAGCATCCCGCCGCGGCCGATCGCGCTGCCGGCGCCGCCGGCCATCGCCTCGAGCGCCGGATCGCCGGCGCGCGCGGTACGCACGAGCGTTGCGGACGGATGACTGCGCGGGTCGGCCGAGTAGAGTCCCTGCTGGTCGGTCAGCAACACGAGCAGGTCGGCCTCGATCAGGTTCGTCACGAGCGCGGCCAGCGTGTCGTTGTCGCCCAGGCGGATCTCGTCGGTCGTCACCGTGTCGTTCTCGTTGATGATCGGGATCGCGCGAAGGTCGAGCAGCGTGGTGAGCGTCGTGCGCGCGTTGAGGTAGCGGCGACGATCGGAGAGGTCCTCGTGCGTCAGCAGCACCTGCGCGGTGTGCAATCCGTAGCGGGCGAACGCGCGCTCGTACGCTTGCACGAGGCCCATCTGCCCGACGGCGGCAGCCGCCTGCAGCGCGTGGATCGCGCGCGGGCGCGCCTTCCACCCGAGCCGCTGCATGCCTTCCGCGATCGCGCCCGACGAGACCAGGACGATCGACTTGCCGGCGGCGACGAGCGCGGCGATCTCGCCCGCCCACCGCGCGACCGCGTCGTGATCGATGCCGCGGCCCTCGTTGGTGACGAGGCTCGAGCCGACCTTGACGACGACGCGCGTCGCATCGGAGATGCCGCTCATCGCCTGTCGCCGGCGCGCTTGCGCGGCCGTCTCGGCGCAACCGGCGCCGGAGTGACGACGGGTGGCTCGCTCGGCTGCGCTTCGACCGCATTCGCCTGTACCGGACGGTGCGCGTCCAGCCAATCCTGGATCGCGAACGTGAGTGCCCGACATCCGCCGCCGTCGATCGCCGAAACCGCGAACCGCGGTCCGTCGTAGCGCAGCGCCTTCGCGAGCGCCTGCGCGCGGGAGGCCCGCTCGTCCTCGGGTACGAGATCGATCTTGTTCAACACGAGCCACCGCGGCTTGGCGGCGAGCGCCGGGTCGAACTTGACGAGCTCCTGCAGGACCGCGCGCGCGTCGGCGGCTGGATCCGCGTCGGGGTTGGGCGGAGCGATGTCGACGACGTGCAGCAGCAGCCGGGTGCGCGCGAGATGGCGCAGGAACCGGTGCCCGAGGCCCGCGCCCTCGGCCGCGCCTTCGATCAATCCCGGGATGTCGGCGACGACGAAGCTGCGTGACTCGGACGTGCGCACGACGCCGAGCTGCGGCGACAGCGTCGTGAACGGGTAGTCGGCGACCTTCGGCCGCGCCGCGGAAATCGCGCGGATCAGCGTCGACTTGCCGGCGTTCGGTAGCCCGAGGAGCCCGACGTCGGCGAGCACCTTGAGCTCGAGATGCAGCTTCCGCTCCTCGCCTTTCTCGCCCGGCGTCGACTGCCGCGGCGCACGATTGGTGCTGGACTTGAAATGCAGGTTGCCGAGGCCACCCCTGCCACCCTTCGCGAGCAGCGCGCGCGCACCGTCCTCGGCAAGATCGGCGATCAGCTCGCCGCTGTCCACGTCGCGGACCACCGTTCCGACGGGCATTCGCAGCACGATGTCGTCGGCGCCGCGACCGTAACGGTCGGCACCGTGGCCGTTCTCGCCGCGCTTCGCCCTGAAAATGCGCGCGAACCGGTAGTCGACCAGCGTATTGATGTTGCGATCCGCGACCGCGACGACGCTGCCGCCGCGGCCGCCGTCGCCGCCGTCCGGACCGCCACGCGGCACGTACTTTTCGCGTCGAAACGACGCGGCGCCGTTGCCGCCGTCGCCGGCGATCACCTCGATGTACGCTTCGTCGACGAATTTCACGACGATCGATCCTTCACGTAGAGCACGAATCGCTCGGTCGCGTCACCTCGCCGTCTGCCTTCCCAGCTGACGCGATAGCCGGGCAGCGACGGCGGTGCACCCGCGACGGTTCCATATTGCACGAGCAGCGCATCGCATTCGCCGTCGGCATCCGCGTTCGCTTCCTCGCGCACGGTGCTGATCGCGGCGAAGTAGTAGAGCAGGGCACGCTGCGGGTCGCCGAGGTTGCGGCTCGCGATGCATCCTTCGGCAGGCACGTTCGACGCGAGATCCTCCATCATCGCGCGATAGGAGCGCCGCGAGTCGAGATACGGCAGCCAGATCGTCGAGTAGAGGCACCAGGCGAGCGTCACGCCGGCGGCCCAGTTCAGGAGCGCACGGCGGTTGCTCCGCCGCGCGGGCCGCACGAGGGCGATCCAGAGCAGCGTGAGGAAGATCGCCGTGATGACGGAACCCAGATGGAACGTCGGCTGAAAGCCGACCTCGGTGTCGCGGAAGATCGCCGCGATCGCCGGCGACATGCCGGAAAGCCGCGCGTCGACCCACACGCCCCAGACGAGGATCGCGAGCAAGCCGAACGTCAGGATCCCGAACCAGTCGAGCGCCGCGGAAAACCCGCGCGCGAGCGAATCGATCTCGAGCGACGCGAGCAGCGCGCAGGGCACCAGCAGCGGCAGCGCCTGGATGAGCCGCGGTTCGCGGACGAGCAGCAGGTTCACGTAGATGACGAGCGCCAGCACGGCGGGGATCTGCACGGCGGGCTGTGCGATGCCGCCCCCGAAGCCGCGGGCGCGCGTCCAGAACATCCATGCGATCAGGGGCAGCGCCGGCCACGCGAACCACAGCAGGTTGCGCGCGTGATAGAGCGGATCGGCGAGAGAAAAATCGCCGCCGAGCGCGAGCGCGTAGCCCATCGTCTCGTTGGCGCGCCATTCCTCGAGCAGCGATGGATCGCGCAGGTAAAGTGCGACGAGCCACGGCGCGGCGAGCGCCGCCGCCACGCCGGTCGCGACCGCGAGCGTCGCGACGTACGCGGGCCGCCGGAACTGCGGCGCGAGGCCGGCGACGACGACGGCGGTGATGCCGAGCCAGACCGGACCGGTCACCCCCTGGCTCAGGAAGGCGACCGCCCCGCCGGCGCCGAGCCACGCGCCGCCGCCGAGCGGGCGGCGCAGCGCGAGACCCAGCCCGTAGAGGCCCATCGCCAGGCCTACCATCATTCCGATCTCGCTGGACAGGACGTGCGCGCGGTCCCACAGGCCGACGGAGCCGATCAGGATCAGCACCGGGGGCCAGCGGTATGCCCGCCCGGCGAGTTCCCGGCTCGCGAGCGCGGTAAAGAGGAGCATCAGCGCGAGCAGGACGCCGGCCGCGATCCGGGCGGCATCGTGCGGGGCGAGCGGCGGAGACAGGAGCTCGAGCGTGGCCGCCGCGAGCGCCGGCACGAGCGGCGGATCGCGCAGGTATACGTCGCCGGCGAGGTGCGGGACGACGAAGTCCTGCCGCTGCGCCATCTCCCAGGCGACGCCGAACGACGTTGCATCGTCGAATTTCCACGGATCGTGCCCGGTGAGGCCGAGGGCGATCCAGATGAACGCGAGCAGCACGAGGCCCGCCTGCTTCCATGTCCGGTAGCGGTCGACGCCGCGCGCGGCCTCGGCTTCGGGGTCGGAAACGGCGGTGAACTCGGACAGGGGCAGGCGCATGGCCTTGGAGGGTAACCTCAGGCAGGCCCCGGCGGGCGGTGCTCGATCACCCGTTGCAGCGGCCGCCGCCGCAACGAAAAAGGCAGCCGAAGCTGCCTCTTAGCTCGCGCGGCGAACAACGTGGCGCGTCAGGCCGATGGCGTCGCGGTCTTGCCGGCGTAGCGCTGGCGGAACTTCTCGACGCGGCCTGCCGTGTCGACGATCTTCTGCTTGCCGGTGTAGAACGGATGGCAGGCCGAGCACACCTCGACGTGCAGCGGCTTGTTGATGGTCGAGCGGGTCGTGAACGCGTTGCCGCAGCTGCAGGTGACGTTGATCTCGGAGTACTTGGGGTGGGTGTCGATTTTCATGTTGGCGTGCCTTCCGTGTTGCCGGCGCAAGATGCCGCGCGAACCCGCACGGACGGCGGGCGGCAGGCGCCGAAGGGGAATCCCGGATTATCCGGGACGTCGCGGTTCCACGCAAGTTGCGGCGTGGCCGCCGGATTGCAAGATGCAACGTAACCCTTTGATACGGAAGGCCCAACGACCTCGCGTTTTGCGCTAGGCAGAACGGCCGACCTTTGCAGGGGCCGGCTAGGCCTTAGGGTTGCCTTCCTTGATGCAGGCGCGGATCTGCTTGCGAAGCTGCGGCGAGTCCTCGTGCTGATGCACGCTGACGGCGTGCTGGACGGCGGCGTCGACGACCTCGTCCTCGGTATCGGCCGATATCGCGACCGAGCATTTCGAGGCGCTGGGGAAGAGCCGGCAGTCGATGTACTTGCGCGCCATGGCGAGTCTCCTGGATCGATCGGATAGCGGACGGCCCGAACGCCGACGATCGGCCGATGCGCGAGATGGTGCCGCGCCGGACACCGGCGCGCAATTGCCGCCGGGCAGGGCGCGAGCGACGTCAGCCGCGCCGCATGCTTTCGAAGAACTCGGCGTTGCTCTTGGTCGCCTTCACCTTGTCGAGCAGGAATTCCATCGCCTCGAGCTCGTCCATCGGGTAGAGCAGCTTGCGCAGGATCCAGACCTTTTGCAGGATGTCCGGCTTCAGCAGCAGCTCCTCGCGCCGGGTGCCGGAGCGGTTCACATTGATCGCCGGATAGATCCGCTTTTCGGCCATCCGGCGGTCGAGATGGATCTCCATGTTGCCGGTGCCCTTGAATTCCTCGTAGATGACGTCGTCCATCCGCGAGCCGGTATCGATCAGCGCCGTCGCGATGATCGTCAGCGATCCGCCTTCCTCGATGTTGCGCGCCGCGCCGAAGAAGCGCTTCGGCCGCTGCAGCGCGTTCGCGTCGACGCCGCCGGTCAAGACCTTGCCGGACGCGGGGACGACCGTGTTGTAGGCACGCGCGAGCCGGGTGATCGAGTCGAGCAGGATCACGACGTCCTTCTTGTGCTCCACGAGGCGCTTCGCCTTCTCGATCACCATCTCGGCGACCTGTACGTGACGGGTCGCCGGCTCGTCGAACGTCGAGGCGACGACCTCGCCGCGCACCGTGCGCTGCATCTCGGTCACTTCCTCCGGCCGCTCGTCGATCAGCAGCACGATCAGGATCACGTCCGGATGATTCGCCGTGATCGCGTGCGCGACGTGCTGCAGCATGACGGTCTTGCCCGACTTCGGCGACGAGACGAGAAGTCCGCGCTGGCCCTTGCCGATCGGGGCGACGATGTCGATGATCCGGCCGGTGATGTTCTCCTCGGCCTTGATGTCGCGCTCGAGGACCATCGGCTCGTCGGGGAAGAGCGGCGTCAGGTTCTCGAACAGGATCTTGTTCTTCGCGTTCTCCGGCGGCTCGCCGTTGACCTTGTCGACCTTGACGAGCGCGAAATACCGCTCGCCGTCCTTCGGCGTGCGGATCTCGCCTTCGATCGTGTCGCCGGTGTGCAGGTTGAAGCGGCGGATCTGCGACGGCGAGATGTAGATGTCGTCGGTGCCCGCGAGGTAGCTCGTGTCGGGCGAGCGCAGGAAGCCGAAGCCGTCGGGCAGGACTTCGAGCACGCCTTCGCCGAAGATGCTCTCGCCCTTCTTCGCCTGCGTCTTGAGCAGGGCGAAGATGAGATCGTGCTTGCGCATCCGGTTGGCGCCGTCGATTTCCATCGTGTTGGCGATGTCGAGCAGCTCGGAGACGTGCTTGGTCTTGAGTTCGGACAGGTG